>JACYLR010000054.1 GCA_015272465.1 Gloeomargaritaceae cyanobacterium C42_A2020_066
GTCGTTTCGATCTCCTCCCGACAAGGAATCATCCCCTGCATCACCACTCAGCGCATCGTTACCGCTTCCGCCAAAGAGGGTGTCATTGCCCTCTCCTCCAGAGTGGGTGTCATTGCCCCCGTTATCAACAAGTCGGTCATTCCCGTCCCCGCCAATGAGGCGATCGTTTCCAGACCCGCCATTCAGTGAGTCGTTGCCTAATTGGCCATCTAGGATGTCGTTACCACCTCCACCGTTGATGGTGTCAGCACCCAGATTCCCTACTAGGTTGTTATTCAGGTTGTTGCCGTTAATGAGATCTCCAGGAGCATCGGCAGCAGCAATAACCGTGGTGCCAGTACCATCTACCCCAACCACTAAAGTGTTGGGATCAATGCCGACAATCACTGCGAGGAACTCATAGCCACCCACAGGATTCGCCGCAGAAGCAGGTACCAGACGGAAGACAGCAGTACTGCCAGCGCCCAGTCCTAACTGAGGGAAGACCCCAGAATCAAGCAGGACAATTTCGTCTGGTGAGCCTGTGACTAGTACGCGGTCAATGTTGGTGAAGTCCTCAATTCGGGCGAAGTTGTCATCAATGATGGGGGAATCGACTCCCACCTCACCATCGGCGTATTGATCCGTCAGATCAAAGACATCTCGGCCATTTCCACCGAAGAGCGTGTCAATCTCAACGAAGTCGAAGCTCGTGCTACCCCCAGCCCTGATGAAGTCATCTCCGTCACCAGCGGTGACCAAATCATTCCCCTGACCGCCAAAGATCAGGTCGTTGCCTGCCCCGCCATCAAGGTTGTCATTTCCATTACCACCATCCAGGAGGTCGTTGCCGATGCCACCCAGGGCGGTGTCGTTGCCATCTTGAGCCGATAGGCTGTCATTGCCGTCGTCTCCAACCAAGGAGTCATCCCCTGCTCCAGCCAAAGCGCTGTCAGAGCCAGACCCCCCAACTAGGGTGTCACTCCCGGCATCCCCAATAAGCGAGTCATTACCTTCTTGACCCTGCAGGAGGTCATTAAAGTTACCCCCGATTAGGGTGTCATCTCCTGTTCCACCTGCAAGCGTGTCGTTGCCGGTGCCCCCATCCAAGGAGTCATTCCCGGAGCCACCCAGCAGGGAATCATTACCCGATCCACCAAAGAGGGTGTCATTCGCATCCCCCCCATCGAGGGTGTCGTTCCCAGAACCGCCATCCAGGGTATCTAGGCCAAGGCCCCCCACAAGACTGTCGTTGTTGTTCTCACCAAAGACTAGGTCGTTTCCAGAACCACCATCCAGGGTGTCATTCCCGGATCCCCCGAATAGCGTGTCTTGATCTTCTTGACCAAGTAGTATGTCGTTCCCCAAACCTCCACCCAGGGAATCATTACCGGTACCACCGGCCAGGCTGTCATCCTGATCGCCGCCATCCATGGTGTCATTCCCACTGCCACCGCTTAGGGTGTCGTTGCCAGCACCACCAGAGAGCGAGTCGTCATCGTCTTGACCGTTGAGGATATCGTTGCCGGTCAGACCACTGAGGGTATCATTGCCATCTCCGCCGGAAATCGTATCGTTGCCGGAGTTGCCAATCAGGGTGTCATTCCCTGTGCCGCCGACAATCGGGCCGGGCACCGGGCCGCCCCCCGCTGCAAACTCGACGACAGTCTGGCCGTTACTGGTGTTGAGTCGAACCTCTGCCAGCGTTCGGTTCTGTAGGAAGCCCAAAAACTCCAAGCCACCGGCCGGCCCTGAGACCTGTTGGAAGATGCCAACCCCAGCCACGCCCTGGAAGGTGAAGCTGAGCAAGGTGTAGTTATTCTGGGGTAGGTCTAAGAAAACAAGATCACCGGCACCGAAGTCCGTGATCACCGCAGCGCTGTTATCACCAACGAACTGGTCTATGCCAACCTGGCCATCGTTGTATTGATTCCGGAGGTCGAAGATGTCTCGACCCGTACCGCCCGTCAGCGAATCAATCTCTGTATCAGTTGGGGAAATGAGTCCGGATACACTGCCTCGGAGCGTGTCATCTCCTGCCCCCCCATCCAAACTATCGACCCCTTCATCGCCTGCCAGGAAGTCATTGTCGTTGCCACCGGTCAGGGTATCGTTACCAACCCCGCCACCCAAGCTGTCATCACCATTGTCACCAGTCAGGACATCGTTTCCACTGCCACCGGCTACAATGTCCCCTTGATCGCCACCGAGGAGGGAGTCATCCCCATCTCCTCCATCAACAGAGTCAGTGCCAGTGCCCGCAACAATCGTGTCATTGCCGGTATTTCCAGTCAGAGTGTCATTGCCAGTTCCGCCATCCAGACTGTCATTGCTCTCGCCACCGGCAAGAACATCATTCCCATCACCGCCCACAAGCGTATCAACGCCAACCCCACCATTCAAGGCATCGTTGCCAGTACCGCCAACAAGACTGTCATTCCCAGAACCGCCGATGAGGGTGTCGTTGCCCGTACCCCCATCAAGGGTGTCAAAGCCATCACTCCCATCAAGGAGGTCGTTATCCTCATTGCCGAAGAGTTGATCGTTTCCACTACCGCCAAATAGGGTGTCGTTATTGATTCCACCGCTAAGGGTGTCATTGCCAGACCCGCCATCTAGGTCGTCAAAGCCTGCTCCGCCAACTAGACTGTCATCTTGCGCTTCGCCATCCAGAATGTCATTCCCAGAACCACCATCCAGAATGTCATTCCCAGAACCGCCAATGAGCGTATCCTGATCATCCTGACCTGATAGGGTGTCGTTTCCGAGTCCTCCAACCAAGGAGTCATTGCCAGTACCCCCGACCAAGCTGTCATCCTGATCGCCGCCATCCATGGTGTCATTCCCACTGCCACCGCTTAGGGTGTCGTTGCCAGCACCACCAGAGAGCGAGTCGTCATCGTCTTGACCGTTGAGGATATCGTTGCCGGTCAGACCACTGAGGGTATCATTGCCATCTCCGCCGGAAATCGTATCGTTGCCGGAGTTGCCAATCAGGGTGTCATTCCCTGTGCCGCCGACAATCGGGCCGGGCACCGGGCCGCCCCCCGCTGCAAACTCGACGACAGTCTGGCCGTTACTGGTGTTGAGTCGAACCTCTGCCAGCGTTCGGTTCTGTAGGAAGCCCAAAAACTCCAAGCCACCGGCCGGCCCTGAGACCTGTTGGAAGATGCCAACCCCAGCCACGCCCTGGAAGGTGAAGCTGAGCAAGGTGTAGTTATTCTGGGGTAGGTCTAAGAAAACAAGATCACCGGCACCGAAGTCCGTGATCACCGCAGCGCTGTTATCACCAACGAACTGGTCTATGCCAACCTGGCCATCGTTGTATTGATTCCGGAGGTCGAAGATGTCTCGACCCGTACCGCCCGTCAGCGAATCAATCTCTGTATCAGTTGGGGAAATGAGTCCGGATACACTGCCTCGGAGCGTGTCATCTCCTGCCCCCCCATCCAAACTATCGACCCCTTCATCGCCTGCCAGGAAGTCATTGTCGTTGCCACCGGTCAGGGTATCGTTACCAACCCCGCCACCCAAGCTGTCATCACCATTGTCACCAGTCAGGACATCGTTTCCACTGCCACCGGCTACAATGTCCCCTTGATCGCCACCGAGGAGGGAGTCATCCCCATCTCCTCCATCAACAGAGTCAGTGCCAGTGCCCGCAACAATCGTGTCATTGCCGGTATTTCCAGTCAGAGTGTCATTGCCAGTTCCGCCATCCAGACTGTCATTGCTCTCGCCACCGGCAAGAACATCATTCCCATCACCGCCCACAAGCGTATCAACGCCAACCCCACCATTCAAGGCATCGTTGCCAGTACCGCCAACAAGACTGTCATTCCCAGAACCGCCGATGAGGGTGTCGTTGCCCGTACCCCCATCAAGGGTGTCAAAGCCATCACTCCCATCAAGGAGGTCGTTATCCTCATTGCCGAAGAGTTGATCGTTTCCACTACCGCCAAATAGGGTGTCGTTATTGATTCCACCGCTAAGGGTGTCATTGCCAGACCCGCCATCTAGGTCGTCAAAGCCTGCTCCGCCAACTAGACTGTCATCTTGCGCTTCGCCATCCAGAATGTCATTCCCAGAACCGCCGTCAAGAATGTCATTACCATCGCCACCAGTGAGCGTGTCCTGGTCATCTTGGCCCGCCAAGGTGTCGTTACCTAAGCCTCCGAGGAGTGAGTCATTGCCTGTGCCACCGGCCAGGCTATCGTCCTGCTCACCGCCATCTAGGATATCGTTCCCAGAACCCCCAATCAGGCTATCGAAACCAGAGCCACCAATGACAATGTCATCCCCAGTCTGGCCATCAAGTAGGTCGTTACCTGTAAAACCATTGATGGTGTCGTTACCACCACCACCATTAATAGTGTCGTTTGAAGTCGAACCAGTCAGATTATTATCCGCACCATCTCCCTGAATAACACCGGGAGATGGAACACCCCCCCCGCCGGTGATCACGAGAGCTGTGGTGCCATTGATGGTAGTTACTGTTAGGTTACTCGCCAAGACACCCTGAACTAAAGCAACGAACTCCGAGCCACCAAAGAATCCACCACCCACGCGAAAGACGCGGGTATTTCCCCCCGAATTCACCAAGGCATAGTCGCTTGGAGAACCACCTAAAAGGACAATATCTTCCGCTGTTAAATCGGTAATCAGAGCGAAACTACTATCACCAGAGAAAATATCGTTTGAGGTATCACCATCGTCATATTGACCACGGATATCAAAAATATCCCGCCCTGTACCACCCGTCAGGGTATCTGCTTCCCCAGCCCCTGAACTAAGAGTCCCGGAAACACTGCCCACCAGGGTGTCATCTCCAGAGCCACCGGAGAGGCCATCGCTCCCCAATCCCCCACTCAGGCTGTCGCTTTGATTTTCGCCATTAATAATGTCATTGCCATCACCACCAAGGATAGTATCCGAATCATCTCCCCCGAAAATAGAGTCATTTCCTGCTTCACCCAAAAGTGCATCATTCCCAGACCCACCCACAAGGGTATCCCGGCCGGCCCCACCAAAGGCCACGTCATTACCCATACCCCCCGTAAGGGAGTCATTCCCATCTGCGCCATTGAGGGAATCGTTCCCATCATCCCCATTCAAAACATCGGCACCCGAAGCGCCGGTCAGGACATCATCACCACCGCCCCCGAAGATTTGGTTTTGGTCGAGTGGGCCACCAGCGCCATTGATTGTGTCGTTAAACTGCGTCCCGAAAACGGTGAAGATTGCCATGGTAGTCTCCGTCACTCACTGTCACAACACCACACCAAGCCCCACGGGTTCTGGCAGGGGCCTCCAGCCGACTACCCTGATGGTAGGTCAGCGACACAAGATTTGTCCATAAGCATTTCCCACCGCCATCAATTCTTAACCTGACCTTATGGCCCCTATGGCTTGTCCTCAAGCAGCCCAGTGGATCAAGCCCATCTCGACGGATGTTCCTAAATACGGATGGTGGGGCAGAATCCGCACCGAAAAACCCTGGAGACCACTGGTACTAAAGGCAACTTCCCCCACATAGAGGCTATTCCCCCAGTCATCCTGTCCTTGAAACACCATGTCGGCCGGCCGGCCTTGGGAAATCTCGCCCGTGGCTTCCACCGGCCCCTGGTAAAGCTGCACCACCACATCCTCTGGGCTGATTTGCCCCAGATTGACCACTGCCTTTACCTCCACCACCGCATTGACTTGGAGGTCGTGAGGAGCTGTTGCATCCACCGACTGGATGCGGATGTTATACCACTCCTGAAAAATCCGACTTTTCCAGGCCGCTAGGGTTTTGCCCCCCTGGTAGTGTTCCTGGGCCAAGATTTGGTAGCGATCATGGGTGGGGAAATAGGCTCGTCGGGCATACTCCTTGACCATGCGGGTGGTGTTGTATAGGGGGGTATTGAGGCGAATCGACTGCTTCATGCGGGCGATCCATGTACGCGGCAAGCCCTCCGCATCCCGGTGGTAAAACTGGGGAATCACTTCCTCTTCCAGTACCTGGTAGAGGGCATTGGCTTCCACCTCATCCTGGTAATCCTGGTTGGCATATTCCTCACCCCTGCCAATCGCCCAGCCGGTATTGACATAATCGGCCTCGGCCCACCAGCCATCCAGGGTGCTCAAGTTGGGTAGGCCATTCATCGCAGCCTTCATCCCACTGGTACCCGAAGCCTCCCGCGGCCGGCGCGGAGTATTCAGCCACAGGTCGCAGCCCGCCACCAGCAACCGCGACGTATAGATGTCGTAGTTGGGGATAAAAATGAACTGCTTCTCTAGGCCGTTTTCCCGGGCGAAGTGGATGATCTGGCGAATAATGTCCTTACCTGGGTTGTCCTTGGGGTGGGCCTTGCCCGCAAACACAAGTTGGAGAGGATGCTCGCGATCCATCAGCAGCCGTTTGAAGCGCTCTGGCTGCCGCAACAATAAATTCGCCCGCTTGTAGGTAGCAAATCGCCGGGCAAACCCCAAGGTCAGGGCCTTGGGATCGAGAGCTTCCCCCGCCCGCGTCACTTCCACCAGAGGCGCGCCCCGCTCCCGGAGGGCCTGTTGCAATTTTTCCCGGCTGTGTTGAATCATCTGGAAGCGCACCCGCTCGTGCTGCCGCCACAGTTCCTCATCGGGGATGCTCTCCACTTGGTGCCAGTCGAAATGCTCCGGCGGCAGAGTCCACCAGTTAGGACCAAGGTACTGTTCATAGACTTCTTGGATGGCTGGCGCCACGCAACTGCGGGCATGGACGCCATTAGTGACACCGGCAATCGGCACTTCACCCAGGGGAACTCCTGGCCAGAGACCCGCGAACATGTGGCGACTGACTTCGGCATGAAGTTGGCTGACACCGTTGACAAAGCTGGCCATCCTAATTGCAAAGATCGCCATATTGAAGGGAGTTTGGAAGTCGCCTGTGTTTTCCCGCCCCAGAGAGAGAAACTCCTCCCGCCCCAGCCCCAATACCTGGGCATAGTTCCCCAGGTAGTACATCACCGTATCTGCCGGGAACAGGTCAATGCCGGCTGGTACAGGAGTATGGGTGGTAAAAATCTGGCTGGACTTGACAAGCTCCCGGGCTTCGGTGAAGGACAGCCCGTCCTCCTGGAGAAACTCCCGCATCCGCTCTAGGGAGAGAAAGGCGGAGTGGCCTTCATTGAGGTGATAAACCGTGGGATGGAGACCGAGGGCGCGCAGCAACTTAATGCCGCCGATCCCCAACATGATCTCCTGGTGAATCCGCAAGTCTAAGTCGCCGCCATAGAGTTGATCGGTGATGTTTTGGTCGTAGGCATTGTTGGGTTCAATGTTGGTGTCGAGCAGGTAGAGCGGTACGGCGCCCACATCCACCCGCCAGACCCGTGCATAAATCACCCGTTGGGGGTAGGGCACCTCGATGCGCAACTCGGAGCCATCGGGCCGCCGCATAAGGTGCAGGGGCAGATTGTAAAAGTCGTTGATGGGGTAGCGCTCCTGCTGCCAGCCATCAGCGTTGAAGTATTGGCTGAAGTAACCCTCCTGGTAGAGTAGACCGATCCCCACGAGGGGCAGTCCCAGGTCACTCGCCGACTTGAGGTGATCACCGGCCAGTACTCCCAAGCCTCCGGAGTAGATGGGCAGGCTTTCCGTTAAGCCAAACTCCGCCGAAAAATAGGCATAGCATTCCGGCCGGCCGGCTTCTGGGTGGCGTTGTTTGCGATACCAGGTACGCTCATGGAGGTACTGATCCAGACTCTTAACCGAGCGCTCAAGGTGAGACAGGAACCCCTCATCCTCGGCGGCTTCCTGGAGACGCTCTTGGCTGACACTGCCCAGCAGGGCCACCGGGTTGTGGTGGCAGGTTTCCCATAGATCCCGATCCAGTCGCCGAAACAGTTCCCGTAGATCCGGTGCCCAGTCCCAATAGAGATTGAAGGCCAACCGCCGCAGCGGCTCTAGATTGTCCGGCAGGCTGGGAACCACCCGGAAGCTCTGGATGGGGCGCATGGTCAATCCTCCGCGACGGCTGATGCCAATCCTAGGGGTGCGCGGCCGGCCGGCCGGGGATTCTTTGGGGGAATTACCGATTTTCCGGTGGGGGGAACGGCCTATGGCACAATGGAGGCGGCTCTGGCCTGGGGGTGATCCCCGCTCTACCCATCCCTGCCCACCGAGGACCTATGGTTGCTGTCACCCAATCCCTGGAACAACTGTGCATCAATTCAATCCGCTTCCTAGCCATTGATGCGGTGGAGAAAGCCAAATCGGGTCACCCCGGCTTGCCCATGGGTGCGGCTCCAATGGCTTTTGTCCTCTGGGATCAGTTCATGCGGTTTAACCCCAAGAACCCCCGCTGGTTCAACCGGGATCGGTTCGTGCTCTCGGCCGGCCATGGCTGCATGTTGCAGTATGCCCTCCTTCATCTGACTGGGTACGACAGTGTCACCCTGGAGGACATCAAGCAATTCCGGCAGTGGGAATCCCGTACCCCCGGTCACCCCGAAAACTTTGAGACCCCTGGGGTGGAAGTCACCACCGGCCCCCTGGGGCAAGGGATTTGTAATGGCGTGGGTCTGGCGATGGCCGAAGCCCATTTGGCGGCCAAGTTCAACACCCCCGACTGCACCCTGGTGGATCACTACACCTATGTGATTCTTGGGGATGGCTGCAACATGGAGGGTGTTTCCGGGGAAGCCTGCTCCCTGGCGGGCCACTTGGGCTTGGGCAAGCTGATCGCCCTCTACGACGACAACCACATTTCGATTGACGGCTCCACGGATGTGTCCTTCACCGAGGATGTGGGCAAGCGGTTTGAAGCCTACGGCTGGCATGTGCAGCATGTTCCCGATGGCAACCATGACTTGGAAGGTATTGCGCGGGCCATTGCCGCTGCTAAGGCAGTCACCGATAAGCCCTCCCTGATCAAGGTGACGACCACGATCGGCTACGGCTCTCCCAACAAGCAAAACACCGCTGATGTCCACGGGGCCGCCCTGGGTAGTGAGGAGGTGAAGCTCACCCGTGAGGCCCTCGGCTGGACCTACGAACCGTTTGTGGTGCCAGAGGATGCCCTAGCCCGTTTTCGCCAAGCCATTGTGCGCGGGGCCAGCTACGAAGCCGAGTGGATGGCGACCTGGGCGGAATACCAGACCCGCTACCCGGAACAGGCTGCCGAATTCACCCGGATGACCAGTGGTACCTTGCCGGAGGGCTGGGCGAAGGTGTTGCCCACCTACACCCCGGAAGATAAGTCCCTGGCGACTCGCAAACATTCAGAAATCTGCCTGAATGCCCTAGCCAAGGTGGTGCCCGAACTGATTGGGGGTTCCGCCGACCTGACCCACTCCAACTACACCCTGCTCAAGGGTTACGGCGATTTCCAGAAGGGTACCTACGGCAACCGCAACCTGCGGTTTGGGGTGCGGGAGCACGGCATGGGGGCCATTTGTAATGGCATTGCACTGCATGGTTCTGGCCTGATCCCCTACTGCGCCACCTTCCTGGTTTTTGCCGACTATATGCGGGCTGCGATCCGACTGTCGGCCCTCTCGGAAGCGGGTGTGATTTATGTCATGACCCACGACTCGGTGGCCCTGGGAGAAGACGGCCCCACCCACCAACCGATTGAAACCCTGGCCTCCCTGCGGGCCATCCCCAACCTGCTGGTGATCCGGCCGGCCGACGGCACCGAAACCGCAGGGGCCTACAAGGTCGCCATGGAAAACCGGCACCGCCCGACCCTGATGGCCTTCTCCCGTCAGAACGTCCCCAACCTGGCCACTAGTTCCATCGAAGGTGTTAGTAAAGGGGCCTATGTTCTGGTGGACAGCGCCGGCACCCCTGACCTAATTCTGATCAGTACGGGGGCCGAGGTGGGCCTCTGCATCAAGGCGGCCGAGCAGTTGGCCGCAGCCGGTACCCAGGTACGGGTGGTGTCGATGCCCTGCTGGGAACTGTTCGAAGAGCAGGATACAGCGTATAAGGAGTCTGTGATGCCCAAGGCCGCTACCAAACGTCTTGCTGTGGAAGCTGCCTCCAGCTTTGGCTGGTGCCGTTATCTGGGTAGTGGAGGGGAGATGATCAGCATCGAACGGTTCGGGGCATCGGCACCGGGGAATGTCTGCCTGGAGAAATTTGGCTACACCGTCGAGAACGTGGTCGAACGGGCCAAAGCTCTGCTGGCCTAACGTCAGACGCCCGGCCGTTGAGGGCGTACGACCGGCTTGCCCTCCTTCGGGAGGGTCTTTTTTTGGGGGTAATGCCGTCCAATGGGGCGGAGGTTCGCCTAAGCTCATAGCCAGTGTTGCCTAACCAACGTGCATCCCTATGGAATTCCCTCGTCCTGTCTGGCTCAAAGCCCTGGTTAAGTCCATCTTGCCCCCGCGATACCAACGGCGGTTTCAGCGCCGGCCGGCCGCTCCCGTGACGCGCTTGGATGTGGTCAAGTTGCCAGTTCAGAATCAGGTCTACCTGGAGGTCTACTGGAAAGCAGTTGGCCTCGGTACCGGGCCGTCGTTGATTTTCAATGCCTATGGACAGGAGGCTCTCCGGTTTGATTGCTTGGGGCCTGGGGGACATGGCCACATCACCCTGGTACAACCCGATGGCCCGGCTCAGGATCGAATCTTTCTACCTGAAAAGACCATTGAGGCCCAGATCGAGCGGGCCTTGTTTGAACTGGATACCAACCTGGTCTATTGGCTGCAACGCAATCCCGATGCGCGCCTGCGACGGCTGCGGGTTGACCGAGATGCCCTCCAGAAAAACCTGGTCACCGCCCGCGACCTGATGCGGACCTATGCTGAGCGAGCGATCCAGGCCACCCTCGTCTCCCAGTCCTGATGCTCTTAGCCAACTCACCCTGCCTAGGCTAGGACAACGGCTGCTGGCCAAGCTGGAAGACCGTCTGCCCGTGGTGATAGACCGCCGCTGTCACCCCCGGCCCGATATGGTCTATGTGCCCCTGGGACGCACCGGGTTGCGGGTGAGTGTCATGGGGTTGGGCTGTGGCGGCTTCAGTCGGCTGGGCCTGGGTACCGGCAAAACCCACCGTCAAGCGGCCGGCCTGGTGCGCTCTGCGCTGGCCTTGGGGATTAACCTGATTGACACCGCCGAAGCCTATGGCACGGAAACGGTGGTGGGGCGGGCACTGCGGGGTGTACCACGGGAGTCGGTGATTCTTTCCACCAAAAAGGTCGTTGACCATAGGCGGCGCATCCTCACCCCCCAGGACTTGATCGCCAGCCTGGACCGCAATTTACAACGCCTAGGCACGGATTACATCGATATCTACCACCTCCACGGCGTTAAGCCCGATTGCTACGCAGCGGTCGCCGATGCCCTAGTTCCTACCCTAGAAACCCTACGAGAAGCCGGTAAGATTCGCTTTCTAGGGATTACC
>JACYLR010000229.1 GCA_015272465.1 Gloeomargaritaceae cyanobacterium C42_A2020_066
TGGGTAGTAGTAAATAAGTAGTGAAAGTTTCTTCAGGCAGAATCTAAAGATGCATTATAGTTGTGGACAAAGTGCCATATTAACCTTTCATGATTAAACCATCTCCTTGATATTGACAGACTTCCCCTGACCAGTCTTGAACATCGTTGTCTTATCGTATTATTGAATCTCTCTACCAAGCTGGTCTGTCCACTTCCTTTTCTACTCCGCTGATGTGCTTCCTCAGGAATGACCCCAATATACGACTTCCATAAATCTGTGTACACAGTCGCACAATCTCGGATTTCACTGGGTAGTGAATCCCAGAATGCTTGAGTACTATCTCGTCCTCTGCTACCAAAATGTAAGCCCACAATCTTGCGGCTACTTCGCTCTAGAGCAACCCATATCCAAACTGGATTTAGCTTGCTCTTGACAAACGACCAGAGTTCGTCACACTCAAGGTTAAAATCCCCATCAGAGGTATCTTGAGCCTCGATGTGACAGGGAACTTGGCGCAGAAAGCTCTTAACAATGCGATGTACCGAAGTCAAGGATATATTCGTAATACGACTAATGCCAGCAAGGGAAATTCGCTCCAAGAGGCAAGAGTGAATAAGTTGTGTCTCCGAAGGCGTAATGTATTTTTTAGAGGGGCTGTCAATGAACTGATAGTGACAGTTCTTGCAGAGATACTTTTGTTTTTTGTGATGAGTCGAACCATTTTTCAAGATATAGGTTGAATGACAGCGGGGGCAAGGCGGGCGAGGATTATCGTCGTGGAGGGTCATGGAATTTACACTCAGGGAGTGGAGTTCAAGATAGGGCACTATGGGCAACTGGGCAAGGGTCGGGTTATGGTGAACCAGGATGAAATGACGTTTCCTAACAGCTCTTGATCATCTAATAGTCATTTCACTACATCTTTGTTGCTACCAGCCTTTGGTATTGACCCTAACTAGACTTGAGGACGAACTAGTACTTGAGATTCCGAAACTGGGTAAGGCGCGGGTCAAACAATAGCTTCACCGTGCCCGTTGGCCCATTGCGGTGCTTGGCGATGATGATTTCTGCAATTCCCCGATCCGGCGTATCCGGCGTGTAATACTCATCCCGGTATAGCATAATCACAATGTCCGCATCCTGCTCAATCGAGCCGCTTTCCCGCAGATCCGAGAGCATGGGGCGCTTGTTGGTGCGGTGCTCCACCCCCCGGCTGAGTTGCGAGAGCACAATCACTGGCACATTCAGTTCTCGCGCCAGCCCCTTGAGGCCGCGAGTCATGCGCGAGAGTTCCAGTACCCGGTTGTCCCCACCGCTGGCCCCCTCCATAAGTTGTAGGTAATCGATCAGCACCAGCCCCAACTTGCCATGTTCCGAAATCAGCCGCCGGGTTTTGGAGCGCACCTCCCCCACGGTGATATTGGGCGAATCGTCGATAAATATCGGCAGTTCCGCCAGGTTACTGATCGCCTGGTTGATGCTTGGCCACTCATTCTCCGAAATCCGGCCGGCCCGCAACCGGGTACTCTCAATACGGGCCTCGCAGGATAACAGCCGGTACACCAACTGCTCCTTCGACATTTCCAGACTGAACAGCGCGACGGGTAGCTTGTGGCCCGCAGCAATATTGCGCCCAATCGAGAGACAAAAACTCGTCTTCCCCATGGACGGCCGGCCGGCGACGATGATCAGATCCGAGCGCTGGAAGCCCTGGGTCATGGCATCCAGGTCATAGAAACTGCTCGTCAACCCCGGCAGGGTCATGTCCTCCGAGCGGTGCTCGATCTCATTCCACACCTGCCCCACCAGTTCCGCCGTCGCTACCAGTTCATTGCGGGGCTGGCTCTGGCAGACGCTAAAGACCTGCTGCTCTGCCCGATCCAGAATCTGTTCTAGGGGCTGGGCGGTCTCGTAACCCAGTTGGAGGATATCCTGACCGGCTTGGATCAAGCGTCGGCGGAGGTACTTATCCAAGACCAGTTGGGCGTACTGGTCAATGTTGACCGCACTCACCACCTGCTCCACCAACTGCACCAGCTTGGCAGGCCCCCCCACCCGCTCCAGGCAACCCTGATCCTGGAGCCAGGCTGTCACGGCAGTTAAGTCCGTGGGCTTACCCTGGGTATGCAATGTCATCCCCGCCCGATAGATATCCTGATGGGCCTGGATGTAGAAAAACTCCGGCTTCAGCAGGTGGGCAATCCGACCGAGAGCCTCCGGATCCAAAAGAATTCCCCCCAGGATCGCCTCCTCAGCCGCAATGCTCTGGGGCGGGAGTTGATGGGGGGAAAAACTGAGGTTCTGAACCATCGGCTTCGGGAGAACCGTCGGGTTCTTGGGCTTACTTGGCCACCACCCGGAAGCGCACCGTAGCCATCACCTCAGGATGGAGTTTAACCTCTGCCTCGTAGCTGCCAGTTTTGCGCACCTCCGGCACCGTGATGCCGCGCCGATCCACTTCTTTCCCAGTGGCCGCCAGAATCGCCTCGGCGATATCCCGATCTGTGACACTGCCGAAGAGCGAGTCCTTTTCCCCGACCGTGGCGGTCAATGTGAGGACGCCAATGGTTTCCAGGGCTGTCTTGCGGGCCACAGCTTCCTCCCGCTCCTGCTGTTTGCGCTGGGCTTCCAGGGCTTCGCGGCGGGCCACCTGTTGCAGGACACCCCTCGTGGCGGGAACCGCAAGGCCCTTGGGGATCAGATAGTTGCGGGCATAGCCGGGGGCGACTTCCACCACTTCGCCCGACTGACCCAGTTTGGAAACGGGCTGGGCAAGAACAACTTGGACACGCTTAGCCATGGTCGTTACGGGGTCAACAGTCGGTGTACACAGGGCAAGTACATCATAGTACCACGGCCCCGGGGGCAAAAGTGGCGTTGAACGGCCGGCCGATGTCCCCCAATGAGAATATGTCAGGGACTGGCTTCTGGCATCACCAGCCCTAGGCGCTCCACCGCCCGCTCGCCCCCCGCCCGGGAACGAATGGCATCGTCAAACTCATCGGCCGTACGCATCACCGCCTCCGCCGATGTCTGGAGTTCCTTCCGGTCGCAGGTGGAACCGACAATAGCGTGCTCGAAACGAATATCCCCGTCCTCATCCAGACTGAAGGCTCCAAAGGGGAGTTCAGCGTTTTGACGCAGCAGATAGTGCATTAGTTCTGCCGTCAGATCGGCCCCGGTGACCACATAGGCCCAGGTACGCACCATAGCATCGTCGCCCCAGGCTGCCACTTCAACATAGGCAACGGCTGACCCCCCCGGCACGATAAAAATCGGCAACGCATCGTGGAGAATAACCTGATCTGGATAGAGATCTTGAATCCAGGGTAGGAGCCGTTCGTAACAGGCTCGCTGGGCATCGGTGGTGAAATGCATGGCCAACTCCCGAACCTACCCCGACTCTACAGGGTGGTGCGGGAGACGTCCAGCCAATCTGTAGCCCAGAATACCTGTTGGCCAGGAATTGAGGTGTTAGGCCGGCCGGCGGCGTGATCCCGTGCTAGGGGCCAATTACCCTGGGGTACTCCCATTGCCCAACCGCGGCTTCTGGGAGCAGCGCGGCCCATCAGGAAACCAGTAGGATGAAACCTACGGAATGCTCGTTTCTCTTCTGGCCCATGTCTATTGCTGCCCCCCCTCGCACCCAGTACGAAGCGGTCATTGGCTTGGAAACCCACTGCCAACTGAGCACGGCAACGAAAATCTTCTGCGGCTGTCCAACGACCTTTGGGGCGCCGGCCAATAGCCAGACCTGCCCCATCTGTTTGGGGATGCCGGGGGTGCTGCCAGTCTTGAACGCCACGGTGCTGGAATACGCAGTCAAGGCTGCCCTAGCCCTCAACTGCCAGATTGCCCCCCACAGCAAGTTCGACCGCAAGCAGTACTTCTACCCCGACTTACCCAAGAACTATCAAATCTCCCAGTACGACCTGCCTATTGCCCAGCAGGGATGGCTGGAAATTGAACTGGTAGACGAACAGGGACAATCCAGTCGCAAGCGGATCACCATTGAGCGGCTACACATGGAGGAAGATGCCGGCAAGCTCGTCCATGCGGGCGCCGATCGGCTGGCGGGTTCCGACTATTCTCTGGTGGATTACAACCGGGCAGGGGTGCCGCTGTGCGAGATTGTCTCCGGGCCGGACATGCGCTCTGGTGTTGAAGCAGCCGAGTATGCCCAGGAACTGCGCCGCATTCTGCGCTACCTGGGGGTCTGTGACGGCAATATGCAGGAGGGGTCCCTGCGCTGTGATGTGAACATCTCGGTGCGGCCCGTGGGTAGCCCGGTTTTTGGCACCAAGGTGGAGATCAAGAATATGAACTCCTTCAGTGCTATCCAGCGGGCCATTGATTACGAGATCGAGCGCCAGACCCAAGCTCTTGAAGCAGGGGAGCGGATTCGTCAGGAAACACGTCTGTGGGAAGAGGGCAGTCAGCGCACGATCAGTATGCGTAGTAAGGAGGGGTCGAGTGACTATCGCTACTTCCCAGAGCCAGACTTGCCCCCCATTGAACTCACCCCAGCCCAGATTGACCACTGGCGCGAGGAACTACCTCAACTGCCCGCCCAGAAGCGCCATCACTACGAGGAAGTGTTGGGGCTTTCTGCCTACGATGCGCGGGTACTGACGGATGAGCGGCCGGCCGCCGAGTATTTTGAGGCCACGGTAGCGGCTGGGGCTGACCCCAAACAGGCCAGCAACTGGATTAGTGGCGACATTACGGCCTATCTCAAGGCCCACAAGCTGGATATTCAAGCCCTACCGCTGCGGCCGGCCGGCTTGGCGGAATTGCTGGGGCTGATTCAGGCGGGGACGATCAGCGGCAAGATTGCCAAAGAGCTGCTGCCGGAACTCCTCAGTCAAGGGGGATCGCCCTTGGCCCTGGTGGAAGCGAAGGGGCTGACCCAGTTATCTGACCCGGCGGCCCTAGAGGCGATTATTGATGAGTTGATGGTGGCCCACCCACGGGAACTGGAGCAGTATCGGGCAGGTAAGAATAAACTGTTTGGCTTTTTTGTGGGGCAGGTGATGAAGAAAACAGGTGGGCGGGCCGACCCTCGACTGACCAATGACCTGCTCAAGGCCAAGCTGGAGGGTTAGTCGTACCGAATCGTAAAGCCCTTCACACGGGTTGCTGAACCATAGGTGACCTCCACCTGAGTGACCCGGCCGGCCGGTGGGCCTTGCCCGCACCAGTCAATCATCGCTTGCAGAGCCGAGGTTTCCCCTTCAAACCAGGCCTCGACGCGACCATCGGGGAGATTGCGAACCCAACCGGTGATCCCCAAGGCGACGGCTTGCCGACGCGTGGCGGCCCGATAGCCCACGCCCTGGACGCGACCCGAAATCCACACTTGGGCCTGCTGAAGGTTCGCCATGTCCACTATGAACTTGCTTAGGAGGGCGTCGGCCGGCCGCGCAACGCCACTTGGATCGCCAACAGGAGACAACCCACACTCGCCAGGGCAAAGACAAACGTTGCCAAACTCATACCTCCCAAGAGAATTGTCCGCACCACACTGCTGAGATTGACCACCAGCGGGTTCTGACTGTGGATGGGATGGGTGGCGAAGTTGGTGCCTATGGCGCGGGTCAGCAGGAAGAGCAGGCCGGCCGGCACCGCCGCCACGACTGTTCCTGTCAAACACCGCCACGGGGTGAGGGGGGGGTACTCAGCCGAACTGGCGGCAGTGCTGGGCGAGGAGTCGCGCATGGGCAGGGACGCAATTGGACATTGGGTCATTTATCTTGGATGCACTTGTTGCTGAGGGCCAGTTGGCCAGGGTGTTTGGCCCCACGTGTCCGTCTCTCCTTAGTCTTTTTCCCGCACGCCCTCTGGCCCCCGCTCCACACCCCGGAACGGCCGGCCGAGGTGCAACAGCCGCATCCGATTTTGGGGCTCCACCAAGTTGTGTTGTTTGTGGTGGGCCTTGACCCGGTCGAGGTTCTGAATATACCAATCCTGGACAAAGCGACCGTCCATACGGGACTGGGTTTGGAGTATGGCCATATCAATGTAGACCTTGGCCATCGGATTAGTGCAACTTTCGTTGTAGGCCACCAGCAGGTCAAAACTGGCGGCAATCTGATCCAAAACCGTGTCGTGTACTGGGGCCGGCCGGGTTTGCAGGAGTAGACCTAGCCGCACCAGATGGAGGAGAGAGTGCCCGGAGGACTGGAGCAATTTCTCGACTGCCTGCCGATCCTCCGGGGTCAGGTGGAGGGTATCCAGAGTCAGTTCAGCCGAGGGGGCCGGCGCGGGTGGCAGGGGTTGCCCCGTGGCGCTGCTGAGCAAATGGGCGACCACTTGGGGCCAAGCCCCCTGCAACTGTTCCTTGAGGGTCAACAGTTGGGCGTATTCGGCATCAGTAACCGTCAGGGAAAGTTTGGGCATGGTGCCCCCGTGGATGGCATCCCCTCATCTTACGGCGTGGGGCGGCCGGCCGAACCGCGCAGAAACTGGGTGAGCTGGGGCAGGAGGGTTTCCTGGGCAAACAGAAGGCTATAGTGCCCCTGGCTGAGCTTCTGATAGCGGGCCTGGGGATAGAGTTCTCGCAGGGCGCGGGTTTCCACGGGGGCGAAGGTGTGATCCGCGTCCGAGTCCAGGATCAGGGCTGGCCCCCGCCAGAGGTTGGAATCAGTGGAGCGGAAGGTATAGTTTTCGTAGAAATCCGGTAGGCAGCGGCAATTGAGGGCAATAAACTCCAGTTGACTGGTGCGCTGGCTAAGGGCTTCTAGGAAGAAAGCTGACCAGAAGGGACGCTGTTTGCCGGCCGGCCCCAGGTGGTTTTTGACAATACTCTGGTGGGCAAGCTTAACGGCCTGCTCGTAGGGCATGGCCCAGAGGCGCTTTTCCAAGTCACGGGCCTCTTTCGTGCGTTTGCGCTTGATTTCAGCGGGCAGGCCGGCCGTCGGCGCGCCCGTGTGGGCCAAGATCAGGGATTGCACCCGTTCTGGAGCCTGGCGCGCCAGGACTTGAGCCGCCATGCCTCCTAGGGACAGTCCCACGACATGGACACGGGGAATGCCCTCTGCGTCCAGGATCGCCTCAAGGCCCGCTACCAATTGGGCCACTGTGGATACGGCCGGGTAGGTGGGCGCAATCAGCCGAAACTCCCCCGCCCAGGCCAAGAGATAGCGCCACCACAAATCGCCGACATGCACCGTGCCGGGCAGGAGGAGGAGCGCCTCCTCGCCCATACCACAGGTGATGTAGCGCCAGGTGAGGCCCTGGAATGGCAACTCCCGCTGGGGATGGGTGGTGCGGAAGCGGGCCAGCTTTTCCCGGTCGGTTTCAGGCACGTGGATGTACAGATCCTCAGGAACGAGTTGGTAGTTGATGCGGTGCTGGTTGGGGTGCTGAAGCAGATTGGCCGGCCGGCCGGCCGCTAGGGGTATCGTAGGTTCCGCAGCAGTCGGCGGTTCATCCACGGATTCTGCCTCTGGGGGCGGGGGCGCTGCGGGGGATGTGGGCGCTGCGGGGGATGTGGGGGATGTGGGCGCTGCCGGGGATGTGGGGACTAGGTCAGCCTCTTCTCGTGACGACGGGTCGGCCGGCCGGAGGAGAAAGGTGGGCAGCAGACCCTCTTCGCGACACAAAGTCAGAGTTTCGCCAGCAGCGACCAGAATGCAATGAATGCCTGCCGCAGTGTACTGCTGGCAGAGATCCTCGGCTTGAGCGCGCCTCGCCCGACTAAACGACTCATGCTTGGTCAGCAGGTGCCCCTCAAAGAGGAACAGCTTGGTGGTACGGAAAGGAATACCCTGCCCTTCCAAGTCTTCTGCCAGCCAAATGCGCATGGTATGACGGCCCTTCTTCCCACCTGCTGTACCCCCGTTGCCATTGGAGTGGGGCAAGGGATTGCCTCATATTCTATCGGGGCTATATTGCATGCACGGCATCCACCGCCACCTCCCCTCCCAGACTGTGGGAAAATCAGGGCGGACTGTTGACCCCTCACTCCCCCATCTCCTATGCTGCGGCCTTGGTGGCAACGCTGTATCCTGTGGCTTCTGATTGGCCTGCTTGTCATCTGGCCCTCCCCCCGGCCGGCCGCAGCGGCCACTTCGGCCCTCCTCGTCAGTAAAAATCCGGTCACCGATGCCAAGGCGATTTTGCGTAATGCCCTGCCCATCGATAATGCCCCCATCCGAGATATCCAGGCCCGCTTGGAGGACATTCGCTACCAATTGCGGTTGAAGCGGTGGAGCGCGGTGCAAGGGGACGTCAAACAGGCCCGCCGGATTTTAGAGAAACAAACCCCCACCATCCTGGCCAGCATTGACCCTGACCAGCAGGCGGCGGCCACCCAGGCCCTTGCCAGTCTTCAGGATGAACTGGATGCCATCAGTGCCGCGGCGGAAATCAAAGACCGCTACCCCGCCTTTGTGCACCAGGACGCGGCGTTGGATCAGGTCGGAAAGGTAGAGGCCCTGATGGTGCATGGCTTCCCCTTTCCGGTGCCCAGCGACTACAGCCACCTGCCCCAACTCCGGGGTCGCGCCACGGTGGAATTGGTCACAGATAAGGGCACACTGACCGTGGTGGTGGATGGCTACAGTGCCCCTGTCACAGCCGGTAACTTCCTCGATCTCGTGCAGCGGGGCTTCTACGATGGCCTCACCTTTGACCGGGCGGAAGAATCCTACGTGCTTCAAGCCGGTGATCCGCCAGGGCCGGCCGATAGTTACCTAGACCCTGCTACGGGTGAGATCCGTACCGTCCCCTTGGAAATCCTGGTGCGGGGCGACGAGATACCCCTTTATGGCACCACCCTCGAGGCGGCCGGCCGCTACCTCGATCAACCCGTATTGCCCTTTGCGGCCTACGGCACCCTAGCGATGGCCCGCCGTGAGGACGACCCCAATAGTGCTTCCTCTCAGTTTTTCTTTCTTCTCTTTGAACCCGAACTGACACCAGCAGGAATCAATCTTTTGGATGGTCGTTATGCCGTGTTTGGGTATCTGGTGGAGGGCCGCGAGGTGATGGAGAAATTGCGGGAAGGGGATACCATCCGCAGTGCTCACGTGATCTCCGGCGCCGAAAACTTGATCGTACCCAAGGGGAGTTGAGGACAATCAGGACAATGACGGCAATGACTACACAGGAACGGACGGAGCAGATTGAAAAGGGCGTTGAAACCAATAGTCGTGCTATTGCTCGACTCAATGAGCAATCGGGTCATACCCAGGTCTCGCCTAGGTCGCTCAAGCCTTAGGATGATCTGCACGACCTCTGGGGGACTAGGACTGCGGGTGGGCTGTGACAGCCTGATGCAGACCTTGGCTAACAGCTAGAGCGCAGCGCCCGATCCCGGCCGGCCCGCTCTAGAGCCAACTGAATCAGTCGATCCACGAGATCAGGGTGGGAGATGCCACTGGCCTCCCAGAGCTTGGGATACATGCTGATCCGGGTAAACCCTGGAATTGTGTTGATTTCGTTGATGTAAATCTGACCCTCTGGAGTCAGGAAGAAGTCCACGCGTCCCAAACCCTCGCAGTCGAGGACACGGCAGGTCTGAATGGCTAGGTCTTGAATCCGGCCGGCCGTGGCTGGATCAAGCTGGGCGGGGATCTCCAGACGCGCGCCCTTTTCATCCAAATACTTGGCGGCGTAGGAATAGAACTCATGTTGGGGCACAATTTCGCCGGGAATGGAGGCTTGATAGGGGTCATTGCCCAGGACAGCGCACTCAATTTCCCGCCCGATAATCGCTGATTCCAGCAAAACTTTGTGGTCGTAGGCAAAGGCTAGGTCGAGGGCCGGGGCCAATTCCGCCAGGGTATGCACCTTACTGATACCTACGGAGGACCCCAGGTTGGCAGGTTTGACAAACAAGGGCAGCCCTAACTCGCCCACCATCGCCTCCAGGTTCAGCGCCGGCCGGCCGGCCCGGGTGCAGCAGCGGAAGGCCCCCACTGGGAGACCTGCCTCTCGCAGCAGCCGCTTCATCACATCCTTGTCCATACCCACCGCCGACCCCAGCACCCCGGAGCCAACGAAGGGTAAATCGGCCAACCTCAGCAACCCCTGTACCGTGCCATCTTCCCCGTAGGGACCATGCAGCACTGGGAAAACCACATCCACCTGACTCAGGGTTTGGAGAGCGTTCCCCGCCAGTCCCGTGGGAACCAATTCGCCCCCGGTCGTTGCGGGCAGGGCTTGCACCCGGCCGGCCGGGAGTCCCAGGTGGGAGCCATCGCTGAGAAACCACTGGCCCGTGGGGGAAATGCCGATGGGGAGAACGGTGTAGCGCTCCGGGTTGAGGGCCTCAATGATATTACGGGCCGACTGGAGGGACACTTCATGCTCCGCTGAGCGCCCCCCAAAGAGCACAGCGACGCGCAATTTCTCGGTCATGCGGACAGGATAAGCGTTCCGTTCAGCCTACCACCCCCACTGCCTCAGGACTCAGGGTCTGGAAAGTGCTGGGCCAATAATTGGGGCACCTGCTCTGGGCACACATCGTGGTAAGCCACGCGCCCAATACGGACATTGGGGCCGGCCTTGCAGGCTTTCAGGCAGCCCGTTGCCTCCACCGTCACCTGATCCACCAGCGGCCGGCCGGCTAGACTGGCCTGAATGGCTTGCCAGACCAAACGGCTGCCCCGCTTACTACAGGTGCCCTTCTGACAAACCTGGATGCAGGTGCGACTGCGGCTGGGTTGGGGCAATGGCTGGGGGTAGCGCTCCTGTGTCCAGACCACATCCGTGGCCTTGAAATGATCCCCATCACTGTAAACCGCCAGCCGTACCCAGGCCCCCGGGGCCAAGTCTTGGCGTAGACCAGCCCGCAAATACTTAGGAACTTTAATCACCAGTTCCCCCTGCTCGGTTTCCACCCGCAGGTGATGCCGCTTATGGGGTTCTACCCCCGGATGCTTGCCCACAAACTCCAGAAAACGGCCCTCGAGGATGCGGCCGGCCGACTTCACATGCGCCATGGTGCTGGATAACCCGGAAATACTGGGGAAACTATTGCTAAATATCTGCAACAAGGCAAGTCTAGCGTAAAACCCCCCATCAGGGAAAGCGGCCGGCCGGAATTCAGGCGGGGGGCACCAGTTCCTGGTTGACCTCGTTGACGGGCGCGGCTTGGCGCTCTGGGCCATCCACCGGAGGCAGGCCAAACACTTGGCGCAGGGTACCGTCCAGGGTGGCGTAGGGAATGGCACCAGCCTGGTTGAGGACGACCTGACCGTCCAGGTCAAACACCACCGTTTGAGGTACAAAACCCTGGAAGTAGTGGCTGGGGTCGGTCTTTAGGGGCGACGGTGTGGCTGACAGGGCATCAACTGTGATGGGGATAAAGTCGGTGCGACGGCCGAAGAAGGCCTGGAGTTGGGAAATGGTGGGGG
>JACYLR010000148.1 GCA_015272465.1 Gloeomargaritaceae cyanobacterium C42_A2020_066
TCCTGATATTTCATTTTTCTCTAAAGAACGCCTGCGAGGGGTGGCGGAACTGCCCACGGGGTTTCTGGACGGTGCGCCTGATCTGGCGATTGAAGTGTTGTCTCCCGGCAATACCGTAGATGAGATTCATGACAAGTTAGTGGAATACTTCGAGAACGGTACCCGTCTGGCCTGGATTATCCACCCAAGTGAAAACTATGTTTTGGTCTATCGCTCTGCCCAAGAGCCCGATCGCCTGCTGAAGTCATTCAACTCTCTTGATGGCGAAGAGGTGATTCCTGGATTTGCCTTGCCCTTGGCCGACCTATTCCAAAAACTCTCATTCTAATTGGCAAGGTGAGAATGAGGTTTGTGATTGAATTGAAGAATCTAGTCTTTAACTCAATTCACTACACATTTTGGGAAGACCAGAAGGCAAGTGTAGTCTGAGGGAGAGGGTTACGCCCAGAGAGGCCGGCTATCTTGGTCATGGTTTAGGGCTAGTGGCCCCTATTTTGCATCACAATAAGTCTACATAAGTCATAAATAGAGGTGCCCTTATAGCGATATGCAAACCGGTTTTCCTCTAGGGGTGACACTCGACGTTTACCCAAGTATTGGCCAGTACAAACGCCTATGATTGGCTTATCTTTCAGGCGGGGCTGTCTGTAGGGTTCCCATCGCGCAAGTCAAAATCAACCGGACGGGGGGATGCCATGTCGAACGTCTTCAATGCAGTGCTGGTCGGGGCTGGATCAGGGATTCCCCTGATTCTTGGCGCGTGGATAGCGCTTAATTGGCGTCCCTCCAATCGGATTCTGGGATACATCTCGGCCTTTGGAGCCGGGGCGCTGATCAGTGCCGTCGCGTTCGAGCTTGTCCTGGAAGCCTCTGGAAAGCAAAGCCCTGCGGTACTGGCGGCCGCCCTTGCTGCGGGGGCCATTGCATACTTTCTGGGCAGTGAGTACATCGAAGGTCGTGCCCAAGCAGGCAGCACCAGTGGCCGTGGGTTGGCGCTCCTGATGGGGGCCATACTCGACGGAATTCCTGAGTCACTGATCCTCGGAATTTCAATAGCCACCGGCGGAGGGTTTAGTCTGCCTTTTTTGGTGGCGGTGGTGGTTTCCAACCTCCCAGAAGGGATGGCCTCAGCGGCTGTCCTGGGCAAAGACCCTAATTATCCGACTCCTCGCATCCTCTCCATGTGGGTCATCGTTATGGGTATCTTGGCGGTGGCGGCTGGATTGGGCGCTTTGGCAGGCTCCCTCGTGACGTTAACGGGGGCTGTGGCTCAAGCCTTTGCCGCAGGAGCACTGCTGACGATGATCACAGACGACCTGATTCCAGAGGCTCGTGAACTCGGTGGTATCGGTGCCGGACTGGCGGCTGTTCTGGGCTTTGCCGTGGCCTTTGCGCTGCATCAGGCGGGAACTTAGCTTTCCAAAGTTCTCCCTGGGGAGCAACGGTTGTCTCCCCATATTTTCTGCCCACGGGGATTAGGGGCACCTCTTTCATGGCTGATCTCCCAAGTTATTGAGAATGGACTGACAGATAGAAATGCTTTATCGTCTTTTATTGTCAGCGTACTGTTGCCAGTCCAAGTAAATTGCAGTGTCCTTATGCCTTGGCTGTTTGCCAATGGCCTCAGCCCCAGATTCCAGCAGCACCGTCGCCACTGCCCAGCAGCGATGCCCCAAACCAGGCCCTGTTTAACTGGCACTCTCCCAGCTACAACCCTTAACCAATGCTATAGGTGGGCCGGCCGGCCGGGGAGGCGTGGCTATGATGACCGGTGTGCCCACCTCCTTGCCTACCGGAGCAGTGCCCATGAGTCCCCCCCTGGAAGCCGTGGTTTCCCTGCATCCCCCCAAGGATGTCTCCATCGGCGAAATTGAGCAGGAACTGAGCCGCATTTGGCAAGGCTCTGATGGTGCGGCCGGCCCCAGTGCCGTGCGCGCGGCCACCTTTACCCTGTTGGTCTACGAGCCAGAAGCCCCGACCGGTGTGCCCTCTCCTTCTGTGGAGGCGATGGCCGCCCAAAACCCCTGCCGCGTCATTGACCTCTGTCCCCTGGTCAGCGACGACGACACCGGCCTCCAGGCCCAAGTGGCGGCCTATTGTCCCCTCCAGAAACGGGGCCACAGCAACCTGATCTGCTGTGAATACATCACCCTCCAGGGATCAATGCTTGCCTTGGAACGGGCCACGGGCCTGATTTCTGGTCTCCTGATCAACGACCTGCCCACCTACCTCTGGTGGCAAGCCATGCCCGATCCCAATCATCCCCTCCTCCGTAGCTTGGTGGGCCTCGGCCAAAGTACGGACTTAACCTCAGGGGTGCGGGTGATTGTTGACTCTTCCATTTTCAGTGACCCCGAAATCGGCCTCCAGCAGGTACGGGATTTGCAGGCGGCGGGCATCCCAGTGGCTGACCTCAACTGGCGTCGGCTGGCAGCCTGGCAGGAACTGACCGCAGAAGTATTTGACCCCCCGGAACGGCGCGTCGCCCTGCCCGACTTGGATCAGGTAGTGATCGACTACGAACGGGGCAACTCTGCCCAGGCCCTGCTCTTTTTGGGGTGGTTGGCTGGTCGCTTGGGTTGGCAGCCCCAGTCTCGGCACTGGGAGGATGGGGACTACGCCCTGGAACATATCCACTTCCAGTCCCCGGCCGGCCGGCCGATTGTCGCAGAACTGGCGGCTATCCCCCTCGGTGAAGTGGGGGCGGTTCTGGGGGATTTGGTCGGGCTACGGCTGGACTCCACTAACGCCGCGGCTAACTGCTGCACAGTCCTCTGCTCCAGCACCACGGGGTGTATGCGCTTGGAAGCGGGCGGCAAGGCCCAATCCTGTCATGTGGAGCAGGTGGAGGCGCCTCTCGATCAACTGGCGGAAGACCTTCTGGGGCCGCAAATCCAGCGCTGGGGCCAGCAGAACCAGTTGTACGCCGAGAGCCTAGCGGTAGCCGCAGACATCCTCAACGTCCCCCGCACCTGAAAACGGCCGCCGGGTCTAGGAACCTTGAACCGGTAAGCTGGGGATGATTCGCCGACGGAGCCTGGGAAACTATGACACCATCCGCCCTCTGGCAACGCTATCAGGACTGGCTCTACTACCTGCCCGATCTGGAGTTCTACCTGGATCTGAGCCGGGTTGGATTTACTGACGCCGACCTAGAGACGTTGCGGCCGGCCTTGGCCCTGGCCTTTGAGGCAATGGCAGACCTGGAAGCGGGGGGCATTGCGAACCCGGATGAGCACCGGATGGTAGGCCACTACTGGCTGCGCGCGCCAGAGCTGGCCCCGACCGCCGAAATTGCCCAGGCGATCCGGGAGAGTGTCGATCGAATTGAGGCCTTTGCCCAGCAAGTCCACCAGGGCATCCTGCGGCCGGCCGGGGGCGCCCCCCGATTCACTGACATCCTCTCCATTGGGATCGGCGGCTCAGCCCTGGGGCCACAGTTCGTCAGCGAGGCCCTCGCTCCCCTCGACTCCCCCCTGCGCCTCCACTTCATCGACAATACCGATCCGGAGGGCATTGACCGGGTACTGGCCCGCTTAGGAGATGCCCTGGCCACAACCCTGGTGTTGGTGATCTCCAAGTCCGGTGGTACCCCCGAACCCCGCAACGCCATGCTGGAGGTGCAACGGGCCTGCCAGAACCGGGGCTATCCTTTTCCGGCCCAAGCCGTGGCGATTACCATGCCCGGCAGTCATCTGGATCAGGTGGCCCGCGAGGGCGGCTGGCTGGCGCGGCTGCCCATGTTCGATTGGGTAGGAGGGCGCACCTCCGAACTCTCAGCAGTGGGGCTGGTACCGGCTGCACTCCAGGGCATCCCGATTCGGGAGATGCTGGCGGGGGCGGCAGCAATGGATGCGGCCACCCGTGTCCCGGATCTGCGCCAGAACCCGGCGGCCGGCTTGGCCTTTAGCTGGTATGTCCTGGGGGAAGGGCGGGGCAAGCGGGACATGGTGATTTTGCCCTACAAGGATCGGCTGGCCCTGTTGAGCCGCTACCTCCAGCAACTAGTGATGGAGTCCCTGGGTAAGGCGGAAGACCTAGACGGACAGGTGGTACACCAGGGCATTGCGGTCTATGGCAACAAAGGCTCGACGGATCAACACGCCTACGTCCAGCAACTGCGGGATGGCCTGAACAACTTTTTCGCCACCTTTATTGAAGTCCTGCAAGACCGGCAGGGGCCATCTCTGGAACTGGAGCCGGGGATTACCAGCGGTGATTATCTCTCCGGCTTCCTCCAGGGCACCCGCCAGGCCCTCTACGAGAACGGCCGGCCGTCGATTACCGTGACCCTGCCCGCGGTGACTCCCCGCACGGTAGGGGCCTTGATCGCCCTGTTTGAACGGGCTGTGGGCCTCTACGGGACGCTGATTAATGTCAATGCCTACCACCAGCCGGGCGTGGAAGCAGGTAAAAAGGCGGCGGCGACGATCCTGACGCTCCAGCAACGGCTCCTCAAGGTCCTCCACGGGGCATCCGCTCCCCTATCCCTGGAGACTCTGGCCCAGCAAGCCGAAGCGACAGCACAGATCGAAACGGTGTACTGGATTGTGCGGCACTTAGCAGCCAACCAGCGCCTGCGGGTTCAGGGTGACCCCGGCCGGCCGGCGAGTCTCTCGGTGTCCCTGGAGACCTGACCCGGCCGGCCGCGGATCACATAGGCGATCAACCCGCCCAAGAGCGCCGTGCCTAGCCCATACTTGAACGCGCCGGGCACAGCCGGCTGGGGCGAGACAAACCCCTCGATCACACCCGCGACCACCAACAGCGGAATCACGGCGTAGAGCAGTTGGGCGGCCAAGCTGCCGTAAACCCGCAGGGCTGCCCCCCGCTGGAAGCGGCCCGGTATCAATAAGGCCCGGCCCAAAAGCAGGCCCGCCCCCCCCGCCAGGATAATGGCCGGCAACTCCAGGGAACCGTGGGGCAGGACAAAGGCCCAGAAGGGGTAGGCCAGGTTGGCATCGGCCACCAGGCGGGCAATCCCCCCCAGAATCAGGCCATTGAAGAATAGAACATAGGTCGTGAACAGGCCGGCCGTGACTCCCCCCGCCGCAGCGCGCAAGGCCACCGTCAGGTTATTGACCATAATGTTGCTGGAGGCCCAGGGTTCATTGCCCAGGATGCTGCCCATCCACAGTTCACCCCGCTCCTGCACCTGGGCAATCAGGGACTTGGGCAGCAGGGTTACCAGGAACTGCGGGTCATGCCCCCAGCCCCAGCCCAGGAGGCCCCCGATGCCCAGCATGGCGGCAGCGGTGCTGGTATAGGGGAGGGTTTGCCAGAGGACTTCGGGCAATTGCCGTCGATAAAACCGCACCACGCCCCCGGCCGGCCGGCCGCCCTGGTACATCTGCACAAAGCCGCGTCGCGCCAGGCTCTGCAAATCCTGCCGGAGGGCTGGCCCCACATCGTAGGAACGGGCACGGGCCAAGTCCGCGGTCACCGCCCGGTACAGATTGGCCCATTGGCGAATTTCGACCCCGGTCAAGTGGCGCAAACCCTGGCGC
This sequence comes from Gloeomargaritaceae cyanobacterium C42_A2020_066, assembly GCA_015272465.1. Taxonomy (GTDB): domain Bacteria; phylum Cyanobacteriota; class Cyanobacteriia; order Gloeomargaritales; family Gloeomargaritaceae; genus JACYLR01. The sequence goes on from JACYLR010000148.1 coordinate 5,508, forward strand.
TCAATCCGCTGCATCAGGGCCTGGAACCGTTGCCAATCCGCCTCCCGCCGCGCCACCCAGCGGCCGGCCCTCACGGCAGGGTTCCCTCTCCGAAGCGCGCCCCGGTGACCACGGCGGTGGTTAAACTGGCCGGTGTCCAGCGCGCCCCCCGCAAGTCGGCCCCCGTTAAATCTGCCCCCTCCAGGTGAGCCTCCAGCAGATCCGCGTCCTCCAAAAAGGCTTTGGTGAGGCGCGCCCCCCGCAGATCAGCACAGTGGAAGTTAACGCCTGCCAGGTTCTGACGACTTAGGTCGACGCCGCGTAGGTCACTACCTGAGAGGTCGGCACCGCGTAAGTCTGCATCCTGGAGATTGGTGGTTTGCAGATCCGTGTGGCTGAGCACCACGTGGGTGAGGGTGGCCCGTGCCAGATTCGCCCCTCGCAGATCGGCCCCCTGGAGAATCACCCCACTCATCAGGGCGCTGTAGAGATTAGCGCCCGCCAGGTTGGCCAGTCGCAGGTCAGCCCCCGTCAGGTCCGCGTCCGCCAGCACCGCCAGACTGAAGTCGGCCGGCCCAGGGCCATTGGCCTGTAGCCCGCGTAACCCAGCTCGGCTCAGGTTGGCCCCCCCCAACTGGGCTAGGGACACCTGTGCTCGCCCCAATTCGGCACTGCTCAAGTCAGCCCGCGTCAAATTGGCCCCGGTCAGATCCGCGCGATACAGGTCAGCACGACTGAGATTGGCCCCACTCAAATCCGCCCCCTGGAGGTTGGCCCGCCCCAAGTTGGCCCCACTTAAATCCGCCTGGGCCAGGATGGCACCACGCAATTGGGCACCGGAGAGGTCGGCTCCATTCAGGTAGGCCCGCCGCAAATCTGCCCCCTGGAGTTTGGCCTTTTGCAGATTGGCCCCATTCAAACTGACGCCATTCAAACGGGTTTGCTGGAGATTGGCACGGGTGAGCAGCGCATCCTTAAGATTGGCCCCGTTCAGTTGGGCCCGGAACAGCCAGGCTTCCGTCAGGTCGGCTTCAAATAAATCCGCCCCGTTCAGATCGGCGTGGGCCAATTGACTCGCCCGCAGGTTAGCTCGCCACAGATCGGCCTGGCTCAGGTTTGCCCCACTGAGCAGACAGCCCGCCAAGTTGGCATAGCCCAGGTGCGCGCCCTGGAAGTTGGCCCGTACCAGGTAAGCTCCGGCTAACACCACACCTTCCAACATCGCCGCCGGTAGGTTGAGGCGGGGAAACTGACGCTGTCCCGTCCCATAGGCTTCCACCACCTGCATCCCTGGGGTGCTCCCCTCTGCCCAATTGCCCAAGCGATCCTCCTGGCTCGACCGATAGACTGGCAGTGGCTGCTGCCCCTCTCCCAGCAGTATCGTCAATCCCACCTCTAGCGTCCAGTCTGCCGGTGGCCCGCCCTTCCGCGTTGCGCCCATGAAAATAGCCTCTCTCGTCGGCCGGCCGGCCCGCCGCTGGCGACGACTCCCCCCGCTGCGTTGGGCCAGTCTGGTGTTGCTCTGTGGGGTGGCACTGATCGGGTGTGGGGTGGCGGCTTGGTTCACCGGGGTGGGCCAGATCGACGATATTTTCCAGCGCTTGGCCCAACTTCAGGCCAGCCCGCCCCTCTGGCTGATGGTGCCGATGGTCTCCAGCCGGTTTCTTCTGGCTCCGGCAGTTATCTTGTTTGCGATAACTTGGGGGATTACCTGGGCCGTCCCCCAGCCCCGCACCTGGTCCCGGTTTGTGGTGGTGGCCATCCTGCTCATTCTGACGACGCGCTACATCCTCTGGCGGGGCCTGACCACCCTAAACCTGGCTACTCCAGCCAATGGGGTCGTCTCCCTGGGGTTATTTGCCCTGGAAATGCTGATCTTGGCAGCAACGACCATTCAGCTCTTCCTGATGGTATTGGCCCACGACCGTCGCGCCGAGGCCGATCGCCACGCCATAGCCGTACAACAGGGCACATACCGGCCGGCCGTGGATGTGTTGATCCCCACCTACAACGAACCGGACTTCATTCTGCGGCGGACAATCATTGGCTGCCAGGCCCTAGACTACGAACCCAAACACATCTACCTCCTGGATGATACCCGCCGCCCCGAAGTTGCTGCTCTGGCTCAGGAACTGGGGTGTGGGTACCTCACTCGCCCCGATAATCGCCACGCCAAGGCCGGCAACCTCAATCATGCCCTAGCAAGGACGCAGGGCGAACTGATCGCCGTTTTTGATGCCGACTTTGTGCCGACCCGTAACTTCCTCAACCGCACCGTCGGTTTTTTTCAGGACGAGCGGGTCGCCCTAGTGCAGACCCCCCAAAGCTTCTACAACCCCGACCCGATTGCCTGGAACCTGGGCCTAGAGCAGGTGCTCACCCCGGAGGAGGAGGTGTTTTACCGGCAGATTCAACTGATGCGCGACGGGGCGGGCAGCGTGATCTGCTCTGGGACTTCCTTTGTGGTGCGGCGGCAGCCCCTAGAGGCCCTCGGCGGTTTTGTCACCGAATCCCTCAGCGAGGATTATTTCACGGGCGTGCGCCTATCGGCGGCCGGCCACCGCTTGGTCTATCTCCAGGAAAAATTGAGTGCTGGCCTAGCAGCCGAGGATATCGCCAGTCAAATCAGCCAGCGGGTGCGTTGGGCCCAGGGCACACTCCAAGCCTTCTTCATTGCTGCCAATCCCCTGACCATCCCCGGTTTGAGTCTGATCCAGCGGCTTGCCCACCTAGAGGGATTGCTCTACTGGTTTACCTGCTTTTCCCGCCTGGGATTTCTGTTGGCTCCCCTGGCCTACTCCTTTTTGGGGGTGATTCCGATTCGGGCGACCCCGGAGGGCCTGATGTTTTATTTTTTGCCCTACTACCTGGTGCAGTTGAGTGTGTTTTCCTGGCTCAACTACCGCAGCCGCTCGGCCATGCTGGCGGACGTGTATGCCCTGATCCAGTGCATCCCCCTGTGTGTGACGGTGGTGCGTACCCTGCTGCACCCCTTTGGACGAGGGTTTCAGGTGACCCCCAAGGGCCTCAGAACCGAGGGTTTTCGCTTTAATTGGGCCTTGGGATGGCCATTGCTGATCTTGTTTGGACTGACGGCCCTCAGCCTGTGGGTCAACCTGGGCAACTGTCTGATGATGGGCACCTGGAGTGTCAACAAGCCAGAACTGGCCGAGGGGTTGCGGGGGGTCTGGCTGGGCTGGTTCTGGAGCGGCATTAACCTCCTGATGCTGGGAATTGCTCTGCTCAGTCTTCTGGATGCGCCTCGCCCCGATGCCTATCCCTGGTTTGGCCTGCGGCGGGTGGGGTGTGTCCGAGCGGCCGGCCGGGAACTGTGGGGCACCACCACCCTGATCTCCGAAGTCGGGGCGCGAATCAGTCTCACCCAGCAACTGCCCCGGGAGTTCTTCAGTCCCGATCCCGTGGCCGTAACCCTTGAACTGCTTCAGGAAAAGCTGATCCTCAAGGGCACCGTGGTGGCTACGGACACCGGTAATGAACTTCCCACCCTCCAGATTGGATTCTGTGAGCTGAGTTTGGCGCAGCAGCGGCATTTGGTCAGCCTGCTCTACGGCCGGCCGGGGCAGTGGCCAAGCCGCACCACCCCCGGCGAACTGCAATCCCTGGGGATTTTACTGCGCGCCCTGATCTGGCCTCGCGCCCTGTTTGAACGGCGTCTGGATCTGCAACCCGTAGCGGTTCGCCAGCTTTAAGTCCAGCCCTAGGTGAAGGGATACAATCCTGGTGCGTAGGCTTCAATCACCCGCCCGGTGTGAGCACAGGTGACCATCAGATAGTCACAGGCCGGACATTGGGTTTGGATTTGGCTTTCCATGTCAAGATGACTGCGATGGGCGTGGCTGCCACAGTTGGGACAGCGGACGATCTGAAGTTCTGTCATGAAAAGCCTCCTGTTAATCCTGTTTAGATAAGCAGTTTTCATTGATCCCCATCATATAGAACCTTTTTTCAGGCATGGGGTGTTGTTAGAAAACTTACAGTTTTACAGTGATTTAAACTTTTCGCTTGCCGAACTCTGCATGGGGAGATGCTTCTGGACATCTCTGCGGGCTGAGGCTCCAGTTGCGCTTCCCAGGCGGTGTACACTGCTGGTGAACAACCCCAGCCGCTGCTCGTCATGGCCGCCTTTCCCCCGGTTCATACCTGGCAAGCCCTCCCTGAAATGTGGCCCTACCTGGCTGCCACCCACGGCACTCTGATTGCCGTTGAAGAACCCCACCGCAAACCTGCGGTCACTTGCACCTATACCCAACTCGCCCAGGATATTCGCCAGTTTGCGGCCGGCCTTAGTCACCTGGGTCTCAATCCGGGGGAGCACATCGCCCTCTTTGCCGATAACAGTTCCCGCTGGTTAGTGGCGGATCAGGGCACGATGCTGGCCGGCCTCGTCAACGTGGTGCGGGGCACCCAGGCTCCCCCGGCAGAACTGGACTATATTTACCGGCATAGCGAGAGTGTGGCCTTGATCGCGGAGGATCAGGCAACCCTCCGTACCCTCCAGCCTTACCTCAAGGACTGGTCACTGCGGGCAATCATCCTCTTGTTTGGCGATGAATTGGACACGGTACTGGAGGTGCCCGCCCCGGTGCTGATCCTGGAACAGGTGATGCGTATGGGGGAAACGGCCACCTGGACGCCGCCGACCCTGGGTCGCGCTGATCTGGCCACCCTGCTCTACACCTCCGGCACCACCGGCCGGCCGAAGGGCGTCATGCTCAGCCACGGCAATCTGCTGCACCAGGTGGAAAATCTCCACGTTGTCCTCACCCCCCAGCCTGGCTACGTCGCCCTCAGCCTCCTGCCCACTTGGCACACCTACGAGCGCTCCTCCGAGTACTACCTGTTTTCCCGCGGCATTCGCCAGGTGTATACGAACCTGCGCAGCTTCAAGCAAGACCTGAAACGCTACCAACCCCACCACATTGTCGGCGTGCCCCGTCTCTGGGAATCGATCTACGAGGGCATTGAGCGGGAACTGCGGCAGCAACCGGCCGGCCGCCAGAAGCTGATCAACTTCCTGCTCAGCCAAAGCCGCCGCCACATCCTGGCCCGCCGTCAGTGGCAGGGCACTGCCCTCGCACCCGGCTCCCGGCTACCAGCCGGTGTACAGCTGCTGCTGACGTGGCCCTTCCAAGCCTTAGCCGACCGCCTGATCTACGGTAAAGTGCGTCAGGCTGTCGGTGGCCGTCTCTGCGAAGGGGCCAGTGGCGGGGGTGCCCTCAGTCGCCACCTGGATGATTTTTACGAAATGGCGGGCGTTGCCATCGTCGTCGGCTATGGCCTCACGGAAACCTCACCAGTCTTAACCGCTCGCCGCGTCAAGCCCAACATCCGCTACACGGCCGGCCGGCCGATCCCCGGCACCGAGATTCGGATCGTCGATCCCGAAACCCGCCAAACCCTCCCCACCGGCCAGAAGGGCCTTGTCCTCGCCCGCGGCCCCCAGATCATGCTCGGCTACTACCGCAATCCCGAAGCCACCGCCAAAGTCCTCGATCCGGAAGGCTGGTTCGATACCGGAGACCTAGGGTGGCTCACCCCTCGCCAGGATCTGGTACTCACCGGTCGGGCAAAGGACACGATTGTCCTAACCAGTGGTGAAAATATTGAACCCCAACCCATC
>JACYLR010000004.1 GCA_015272465.1 Gloeomargaritaceae cyanobacterium C42_A2020_066
AAGGGCTGACTCAGACTAGCCTCAGCCACCTCCGCCAGGGACCAGTAGGGCTGGGACGCCACGGGGCTGCCATTCATCTGCACCTGGAGCCAATGGCCGGCCGGCAGTTTGTAGATATCGGTGTAGATCGTCTCCGGGGCGGGAATATAACCCCAGCGGAGTAACTGGGCCACGGCCGGCCGGGAAACCTCACCCCGCCAGGAGGGGGCAGCACGCAGGGCCTTGAGCTCCGAGCCAAAGATAAAGGTATGCCCCAGCCACCCGTAGTAGAGGGGCTTTTCCCCCATCCGATCCCGCGCCAGGGTCAGGGTACGGGTTTGGCGATCCCAAAGGGCTAGGGCGAACATGCCGCAGGCCCGCGCCAGGGTGGGCAGAATGCCCCACTGCCGTACCCCATTTAGAAGTACCTCCGTATCGGAGTGGCCGCGAAACCGGGCACCGGCCTGGTCTAGTTCCTGACGCAGTTCCCGAAAGTTATAGATTTCACCATTGAAGACCACCACCCACCGGCCGGCCGCATCTACCATCGGTTGCTGACCCGCTGGGGAGAGATCCAGGATCGCCAGACGCCGATGGCCTAGCCCCAACCCGGCATCCGCATCGACCCAAGTCCCCTCACCATCTGGGCCGCGATGGGTTAGCGGCGCGATCATCCCCCGCACTTGGGAAATTAGTTCCGTTGGAGCAGAACCAGCACCGCCCCACCAGATGCCTGCTAAGCCACACATGGCACGTCGGCCGGCCGCCTAGGAGAGGGCCAGAGGGCTTTCCAGCACCGGCAGGGCTGCCCCCTCTGCCGGCCAGGCTTGGCCATCCAGGGCAATCTGCTCAATCCGACAGGCCAAACGCAGAGCCTTTAGGGCTTGCTCCCCTCCCACTGATGGCTGGTGGCCGCCGCGAATACAACTGACAAAGTGCTCCAGCTCGGCGTGGAGTGGCTCGGTGTTGCTGGTGTAGACCTTCTCCACCAGACTTTCCTGGCGATAGAGGGGTTGGCTATAGCGGCCACTGTCAGGCAAAGCTTGCCGATGGATCAGAATGCCATTGTTGAGAAAATCGGCCTCGATCAAGGCACGCTGGCCATGGACGGTCAGGCCCCGCTGTTTACGATGGGTGACCTTGCTGGCCGTCAGGGTGGCAACGACCCCATTGGCAAACCCCAGGGTCGCGGTGACGTAATCCAGGTAGTCGGAGCCGGAGGCGCGGGTGCCGCTGGCGGTCAGGCGGACAACGGGCACCGGCACCAACTCCAAGAGCAAATCAATGTCGTGGATCATCAAGTCCAGTACCACCGACACATCATTGGCCCGCTGGGTGTAGGGGCTGAGCCGGTGGGCTTCAATAGCCAAAATCTCCTCATCCCGGAGGATCTTATGCAATTCCAAAAAGGCAGGGTTGAAGCGCTCGATATGGCCGACCTGGAGTAAACACTGGGATTCGGCCGCAGCATTGACCAGAGATTCCGCTTCTCCGATACTGGCGGCAATCGGCTTCTCGATTAAGATATGGACTCCCAGGCGCATACAGGCCAAGCCGACTTCGTGGTGCAGGCGGGTCGGAACCGCTACACATACCGCATCCACATGGTGGAGCAGGTCGCGGTAGTGTTCAAAAAAGCGCACTCGGTATTGACTGGCGACCTCTAGGCCCCGCTCCACATTGACGTCGGCGACACCGACTAATTGCACATCCCGCAGCAGGCTGAGGACGCGGGTGTGGTGCTGGCCCATGTTGCCGACCCCGATCACGCCGACGCGCAGGGGATCAGGGTACTTATGAGTGGATGCGCTCACGAAACTTGGGGGGATGGCATCCTTCACACGGGTCTCTCCTTCGCCAGGCGGGGGCAGGTCAAGGCGCAAGACTCCCAGGACGCTTCACCAAGATGGTAACGGACGTGGGGATCGGGTGTCCACCGGGCGCGCCCTTGACCGGTATTCTGGGACTGGATTGTCATTCCCCCTTTGATCGCCATGATCACCACTGCTATCCAGGTTGAACGTCAGGTTAGCCCCAGCCGCCTGGGTGAGTTGGGGGTGACGGCATGGCCGATTTGGTCCAAGGAAGTCTCCGAGTTTTCCTGGGTTTATGACACCCAAGAAACCTGCTACCTCCTGGCCGGCCGGGTGCGGGTTACACCGGAACAGGGGGAAGTGGTGGAGTTTGGCCAGGGGGATCTGGTGACGTTCCCGGCCGGCCTGCGCTGTACCTGGACAGTGCTAGAACCCGTCCGCAAGCACTATCAGTTTGCCTAGGTAAGCTGAAGGTAGTCGCCACGTGTGATCTCTATGACTAACCCAGAACCCACCTTGACAGATGTCTTGACGAGCTTGACGGATGTTCTCAACCGAATCGACCAGTTGGAAACCCAGATGACCAGCCGCCTCCAGAAAGTCGAGGACGGTGTCCAACAACTGGAAAACCGTTTGGAAACCGAGGTTAAGCGCTGGGATGAGCGGTTCTTTCAACTGACGCGGGATACGCTCAACTTCACCCGCAATGTGCTGATCACAGCGGCCGTGGTGGTGGTGCTGGCGCCGTTGCTGCGGGAAACAGCAGCAGTCCTGGTCGAAACCCTGTTGGCGCGCTAAGTGTGTTCAGTCCCGATCCTCAACACCCTATGACACATCGCTTCGCCCGCTGGTTGGCGCTGGGAACAACCCTGGCCGTGGGTCTCGCCAGTTGCACCCCCAGCACGCCCCCCACGGCTACCCCCGGGCCGGCACCCACACCGGGAACCACAGCCTCGCCTCAAGCGACCCAAAGTCCAGCACCTTCGGTGACGGGAGCTGCGGAAATCCGGGCCAGTTATCGCTGCGGCAATGGGGCGCGTCTGGAGGCTGTCTTCAGCGATGGCAAGGTGGTGCTGACCCTGCCGGACAAGACCCTCACCCTGCCTCAGGCCGAAAGTGGGTCTGGAGCGCGCTACTCGGATGGGATCACCACCTTCTGGATCAAGGGCCAGGAGGGGTTTGTTGAGGTGGATGGCGAAACCCGCTACCCCAATTGCGTGGCCAATGATGCCCCGGCGACCAGCGGCCGGCCGCCCCAGGTGGAGGAGTTTCCTGCTGAGGATGTGCGGGCCAGTAGCTGTAGCATGACCTTGGTTCGGGCCGATCGCCCCACGGCCGGCCGGATTGTGTTCTTTAGTACTCAGGTTCCCGAGACGGCTCAACTGACGATTAACGGTCAATCCCGCTTACTGCAACGGGTGCAGGTGTCAGGTCAACCGATCCAGGGCCAGTTCACAACCCAAACCTTTGCCTCCCCAGATAACACGCTGCGAGTAACTACAGAGGTGCGGCCGGCCGACGGAGCGGCGTCCAAGGCAGAGGCAGTACCCGTTGTCGGTACCCTGAAGGCGGTGCTCAATAAACAGGAAACCGTCCTTCAGGTCAAAGGGGAGTCGGGGTGCTGATCCACAGAGGGTTCTGCACTCACCCTTGACTGGCGTAGACGCTGAGTAAAGGCCGCGACATCTGCTGGGCTGGGCCAGGTTCAAGCACGACAACCCCATGATGTACGGCATATTGACGTACAATAAGAGCCGCTAGCCTCGTCCCCCGCACCACAGTGGGGCAAATGTTATGGCAACCGCATCTCATTCAAGCCATTCAGCCCGCCTGGAGGCTCGGATTAGCCAGGAGGTCAAAGCTCTGGTGCAAAAAGCTGCTGATCTGGAGGGCCGCACTCTGACAGACTTTGTGGTCACCAGTGTTCAGTCCGCAGCCTGGGCCGTGATTGAACGGCACCAGACCCTCAAGCTTGGCGTTGAGGATAGTGAGGCTTTTGTCAATGCTGTGTTGAACCCGCCGCATCCCAATGCAGCCCTAGAATCTGCTGCTTTGCGGTACAGAGAAACCCTATCTGCCTAATGGTTCTCAAAATTGAGCTACTGGATGGTCAAAGACATATCCGGTCTGACTTTTCATGTGGCAAGGACAGTTTAGACACCTACCTGTGTAAACAAGCCACTCAGGATCTGAAACGAAAGGTCGCCACCATATTCGTCTTAGTTGATCACCCGCAAATGCTTGTGCTGGGGTACTATACCCTGTCTGCCTACACGGTTCATATCTCGGCCCTGGGAGAAGAATTTGCTAAGCACCTTTCGCGTTACCCAGCCTTGCCCGCGACGCTCCTGGGTCGCCTAGCGGTTGATCATGGCCAACGAGGGAAACGGTTTGGCGAGTTCCTGTTAATGGATGCTCTGAAAAGGTCTTTAGATACAACTTCGCAGATTGCTTCTTTAGCAGTCATCGCAGAGGCTTTAGATGGAGAGGCTTTGCGCTTTTACTTGCGGTATGGTTTCAGACAGTTTAATCAACATCCCATGAAGCTATACCTGCCGATGAAACTGGTCGCTGGCTTATTTGCGCGTTGAGGGCATACGCTGATGGCCCCACAAACGATTGGAGAATACCTCGGCCGGCCGAACCTGGCCCGGTGTCGATCAAGTCATAGGATTTAGTAACCCCCTATCCCTTGATGCCAGCGTCTGGGCGGACGATGGGATACTGATGGCGTGATGAAGCCTAAGCCAGAGGTGGGGGTTGCATGGTACGACAGGTTTGGGATGATTTCCAGCCCCTGGGGTTTGTGGCCCTGACGTCACGCATAGCAGCACGCTTCTTGCCCCTCAGTCAGGATGCCCAGGCACCCCTCTGGTACCCGGCCGGCCGGCCGCCCTTGGCAGGAGTGACGCCCTACACCGACCCATTGCGACAGCACTTGGCACACCTCTGGCCTCAGTCCCACAGCTTGGTGTTGGGCATCACCTTAGGAGCCTGTGTGCGGCTGATTGCGCCCCTGTTAGAGAACAAGGATCAGGATCCCGCCGTGGTGGTCGTAGACCCGGCCGGCCGCTACGTGTTGAGTGTCTGTGGTGGCCATCGCCAAGGGGGAGATCGCCTGGCGCGGGCGGTGGCAGAGGCCCTGGGCGCAACCGCGATTCTTTCGGATCAGGCGGGGGAACTGGGGGTGCCGGGTGTGGATACTTGGGGCACCCCCTGGGGCTGGCATCGAGGGCCGGGGGATTGGACGGCAGTGGCGGCAGCGCTGGCGGCTCAGGAACCCCTGGCAGTGATCCAGGAGAGTGGTTGCCGGTTCTGGCGCGGTGGCCTTCCCGCCGATCTCCCCCTGGTTGAAGGAGCGGTGCAGCCCGCCGCGCCCCGGGTCTACATCACAACCCGCCCTCCCCAAACGGAACCCCGGCCGGCCGTCTGGTGGCATCCCAAAGTCCTCTGGGTGGGGGTGGGCTGCGAGCGTCACACGCCCCGCTCTGTGCTGGAGCAGGGCTTGGACACCCTGTTGGCAAACCACAACCTGACGGTGGAGGCAGTGGCGGGCCTAGCCACGGTAGACCGCAAGGCGGATGAACCGGCGGTACTTGACCTCTGCCAGGCGCGGGGTTGGCCCCTGCGGGTGTTTACGGCGGCGGAACTGGCCCTAGTTCCCGTGCCCCATCCCTCGGCGGTCGTTGCGGCAACGGTGGGGACGCCCAGCGTGGCAGAAGCCGCAGCCCTGAGGGCAGCGGGCGTGGCCCAGTTGCGCGTTCCTAAGCAGATTTACCGCGCCCCAGGTCAACCCGGAGCCGTGACCTTAGCCATCGCGGAAGCACCTCAGGAATGGATCGGCCGGCCGGGCCAGCTTTACCTGGTAGGCATCGGCCCCGGTGCCCTAGATCAGATGACCCTGGCTGCCCGCACCGTGATCGGCCAAGTGGATGCGGTGATCGGCTACCACTACTACCTGGATTTGGTGCGTAACCTCGGCCGGCCGGGCCAAGTGTGGGAGGGATCGCCCATTGGTCAGGAGTGGCAGCGGGCAGCGCGGGCGGTGGAGCTGGCACGCTGGGGACTACGGGTGGCGGTGGTATCCTCCGGGGACTGTGGGGTTTACGGGATGGCGGGCTTGGTGCTGGAAACCCTGATGCAGCAGGCTTGGGACGGCCAGACACCGGGGCTGGAGGTCTTGCCGGGGGTGACCGCGCTCCAGGCGGCGGCGGCCCGGTTAGGGGCTCCCCTGATGCAGGACTTTTGTGCCGTCAGCCTCAGCGATCTCCACATCCCCTGGGCCGTGATTGAACAACGCCTTCAGGGAGCCGCCCAGGGGGATTTTGTCACCGCCCTCTACAACCCCAAGTCGGCCGGCCGGCCACACTATCTCCAGGCAGCCCAGCGGATTTTCCTAGCCCATCGTTCTCCCACAACACCCGTGGCCGTCGTGCGTCATGGGTTCCGCCCCGAGGAGGCGCTCCAGATCAGCACCCTGGCTCACCTCGATACGCTGGCGGTGGATATGTTCTGTACGGTACTCATTGGCAATAGCCAGACCTTCCAGCAGGCCGGCCGATTGGTCACACCGCGGCAGTTTGACAAGGGCAGTGGAGGTTAGGGAGATCGATAGCCCGGAGCTACGGCCGCATCATCCAGGGTGGGGAGACGGTGCCGATCCGGTCGCGTCAGGCTGCTTGCCAGGGGCTGTGGCCATCCGTTGCTCAGCCGCTGTTCCCCACCTGCTTCCCAGGTGCAAGGAAGGGGGGCATAGATGCTCGTTGGCTCTAGGCAATGTATAGCCCATTTGAGCCTATTTATTAGCCATGCGACAATATCTGTCAACGATAATGATGTGTCGTTTTGGAGTAGTTTCCCATGACCTACAGTCTTGATTTAAGGAAAAAGGTCATTGGTTGCTTAGAAAGTGATCATAGCATCACTGAGATTGCCAGAATATTCAATATCAGCTACGTCTCATTCTTAAGCCAACTGACTATATCCCCGCATTGTCCTTGATTACTGATGTCAGCCTGAGTCTATTTTTAACTATGTCATTGATGAGCTCACAACTGCGAACGCTTGCAGGCGTAACTAGGCTAGTGATGGTCTTACTTCTTTTTCAGCTTAGGGACAAATTTAAAAGTAATTGCCAACATGAACCTGGTGATAGAGCACTTTAGTGCAGCCTCCTAAGTGTTTATAGCGATTTCAATCAAGTTTGAGACACTCGACATTACCTCATCATGTCCGCTGTAAACCGTCTACAGAGGACTTCCAGGGAGAGTCGAAGAAATCAAATAATGTCGCATTCCCGTTCAAATCGGCTATATCACTTTGCTCTTGGTGGGTACCTTCCTCGTTAATATCGCTAATGTCTTTATTATTCAGTGGTTCTTGAACTCTATGAACTAAGATTCGAGAGACTCGAATATGCGTCTGATGTCTGTGGAGGTGGCTTGTGGTGGGTTACCTCCCCAATCCGGAGGGGAGTGGCGGGTGATCGCGTAGATCGGAGATGATAGGTTGAAAGTCATCTGTCAGGTTGTAGCCGCTATGTCCTTGAATGCTAGAAGTCGGGTTGTCACCCAGGGCGACCAGCGCTCCCCCAACCGGGCCATGATGCGAGCCGTCGGGTTCCGCGACGAGGACTTCACCAAGCCAATCATTGGCATCGCCAACGGCTACAGCACCATTACTCCCTGTAACCTTGGTCTCAACGACCTAGCCCTCCAAGCAGAAGCTGCCGCCAAAACGGCCGGCCTGATGCCTCAACTCTTCGGCACTATCACAATTAGTGATGGCATCTCCATGGGTACTGAGGGGATGAAGTGCTCCCTGGTTTCCCGCGATGTCATTGCCGATGCCATTGAAACCGTTTGTTTTGGGCAGAGTCTGGATGGCTTACTGGCGATTGGCGGCTGCGACAAGAATATCCCCGGTGCCCTAATCGCTATTGCTCGGCTGAACATTCCCGCCGTCTTTGTCTACGGCGGTACCATCAAGCCTGGTCACTACAACGGCCAGGATTTAACGATTGTCAGTGCCTTTGAAGCTGTTGGAGCCTACAGCGCCGGCAAGCTGAGCCATGAGGAATTACTAGAAATCGAGCGGCGGGCCTGCCCCGGTGCAGGTTCCTGCGGGGGGATGTACACCGCTAACACCATGTCCGCGGTGGCCGAAGCCTTGGGGCTTAGCCTCATGGGGTCGTCCACTATGGCTGCCGAGTCCGTGGAGAAAGCTGAGAATGCGGCCGAATCAGCGCGGGTGCTGGCCCACGCCATTGAGCAGCAGATTCTCCCCAGCGCCATCCTCACCCGGCCGGCCTTTGAAAATGCGATCACTGTGGTGATGGCCTTGGGCGGATCGACCAATATGGTGCTCCATTTGCTGGCCATTGCCCATGCAGCGCGGGTACCCCTCAGTCTCGATGACTTTGAGGCCATACGGGAGCGCACACCTGTGCTGGCCGACCTGAAACCCTCCGGTCGTTTTGTCACAATCGACTTCCATCAAGTCGGTGGGGTGCCCCTCGTGATGAAGATGCTCCTCAACCAGGGTCTGATCCACGGGAACTGCCTGACGGTGACCGGTAAAACCGTAGCAGAGCAATTGACCGACATTCCCGACTACCCGCCTGAAGGCCAAGACGTAGTGCGGCCGTGGGACAACCCAGTCTATCCCGAAGGCCATCTGGTGATCCTGCGGGGTAACCTGGCCAGGGAGGGGGCAGTGGCGAAGGTTTCTGGCATCAAGATCAAGGCCATCACCGGGCCGGCGCGAGTGTTTGAATCGGAGGAGGCCTGTCTGGATGCAATCCTGGCCGGCCGGATTCAGGCTGGCGATATCCTCGTGATCCGCTATGAAGGCCCGAAAGGTGGCCCGGGTATGCGGGAAATGCTCTCTCCCACCTCCGCGATTATCGGTGCCGGTTTGGGGGACAAGGTAGGTCTGATCACCGATGGTCGTTTTTCGGGCGGCACCTATGGCCTTGTGGTGGGCCACGTCGCCCCAGAAGCGGCGGTGGGCGGCACTATTGCGCTTGTAGAAGAAGGGGATTCGGTCACTATTGATGCGGAGCAGCGCCTTCTCCAACTCAATGTCCCTGACGATGCGCTTGCCGAACGACGAACCCGCTGGCAAACCCCCACCCCTCGCTACACCCGCGGTGTTTTAGCAAAATATGCCAAACTCGTGTCCAGCAGCAGTCTGGGTGCCGTCACTGACCTGGATTTACTGGACGCCTAGGCCGGGTGCGCCACGTTCCTTACTGCGAGGTCAACTCTGACATGCCCAGCATGCGACTAGGGCATTGAGGCCTGACCGACAATCTAAGGATCGCCAGGGAACACACATGACTGGAGAGGGGGTGTGCTATACCACGGAGAGAAAAGCTCCAGTTACAGTGGAACTTGATCGCGCTCAAGATTCCAAGCCCATCGAGCATGGTATCGTTGCCCACACTTTTCTGACGCCCTTATGTTGTCAATTGAGCAACTTCCTGACGGTTTACGCTCTGGCATTCGCAACCTAACTCTGAAGTCGGGTCAAATTCTTTTTTATCAGGAAGACCCAGTTGATGCCATTTTCTTTCTCAGGTCGGGATTGGTGCGACTCCTGCACTACACCGAAGGAGGTGAGGAGGTCAACCATTACCTTGTGCATGAAGGTGAATTCTTTGGCGAAGTTGCGCTGGTCTTAGATCGCTACGCTTGCACGGCTGTGGTGGATACAGCCTCCCAAATTTGCCTCCTGCCTAAACAGAAGGTGCTTCAGGCCATGCAGCAAGATAGCAGCTTTGCGCTGATGCTGACTGGTCAAGTAGCCCACCACTTGCATATGACTAAGATCCTTCTGGAGATTCGCGGCATCCGTCGTGCCCGCGATCGGGTTCTTCGATACCTGCAAAACATTGCCCCCGTGCGCGGTGAAACTTTTCAGATTGATCAAACATTTAAGACCATTGCCCAGGAACTTAACCTTACCCCAGAAACCCTCTCTCGCGCCCTCAGTCAGTTGGAGGAGGAAGGCATTATTGAACGCCGCCACCGCCAGATTATTCTGAGTCATCACCCTACCTTTAGGTTGCGCCGGAATGGATACTACAACCAGACTTACAAAAGTTCTTAGTATGGCAATATAGCTTCACTTCTGTCTCATAATTGTCGCCTGATTGACTTGATTTCAATCAAGGCTTATCGAGGACTGCCCGGCTAAACTATGAGTGGTTTTTTCAATAGCCTCACAGGGATTAATGATCCCCCAAGTAGGCGATTGGAAGAATGACTGAAGCTGTTGTTCAGAATGGATGGTTTGCGTATGTCACCCAGAGCTTTACTGGTGTTGAGTTTGTGTTCCTTAGCTCCCCTTGGCGTCTTAAGTATTGTGCAGCCGGCCTCGACCCAAGTTATTGCTCAAGCCAAAACAACTCTGGAGACGGGTTCTTTTAAGAAAGCGGAGGCGCCCACCACTGGGAAGGTCACGATTGTCTCTGAAGGCGGGGGTCGTTTTGTCGAGTTTGATGGGGCTTTCAGTACCACCGATCAGGCTCCCGATATGCACGTTGTTCTGGAGCCAATGGCGACACCACCCCAGAGCTACAAGAGTCTCAATGGCTTTGTCAATTTAGGCAGGCTTCAGAAATTTAAGGGTGCCCAGAAATATCCGATTCCCGACGGTATCGATCTCAAAAAGTACAAATCCGTATCCATCTGGTGTCGGATGGCTAATGCAACCATTGGCTACGCGCCCCTCAAGTAGGCTCTCCCTCCCAACGGGTCAGTAGCTTTACGATCGGGTTGTACTGGGGTAGGCTGTTCGGCCTGCCCCTCCTTTCCCTACAGGACGCTGGAGTATGACGATGGGGGCTAGGCTATGACTTGGGTTGATACGTTAAAGCTCCTCCACCCCTTTCTGGCTATTGGACTGGTTTTTCCGATCCTAGGGCTGGTGGCTAGCTTGGCTTGGCAAACTCGACAGCGGCGCTTACAAACCGTTGCCGGCGTCAAGAGCAAGATTCCGCCGGTCGTAGGGGCCGATCACGTCCGTATTGGGAAAGTACTCACGGGCGCAGTGGTGGGGATCTGTATCCTGGGCATTACCCGTCCTTCAGTGGGGTACATCCTGAAAAATGAACTGGTGACTCAGGCCCCGTTTCAAGTGGTGTTCCTG
>JACYLR010000165.1 GCA_015272465.1 Gloeomargaritaceae cyanobacterium C42_A2020_066
GCTTTGCCAATGCTCTGCGGGCCGCCCTCCGGGAAGACCCAGACGTGATTCTGGTGGGGGAAATGCGGGACTTGGAAACCATTCAGTTGGCGGTCACGGCATCGGAAACGGGTCACTTGGTGTTCGGGACTCTCCACACCAGTTCTGCGGCCCAGACAGTGGATCGGATTGTGGATGTGTTCCCCCCCGAGCAGCAGCAGCAAATCCGGGTGCAGTTGTCTACTTCTCTGGTGGCGGTCTTTAGTCAGACTCTGGCGCCGCGCAAAAACCCGAAGCCGGGTCAATTTGGCCGAGTGATGGCTCAAGAGATTCTGGTGGTGACCCCAGCGGTATCGAACCTAATTCGGGAAGGAAAAACAGCCCAGATCTACTCCACGATTCAAACGGGGGGTAAGTATGGGATGCAGACCTTGGAAAAGGCTCTTGCGGATGCTTATAAGGCCGGTACGATTAGTTTTGAGGTGGCGATTTCCAAAACCTCTAAGCCCGATGAGTTGCAACGTCTGATTGCTGGAGCCGGTGCCCAGGCGGCCGGCCGGTAAACCCTACCCCTATGTGAGGAGGTCACCATGCCCACCTATGTTGCCCGGGCCAGAGACAGCCGGGGAAATGCCAGGAACAAGACCATTAAGGCGGAAAACCTGCGGGAAGCTCGCAGTCTGCTCCGGGATGAAGGGTTATTTGTGCTGGAGCTAAAGGAGGCTCAGCCCTTCAGTCTCAACATGGACTTGGATATTTCCTTCCTGAGTTCAGTCTCTGTGAAGGACAAGGCGGTTTTCTCACGTCAGTTTTCGTCCCTGGTGAGTGCTGGCGTTCCCCTTGTCCGTGGCTTGGGCATCCTGGCGGATCAGCAAACCAACCCGAAACTCAAAAAAGCCCTCCTAGCCGTTAGCAATGATGTGCAGCAGGGCGGCTCACTGTCCGAGTCCATGCGAGCGCACCCAGAGGTGTTTGACAACCTCTACGTGGCGATGATCCAGGCTGGTGAGGTGGGGGGGGTACTCGAAGAGGTGCTGGAACGGTTGGCGAAGGTTCTGGAAGATGCCGCCAAGTTGGAGCAACAGATCAAGTCTGCGATGGCCTATCCAATTGCAGTGGCGGTGCTCGCTGTAGCTGTGTTCCTAGGGATGGTGATTTTCCTGATACCGATTTTCGCAGGTATCTTTGCTCAATTGGGTGGTAAACTTCCGTTCTTCACCCAATTAATGGTGGACTTGAGTGGGTTCCTTCGCAACCCGGTCAACATGGTGATTGTGGTGGGTTTGGTCGTAGCATTGGTATTTGCCTACACCACCTTTTACAAAACGCGAGTGGGCCGGGAAACCATTGACCGACTTTCCCTGAATATGCCTATTTTCGGAGACCTGATTCGCAAAAATGCTGTGGCCCGCTTCAGCCGGATTTTTGGAGCACTGTCTCGCTCTGGAGTGCCAATTTTAACGTCTTTGGAAATTGTCCGGGACACCTCTGGAAACCAGGTTGTTGCTAATGCTATTGATGCCACCCGTGAGGAAATTCAAACGGGAGGGATGATTAGCATTGCGCTACAACGATCGAAGGTATTCCCCAACATGGCAATTCAGATGATTAGTATTGGCGAGGAAACTGGGGAACTGGACTCGATGATCAATAAGGTGGCTGACTTCTATGAGTCCGAGGTGGAAGCGGCTGTGAAAGCTCTCACCAGTATCATGGAGCCACTGATGATTGTCGTGGTGGGGGGAATGGTCGGCTCGATTCTGGTGGCGATGTACTTGCCCCTCTTCCGAGTGTTCGATCTGATCAAGTAAAGAAGACATTTCCACAATGTCGAGAAGCCCTGTCTAGATCCTTGAGGCACGCCCAGAGCCAAAGCCGGTTTCCTGAGTTCCAGGCCGGCTTTTTTGTTGAACTGAAGCGACGGGCTGATAGAGGGTGGTGCGCTCCTGGAACGGCCGGCCGAGACTGCGGATAGCGGCTTGCAGATCAGCCACGGTTTGGGCGGTTCCGCCTTGGGCACCGGCCGCGGTGGAAATATGTTCCTCCATCAGCGTTCCGCCCAAGTCGTTACAGCCCCAGGTGAGGGCCTCCGTGGCCGCCGCTA
Source organism: Gloeomargaritaceae cyanobacterium C42_A2020_066 (assembly GCA_015272465.1). Lineage (GTDB taxonomy): Bacteria > Cyanobacteriota > Cyanobacteriia > Gloeomargaritales > Gloeomargaritaceae > JACYLR01. The sequence continues at coordinate 2,084 of JACYLR010000165.1, forward strand.
GCCCTAACTTGACCCAACTGGGTTGGTGGTTGAGAATCCAAGACCCCAGGAAGAGTCGGGCCACAGCGGTCGTATGTAAAGCATCGGTCAAGCAGGGCTGATCCCGCCCCACCCGTTTGCGCAACACCGCCGGTGCCGACTGGCCAACGAAGGGCAAGAGGATAAATTCCGTAAACCCCGGCCGGCCGGCGGCGCGGCTGACCTGCTGCACCTGGCGCAACTGGGCCAGATGGTGAATCCGCTGGGCTGGGGTTTCAATATGACCACTGAGCAGGGTGGAGGTGGTGGGCAATCCCAGGGCATGGGCCTGCTGGACAATGGCTAGCCAAGTGGCGGTGTCAATCTTTTCGGGACAAAGGACACGGCGCACCCCATCGTCAAGGACTTCTGCTGCCGTACCTGGCAGGGAACCCACGCCTGCCGCTTGTAGGGCGCGCAGAACCGTCTCCCATGAGAGACCATCCTCACGGGCAATGAACTGGACTTCCTGGGGGGAGAAGGCGTGCAAATGGAGGTGGGGAAATGCCCCCTGGATTGTGCCAATTAAGTGGGTGTAAAACGCCAGACTACTGCCCCCCCGTTTGGCTTGGGGATTGAGGCCCCCCTGAATACAAATTTCCGTGGCCCCAGCCTGGACAGCCCCCTGGATGCGCGCCAGCATCTGGGCTTCACTGAGCCAGTAGGCCCCTGCTTGGTCAGCATCCCGACGGAAGGCACAGAAGCTACAGTGCTGTTCACAGATATTCGTGAAATTGAGGTTGCGGTTCACCACATAGGTGACGGTTTGACCGACCAGTTCCTGGCGCAGGGTATCCGCTGCCTGACGAATCGCAGCCCTAGCCTGAGGATCACGCTGTTCGATCAACTGAATACCTTCAGACTCCGTCAAATCCTGGCCAGCTACAGCCCGATCCAGGAGGGTCAGTAGGGCGCTCACCTCAGGGACTCCACAGGAAGATAGCTGGGTCTCGCCCGGCGCTGGCCAACACCTGCCCGTCAGGACTAAAACTGAGGGCCTGCACCGCCCGATTATGGCTGCCGACGCGACCCTGGTGCGAGTGGGTTTTCAAGTGCCAGAGGTCAATGTCCCCCTGTTGATTACCACTCACCAACAGCGGCTCCTGGGGATGGAAGGCTACGCAGTTAATGGCACTAGGTGGGGTGGGAGACGCCGATTCAGCCGTCTTGAAGACATGAACTAGGTCACAACTAGGCAGTCCCCAAAGCTGAATTGTGCCATTTTCATTGCCGGTGGCTAGCCACTGACCATCCCCACTCACGGCCACGCTGTTGAACCCGTTATCGCCAAATCGTAGCTCTTCCCGGACGACACACAGGAGGCGAGCCTGGGGGACATCCCAGAGGATCCAGAGGTTGTCCCAGCCGCCACTGACCAAGTACTGGCCATCAGGACTGAAACAGAGGCTGCGCACATGGCTGGTGTGGCCATTCAAGCAGTGGAGTTGACGCCCCTGGTGGCGATCCCACAGGCGGATGGTGTGGTCTTCACTGGCGCTGGCGATGTAGTCCCCTTTGGGACTAAAGCTGAGGGCGAGAATGGGGCCACTGTGTCGCTGGCGCTGGAGAAAACTGACGTTGCCCCAGTTGCTCTCTTGGCGTTGGCGGTCGAGGTGCCACAGGTGTAGGTTCCGGTCTTCCGTGGCAGTGACCAGATGGCGGCCATCAGGACTGATGGCTAGGGCGGTGAGGGGGGAGCCAGGTTGGTGAAGCGGGGGACGTTTCTGGAGGGTCACGGGCCGGCCGGCCGCAATGTCCCAGAGCAGCAGGTCTCCGGTGCGCGACGCGGCGACGAGGAGGGGTTGCTGTTGGGCAAAGGCCACGAGGCGGCCCCAACTTTGAAAACCCGCCAGGGTGCACAGACTCTGCCAGGCCGGCCGGCCGATCTGGGAGGGGCGCGCCTCCATGGGCGGTGTGGTAGCTTTGCGCTGGCTGAGGGGGTTGAGAATCAGTTCCTTGAGGCCCCCAGTGCCCACCCGCCCGAATTTGGGGGGACTGGTGGGAGTGGCGGCCGGCCGAGGAAGGGCACTAGAGGCAGTCGAACTGGGCTGGAAGACCTGTAGATCTTGAAGTACTTCCCGCGCCGCCCCATATCGCTGACGAGGTGAACGCACGAGCAGCCGATCCAGCACTTGAGCGAGGGCCTCTGGCACGGATTGGGTCAGGTCTCGGCGCCACTGCCAGATTTCCTGCTCCAAGTCGTAGAGTTCGAGGGGCGAGCGACCCGTAAGCAGATGGACACAGGTGGCCCCCAAGCCGTAGAGGTCACTGGCATAGGTGGCCCGACCAAGCATTTGCTCTGGGGCGGTGAACCCGGCACTGCTGATCACCGTGCCGCGGCGATTTTGGGCATCCTCCTGAATAAACTTGGCAGCGCCAAAATCCACCAGACAGAGCTTCCGGTCGGCGAGTCGGCGGATGATGTTCTCTGGTTTGACATCCCGGTGAATCACATGGCGGTCGTGGACAAATTGGAGGATGGGCAGGAGGTCGTTTAGCACCTGGAGCACTTGCTGGACTGAGAAGACCCCCTGATCCCGCAATTCCTTGGCCAGGGTCGGCCCGTCGATAAACTCCTGGATCAGGTAAGGGTAGCCCTCTTGGATGAAGTGGGCGTAGAGGGTAGGGATTTGGTCATGGTGGCCGAGGTCATCCAGGCGCACCGCCTCCTGGTTAAAGAGTTCTGCGGCTTTGTCCAGGCTGGTGGCCACCATGTCCTGGGGGAAGAATTGCTTAATGACACAGGCCGGCCGGGAGGGTCTGTCCTCATCAATGGCCCGGAAGGCGCGCCCAAAACCCCCCTGATTGAGAAAACTGACCGCCCGGTAGCGGCCCTGTAACAACAGCGGCCGGCCGCAACTTGTGCAGGTTTGGGCACTGCTGGCGTTGCCCCCCGGTCTGCGGCAATCGGGGTTGAGGCAATAGCTCATAGCCGGGGCACAGGGAATAGTTTCATGCTAGGACGTTTTGTCCCCTGCTGGCTCACATGGGAAATCCCATAACACTTCCCACATTGCTAAGCATAGGCAGAGGGAGGGCCGGCAAGCTGACGCAGTTGTTGTTGAACCAAGCCGCGCAGGGTATGGCGGTCGATCTCTACGGCCGGCTGGGGACTGCCGGGTGTTTCCAGAAAGACGAGACTGTCTACTGTTTCCAGGGCGAGGAGTTGAAAGATTAAATCCACCACCGGCAGTGGGAGGGCCACCAGGGTGGGGTCTCCGGGTGGGGGCACGGCGGCATTGGCGTCTGCCAAGGTGGGGTACGCGTAAACAACGGTGCGCGACGGCACGCTGGAATCTGTCAACGCCAGGGTGGTGGTTTGCCACGCTTGGTCAAAGGTCTGGATGATGTAGTACTGGGAATGCCGCAGGTGACTGGCTAGGCCGAGGAAAACCGGGGCAATCACCTGGAGGAGCGGGGTTAGGCCACTCTCGGAGGGGGCCTCGTCAATTAAGCGCTGCATCTGCTGGTTGAGATCCATCGGCGGGCCGGCGCGGTTTTCCCCATTGTAGGCGGGGCTAGGATGGGTCTATGGCGGTGTATCTCGGAACGGCTGGGTATACCAATCGGGATTGGCTGGGGCGGTTCTATGCACCGGGAACACGGCCGGCCGCCTGGCTGGGGGTCTACGCCGCGCACTTTCGGGCGGTGGAGTTGAACAGTACGTTTTACGGCCTGCCCCGACCGGCGACCCTGGCCCGGATGGTAACCCAGACGGCCGGCCGAGTGCGGTTTGCCCTGAAATTGCCCCAGAGCTTTACCCATCGGCGAGATGCAGGGCCGTCCGAGTTTGTGGCCCTCCGCCAGGCGGTACAGCCCCTGCGTGACACCGAAACCCTGGGGTCGCTGGTGGCCCAGTTCCCTTTCAGCTTTGGTCACAACCCTAGCCACTGGGCCTACATCACCCAACTCATCGAGGCGATGGCCTTGGATGGCGTAGTGGTCGAGTTTCGCCATGGCTCCTGGCACCGGCCGGCCGTGCGCGACAAGTTACGGGCCTTGGGGGTGGGATGGGTTTCGCCGGACTATCCCAACCTACCCGGTCTGCCACCTGCTGGACTCCATATCCTGGGAGATGTGGCTTACCTGCGGCTGCACGGGCGTAATCAGGCCACCTGGTGGACGGGACAGGATCAGGCGGAACGCCACGACTACAGCTACACCGCTGCGGAACTGGCGCCCTGGGTGACAGCATTGGCAAACGCCGCAGGACACTGGCGGGATGCCTGGGTGATTTTCTGTAACACGACCCGGGGTCAAGCCTTGGATAACCTGACCACGTTTCGGGGATTAATGCGGCCGGCCGGGTTGGTCGAAGCGGAAGACGGCGTGCCCCACCAAACTGTACCCCTCGCCATTCAGGGGGAGTTATTTTGATGAGTCTAGGGAAGCGACCGGCGACCAGTTTCAGGAACCCAGAGACGCGCTAACGCAACCCTGCAATGATCCTTAGATAAACCAGATCAACAGGCACCGAGACCCGCCAAAATGACCTGGTTACGGCCTTTTTCCTTGGCCTGATAAAGGGCTTGATCGGCAACTGAAATGCCTTGATCTGGGGTTAGCGCGGCTGATGCCAAGCCCCAAAATACCCCTATACTGAGGGTTACCTCACCAAAATGAGAACGATCATGAGGAATATGCAAGCTTTGAACGGCCTGGCATATTCGCTGGGCAATCTCTAGGGCAGTTCCCTGGCTGGTATCGGCCAAGATCACTACGAATTCTTCACCACCATAGCGTGCTACCAAATCACCCGAGCGGCGAATCTGAGATTGGATTGCTTGGGCGACCTTATGTAGGCAGTCATCGCCAGCTTGGTGACCATAATTGTCATTGTATAACTTGAAGAAATCCACATCACAAATCATAATTGCCAGGAATTTACTGACCTTATTTAAGGAGTTCCACTGGCTTTCCAAGTACTGATCGAAGTGTCTTCGGTTAGCAACTTGTGTCAGCGCATCAGTCTTGACCAAATAATTCAACTCTTGGTTAACTCTCGCCAATTCCTCTGACTGTCTTTGGATTGTTCTTTGATTAATGAAATCATGTACCCTATCTCTATAACGCGTTGCGGCAAGCACCCAGCCACCAAAGGTTGCCACTGTTCCAGAAACATAGGCAGAAAACTGAATAATAGGTGCATGATCTGTCATTCCCAGGCACATGAGATAAAAGAAGAAGGTCGAGAAGTAGGCAAGCAGACCAATTCGGCCAGGTCTATAGAAAATCAGCGCATGTGTGATGATACCTATGATGTAGGGGGTGTTAATTCCAGATTTAATCCAAAGTGTAAAGAACGTGCCACTGATTGCCCAGAGCAGGTCAATGGAACATAGGAGAATAATCCACTCTTTTATAGGAGTAGACTTGTGACGTAGGAGGGGGTAGCTTCCCAGGACAATAAAACCTATAACTATTTTGATCAGGAAAATAGTACTTGCCAGAGTATGATGTGGGAGAATTTTTGGGAGATCCCCCGACGATAAACGTACTAGAAAAGCGATAGATGCAAAAATTGAAAAGGCGGCCAGCGCCAGACATTGGGTGTAACATCTGGAGACCCATTCCTGATGGAACTCAGCGCGCCAAGCTTGCGGTATTTGTGGATCGATGCTGAGTGATAGTCTGGGCCTCATGATGAAGGCATGGTTCCGAAATCAGGACAAGGGAAAACTGGGGCGGCGGCAACGAGGAGCCATCCTTGTTCACACGCTGCGATCTAGTCAGTGGGTAACTAACTCCGGGCTTGGCTGACGTAGTGGTATCACTAGAACCGCGACTCCCACCTCAACCTACAGAAAGCCTTCATGCTAGGGTGACTAGGCCGGCCGGGGCGTGACCGGCTCGATCCTCCCTATGGCTTGGTCATCACTAACCTGGTTGGGGTTTTACGGCCTGGGACTCCTTGGCCTTGCCCTCGTGGCAGCCCAGGGTCAAGCCCAGCGACAACAAACCCAGTTGTCAACACCCCGTACCACTGTCTCTGCTCAGGTGTTTTATCAACCTGGCCCGGAACTGCGCGATCTGCGGCTTCAGATCCAGCGCGCCGGCCGGCCGGCCATGATTCTCCCGTTTCCGGCGGCGATGCGGGTACGGGCTGTTGACATCACCGCCATCGATTTGGATGGAGATCAGGAACCGGAGTTGCTCTTGGATGTAGCGGAACCCGGGGCCGATTGTTGCAGCCACACCTTCATTTACTACTGGATGGCTGAGGAGGAGGGATACGAAGCCTTCCACCAGTTCTGGGGCCACCACGTCAGTGGCTACCGGCCGGCCGGCTTTGCGGGGCCTACCCAATTGCGCCCTTGGGGGGCAGGGCCAAGCCTCTACTTCATGGGTCGAGACGACCGCTTTCAGGAAACGGTCATTCCCCGGGGGGCCGACCTGGGGCCAGTGCAAATCTGGGCCTGGCAGAGCCGCACCCTGGCGGAGGTCACCCCCCAGTTTCCCGGAGCCACCCAGGCCAGCGCCACCCGCCACTGGCAAGCCTTCCAGCGCTACCGCCGAGCGGGCCAACGAGAACTGGCCCAGGCAGCCCTTGCGGCCTACGCCGCCGATCGCACCCGCCTAGGGGATGACCGTATCTGGCCGCAGGTTGAAGCGAACCTCGGCCGGCCGGCCGTCGAGCGGCTCAAGGCCCAACTTCAGGCGTGGGGTTACCGTCCCACTCCACCTGGCGGGATCAGCCCCAACCCAGGGCGATAATAGAGGCGTTCTGCCCCCATTCTCTGTATCTATGACCGCTGCGCCCTTCAGTGCCACGGATATCGCCCGCGCCGGCCTCACCGCTCAGGAATACGAGGCTGTGGTCGAGCGCCTCGGCCGGCCGCCCAATCGGGCCGAACTGGGGATGTTTGGGGTGATGTGGTCGGAGCATTGCTGCTACAAAAACTCCCGCCCGCTGCTGCGCCAGTTCCCTACCCAGGGGCCGCGGGTGCTGGTGGGGCCGGGGGAGAATGCGGGCGTCGTGGACTTGGGGGAGGGCGTCGCCCTAGCGTTTAAGGTCGAGTCCCACAACCATCCCTCGGCCATTGAGCCATTTCAGGGGGCTGCGACCGGCGTGGGGGGCATTCTGCGGGATATTTTCACCCTGGGGGCGCGCCCAGTCGCCCTGCTCAACTCCCTCCGCTTTGGGCCACTGGAGGATGCCCGTAACCGGCGGCTGCTGGAGGGCGTCGTCGCAGGTATCAGTCACTACGGCAATTGCGTGGGGGTGCCGACCATCGGCGGTGAGGTTTGTTTTGCCCCCACCTACAGCGGCAATCCCCTGGTGAATGTGATGGCCCTGGGGATTCTAGAAACGCCCACCGTGATGCCTTCGGCCGCTCGGGGCCTTGGCAATCCGGTGCTCTATGTGGGGGCCACCACGGGCCGGGACGGCATGGGAGGGGCCAGCTTCGCCAGCGCCGAACTCACGGATCAATCCCAGGCGGATCGGCCGGCCGTCCAGGTGGGGGATCCGTTTTTGGAGAAGTGCCTGATCGAAGCCTGTCTGGAAGCCTTCCAAACCGGGGCGGTGGTGGCGGCCCAGGACATGGGGGCGGCGGGCCTCACCTGCTCGACGGCGGAAATGGCGGCCAAGGGCGGGATCGGCATTGACCTGGATTTAGACTTAGTGCCAGCCCGAGAAACGGGCATGCTGCCGGTGGAGTACCTGCTCTCCGAGTCCCAGGAGCGCATGTTGTTTGTGGTCGAGCAGGGGCGCGAGGCTGAGGTTCAAGCCATTTTCCAGCGCTGGGGGCTGCACGCGGTGGCGGCCGGCCGGGTGACGGCAGAGCCGGTGGTGCGGATTTTCCAAAAGGGTCAGGTGGTGGCGGAAGTGCCGGCCTTGGCCCTAGCCGAGAACACGCCTGTCTATCCACGGGAGGTGCTGTCTGAACCCCCTGCCTATGCCCAAGCCGCCTGGGCCTGGACGCCCGCGACCCTGCCCCCGGACACTGAGGCGGGGGTGGGGGCACAGTCCTGGGGGGAGATGCTACTGACCCTCTTGGCCAGTCCCAACCTGGCGGCCAAAACCTGGGTCTATCGCCAGTACGACCAACAGGTGCAGAACAACACGGCTCTGCGGCCCGGTCAGGCGGATGCGGGGGTGATTCGGGTGGCCGGCCAGCGGGGCGTGGCAGCGACCATGGATGGCAATGGCCGGCTGGTGTATTTGGATCCCTACGAAGGCGCAAAGGCTGCTGTTGCCGAAGCTGCCCGCAACCTCAGTTGTGTGGGGGCCGAACCCCTAGCGGTGACCGACAACCTCAACTTTGGCTCTCCCGAAAAACCCGTTGTCTACTGGCAGTTGGCGGAAGCCTGTCGCGGTCTGGCCGACGCCTGTCGCGCCCTGGAAACCCCTGTTACGGGCGGTAATGTCTCTCTCTACAACGAAACCCGGGACGCGGCGGGCACCGCCGTGGCCATCTACCCCACACCCGTCGTGGGCATGGTGGGCCTGCTGCCCGACTTCACCCGCCGTTGTACACCGGCTTGGGCCGCGGGCCAGCGGGTCTATCTGCTCGGGTTGCCCTGGGGAAACCACCCACCCCGGGGCGTCAGTCTAGGCGGCTCCGAGTACCTGGCGGTGGTGCATGGTCAGGTCACCGGCCGGCCGGCCGCGGTGGATCTGGCCCTGGAGAAGCAGGTGCAGCATGTCTGCCGCCAAGGGATTGCGGCGGGTTGGGTGCAGGCAGCCCATGATGTCAGCGAAGGAGGACTGCTGGTGGCCCTTGCTGAAATGGCTATCGCTGGCCGCATCGGTGCCGAGATCACCCT
>JACYLR010000161.1 GCA_015272465.1 Gloeomargaritaceae cyanobacterium C42_A2020_066
GCCCCTTATTCTGTATCACGATAAGCTCACGCAAGGCATAAATAGAGGTGCCCTTCAATGTCTACCAGGTTGCCTGGATTGGTCGCTAAGGATGTAATCTCAAGAGTGTTCTCAAGGGCGTACCCTGAAAGACTATATAGAGTCCCCACGCCAAGTCCTAGTAAGGTCAGAGCAATATGTTGACCTTTCACGAAGTAATGCATGGGTTAGTTTCCTGGAGTTAAAGTTAAATTACAAGCATTATGCTAAGCTACCATTCCGGTGGACATAGTATTCGCGACACGAATATTAACGTTAGGCTATTGACTAACTGCAAGACGCCTGTTAGGACTCTGGAGTCCCCAATCACCTAGGATACCTACTCCTATCTTCGACAGGCTCATGTTCACCTGAAGGTAGGACAATTCTGAATGCTGCAACTGGCTCCTTCAAAACAAAACAACCAGAGCATTGGCCCTGGATGTGGGAAGTGATTGGGCTATGTTGCCGGACTAGACCTTGGCCGTTTGATGGGCATCGGCGGGGCGCTGCTGGCGTAACTTGCGGGCACTGAGCACTTAATTTGGATCTGCCTATCGCGCCGAAGTGCGAGCATTAAGCAGGCCGTTTTGGGACGTATCGCACATTTGGCAAACTCTCAAAGTCATTGTCCTGTGTCCAAACCACACCACCCACTGACCACCCACTGACCAAGCAGTTGCGTAGACTATGCTGTCAGCCAGCGGTAGCTTGTGGATTAGCGCAAGGTTGGCGGCGGTAAGTGCAAGGGATGCATCCAGCGCCACCACGCGACCCTGCTGCATGACGGCAACTGCCTGGAGCGCCGCCCCTTCGCCCCGTTGCCTCGCCACGACCTTGAACACCTCCAGCAGACAAATTGTTGGAACTACGAGTTGCTCCGTGTCCTCGATAGCTGCGGCACAATCCGCAGCGGTAGGTTCCTCAGCGAAATAGGCTAGCCATGCTGAAGAGTCAACTACGTTAGGGCAACCCTGGATCAAGTTCCCCGGCATCAACACTTGAACAAGCTTAAGCTCGATCAGAGTCGCGGGTGACCGTGGTGTCAATACCTTTCAAGAAGCCCCGGAGGGCCGCGGCCGGCCGAAGTGGGATCAATTCCACCCGGTTATCGTAGATGATGGCCTGCACCTTCTGACCGGGAGTCAGCTTGAGCTGCTCTCGGACATTGCGCGGTAGGACGACCTAGAACTTCGGTGAGATGGTCACAATGTCCAAGAATCTACCCCTATTAACATCCCAGTGTTGGGCGGTCTCTATACACAGTACTCTACCTTTTCAAAGCTGGTCTGAGTGCCCCAAAACAAAACAACCAGAGCATTGGCCCTGGCTGCTGGAGGTGAGTTTGTAGTGTTGCCAGCCTAGACTTTGGCAGTTCGTTGCACACCGACGGTTTGTTTGTGCTGGAGCAACTTGCGGGCACTGAGCACGGAGGTGAGTAGTAAGCCTAGGGCTGCTGGGGGCACAGGGACGGGTGTCGGTGTGCTGCCCAAGGTGATGTGAGACCCTTGCGGCCCGGTGATCGTGTTGGTGAAGGTACCGAAATCCCCATTGTCGAAACCCGTCGTCACCAGGAAATAGGAGGTGCCTGCGGTTAGTTGTAGAGGTAAAAAAACAAAACCAGAATTTATATCATCCGAGGCGCTGGCAATCACATTGATTAGCGGATTGGTCGGGTCGAAAGACGTTTCGTAGAATACTAGGAAGTTATTGTAAAAGAAAAGCCCGGCAATAATAGTGGTCGATTCACTAAAAAGTGTGTAGAAGCCATTGGTATCTACCGAGAACTCCTGTACTGAGTAGGGCACATTTGTCTCTATGCTGGCAAGCCCGCTGGGGGGAACCCCCTGATCAGGCCGGTTCCAAGTTGGGCCGCCTGTGGTGTCGCCGCTATACATGACCATGCTGGCTGCTTCGGCCTGGGGTGCAGCACCCACAGTCATCAGGGCTACCGCAGCAGCGCCGAATGCAGCGCCTTTCCAGGACTTGTTAATGTTCGTTACAGGGTGGAGCGGAAAACCGAACATTCCAATAGACTCCTCAATCGAATTGCCCCCGGGAATGCCCCAAAGCTAGATGAGGTGCATCGGTTTGTCAAGGTTGATCCCATTGGGTTGGGGTTGTCACGCTAGGCAAGGGTTCAAGGGTTGGGGGTCTACTCGTGGCCTGTTCAACTCAGCCTGGATCAGTCATTCCCTGGCCCATAGCAGTCAGCCGAAATAAAGTGGCTAAGCTCTGACCCACCGCTAGGACATCACCGGAACCCAGACATCCAATCGTTCCCTGTACCAGCCGGTGATCAAGGGTGAAGAGCTTGAATCGAACTCTGGAAGGGGCTGAAAGTCCAGCGGTCGCCAGGTCTTCAATGAGATGATCTAGGGGCCAGGGCCGGTGACTTGCAGAGGTAATCATGGCCATTACCGAATGGCCAGCCGGGACATTGAATACCTGGGAAGCGGATAGCACCACGGCCGGCCGGCGTTTAGTAGTGCTGCGGTCTGTGAAGGGGAAGGGAACACGCACCACGGTCATCGCCTCATAAGTCACGGTAGGCGGCCTCATCCTCAGCACTCGCCCACTCGTTCAGGGTCACCTCGACAGCCCGCAAGTAGTCCATATCCATAGGCTGTACGCGCTGCACCCGCACGGTACCATCCTCGGCAATTTCCCAAGCAATGAGGTCTCCAGGCTCGACTTGCAGCGCCCGGCGAATTTCCCGCGGAATCGTGGTCTGCCCCTTAGCTGTGATCTTGGCGATAGCAGCCATGCGACCTCCTGAAATACCTCCTTACTTCCTTACAGTAAGGCAAGCCAAGATGAATGACCAACCAAGGACACACTGGTCTGCAACCTGATTTATTGGGTCGAAGCGTGAGGTTGTGCTCGAATATCTTGGGGCTGGCTTCTGACATTTGGCCCCCCCCAACTGCCCCGCATTCTGGGAGGGTGATGTCCCCGGCACACCTCCACCTCGCAGAATGTTGCAAAATATTACAAGCACTTTGGGAGCGGCCGGCCGTGACAGACCCCCTCAATCTCACCCGTGAAGTGATGCGCCTGGGACAAACCGATCTGCACGTCAGCCCTCTGGGGATTGGCACCTGGGCCTGGGGTGATCGCCTCTTCTGGAGCTACGGCCAGGGCTACGGTGAACCGGAGTTGGCGGCCGCCTACCGGGCCAGCATCGAGGGCGGCATCACCTTTTTCGATACCGCCGAGGTCTATGGCTTGGGCCTCTCGGAACAACTCCTCGGCCGCTTCTATCGCGATCTCGGCCGGCCGGCCGTACTGGCCACCAAATTTATGCCCTTGCCGTGGCGGTGGCAACGCCAATGTTTGCTCCAAGCCCTGCGGGAGAGCAACGCCCGCCTGGGGGTACCGACCGTTGACCTCTACCAGATCCACTGGCCAGTACATTTCCCCGTGTCCCTGGAGGGTTGGATGGAGAGCCTCGCCGATGCGGTGGATCAGAACCTAACGCGCACCGTGGGCATTTCCAACTACAGCACCGAGCAAACCCGCCAAGCTCACCAGGCCCTGCAACGGCGGGGTATCCCCCTCACCAGCAACCAGGTGGAGTTTAGCCTAGTCTGCCGCGCCCCGGAACGCAATGGGCTATTGAAAACCTGCCAGGAATTGGGTGTGACTCTGATCGCCTACAGCCCCCTGGGCATGGGCATTCTGACCGGCAAGTATACTGTGGACAATCCACCGCCGGGGGCGCGGGGCCTGCGGTTCAACCGAGAGCGCTTGCAAAAACTGCAACCCCTGTTAGGGCTACTCCGAGAGTTGGGTCAACAGCACGGCAAGACCCCAGCCCAGGTGGCCCTGAATTGGGTGATGTGCAAAGGGGCAATCCCTATCCCTGGGGCCAAAAACCTCCGCCAAGCCCAGGAAAATGCCGGGGCCTTGGGGTGGCAACTCCAGCCGGATCAGGTCACGGCCCTGGATCACGCCAGTGGGGGATGGTAAATCCCTGGGGACTTAGAGGCGGCCCAAGTGTTGCGGCGGCCAGAAGCGAACCCAGGCCCGCCCCACAATCGCATCTTCAGATAAAAAGCCCCAGACGTGGGAGTCGTTGCTGTTATTGCGGTTATCGCCAAAAACTGCCAAGCAACCCTCTGGGACTTCGTATGGCCCCCAAGTGTAGTGGGGAGCCTCCAACAGATAGGGTTCCACCAGCGGCCGGCCGTTGATCCACACATATCCGTCGACCACTTCCACCCTATCCCCAGGCAGACCGACAACCCGTTTAATCAGGGCATCATCAAGCCGGTAGCCCTGAGCTTGGAGTGCCGGGGGGGGCGAAAAAACGACAATGTCCCCTCGGCGTGGCTCGTGGAAATGGTAGGAGAGTTTTTCGACCACCAACCGATCCCCCACCCCCAAAGTCGGCACCATGGACGCAGAAGGGATGTAGCGCGGCTCCGCCACCCAACCCCGAATCACAAATGCCAGTAGGACTGCCAAAACGAGGGTTTGCAGCGTATCTCGCTGGCTATCCCAGAGTCGCCGCCACCAGGGTTGCTGGGCTAAGGGGGGCGAGGGGGGCACCGAGGAATGTTTTGCAGTCATGCGTTCGCCGCGGGGGTCTTCGCCATTGTGGCACAGCCTCGCTGAAGCACTGGGAGTCTGGGGGTGTAGGGCCTACTGGCCCGTCTGGCAGCCCTGCTGAGACACTGACCCATCTGCCAAGACAGCCTCGCACAGATCCGCTTGGGCTAGATTGACTCCCCCCAATTGGGCATCCTTGAGGTTGGCACCCCGCAGGTTGGTTTTATCCGTCTTGACGGCTTTGAGGTTGGCACCAGTGAGGTTGGCACCCTGAAGGTTGAGATAGCTGAGGTTGAGGCCACTTAAGTTAGCCTGGCTGAGATTGGCCTTGGCCAGGGTTGGGGCATTACCCTGGGGTGTGGTTTGGAGGCGGAGATTGCTGAGATTGGCGCCGCTGAGGTTGGCAGCCGTCAGGTCGGCGTCGCAGAGATTCAAACGCCAAACCGTAAGGTCGCGCAGGTCGGCCCCCCTCAGATTCGCGTTACACAAATCGGCCTCGAAAAGGTTAGCCCCCCTCAGATTCGCCCCTTGCAGATTGGCACCCTCCAACACGGCATACTCCAGGCTGGCTCCCTGGAGGTTAGCGTCTTTGAGATTGGCGCCCGTGAGATCGGCTCCGCCTAGATCAGCCTCTGCCAGGTTCGCACCCGCCAAATTACACCCTGGACATTCCTTTGTCTGACGGAGTTTGGCTAGATCAGGTGGCTCGGCCGGGGGAACGGGTTGCACACCCTCTTGCAGTGACTGCTGGGCTGACCCAAGGTTGAGCACCGAGCAACTGCCGAGGGTCAACCCACCTCCCAGCAGGAGGAGTAACCATCCATGTCGAGCGGTCATAGCAGGGGGACATCGAGCGTCAGTTCCAGCCTAGCTTGCTCGTCGGCCGGCCGACTAGGTCAGGCAAGGACAGAATTGGACTTGGGCGCGGACAGGGTTTCTTGGCGCAGCAGGGTAGCCAACTCCTCCAGTTGGGCAATCGCTTCGGCACCTTCCAGCTTCATCAGTTCCCGGTCATCCCGCATTTCAGTCCAGGTAATGCCATAGTCCGAGACCAGAAAGCGAATGAGATGACCTTCGCCCAAGCTGGCCATAAATGAGGCACTGTTCATTTGATCACCGCAGGTGTAGCAGGAGGCCAAGTGCCCCCGCTGCTCCAGTACAATCGCCAAGGCCTGGAGGCTCATCACCAGGTCTCGGACAAACTGTCGGTGCTGGTCTGCAAGTCGTAGAAACACGTCCTTCCTCCAATCACCACAGGTTATTCTAACAGGATGTAAACACTTTCTTAAGAAACCTCAATGCTATGTGGGGAGCATGATTGCTTTAACTTACCCAGATGGATCGCAAAGGAAGGTATCTGGGATGACAACATAAAGACGTTTTCGCGTTTTTAGGGTTCCCGGCCGGCCACAGTGTCTGAAAATGACCCCAGCCCCCAGAAACTTAGTGTTACGAATAAGGGGCCTGAATCTCAGGATTCTTAAGGGTTATACCTAAACTCGTTACGATCCCTAAATTTCACTTAGCTGGCCAACTGCCACCACCCCAGACCCGGCCCCACAAATCGCAGGGTCACCCAAAAGGCAAGAAGGAGGCCAATGCCAATCCAGGCACCCCGGGTTGTCCAGTCCACAAACTGCTGCCGCCGTTCCGGGGTGAGCGCCCAAGGGGCAGGGCCGGCCGGCCGTCCGTCGGGGTTCTTCTGGCGACGCTTCGCTTCACCCATAGGATTCCCGGACTGATCCGCGGTTGAGGTGCACAGACTCCATTGTAGGCGGCGGTGGGGGCAGGACTCTCCCACCCCCCATCAATATCCCTAGAGACTGCTGACAATCACTTGGCGGTACTGGCTCTTGGGCTTGACCCCTCGGAGTTCCGTGACGAGCGCCTTGTGCTTGAAGATTTGCACCGTGGGGGTGCCTGTCACACCGCCTGCCTGGGCAATCTCCGGTTCGGCTTCGATATCGATCAGGACAAAGTGCACTTGGTCGGCAAACTCATCCACCACCTTGTCGAGAATGGGTTTGAGGGCGCGACAGGGGCCGCAGGTGGGGGCTTTGTACATCACGACAATCGGCCGGCCGCTGGCGTGGTAGAGCTTCCGCAGGGCATAGCCACCGCTGTGACGGGTGGCCTGGAGATCTACCTCAGCACCTTCTGCTGTGGGGGCAGCAGGGGTTGGCGGGGTCGATGTCTCCGCGGGGACTTCCGCCTCCGTTTGATGGAACTCCTGGGTCAGTCCCGCGGCCGACAGCCAGCGCTCGGCCAGGAGGGCCGCCATACAGCCTGTCCCCGCGGCCGTGACCGCCTGACGGTATTCGTGATCCTGGACATCGCCGGCGGCAAACACACCGGGCACACTGGTTTGCACACCATGGTGGGTGACCAGATAGCCCACGTCATCGGTCTCCAGTTGCCCCTTGAACAGGTCGGTGTTGGGGGTGTGGCCAATGGCATAGAACAGGCCACCCGCGGCGATATCGGTTTCCACGCCAGTTTGGTTGTGGCGGACGCGCACCCCCTGCATCCGGTTGCCATTCCCAAAGACATCTACGGCTTCCGTGTGCCAGTGGACAGTCACCTTAGGGTGGGCCAGAACCCGGTCTTGCATGGCCTTGCTGGCCCGAAGACGGTCGCTCCGCACCAGCAGGTGGACGTGAGTCCCGTACTTAGTGAGGTAGACGGCCTCCTCGCAGGCGGTGTCGCCGCCGCCAATCACCACCAGTTCCACGCCCCGGAACAGGGGACTAGCCCCGTCACAGATGGCACAGGCCGAAATACCCAGGTTCCAATACTGCCCCTCCGAGGGCAGATGCAAGCGCTTGGCCGTTGCCCCCGTTGCAATGATCACGCTATTTGCTTGGAGTTCTCGATCCGTGGAGCGGATGGTAAAGGGGCGCTGGCTGAAGTCCACAGCCACCACGTCTTCGGTGTGCACCTCGGCTCCCCAGCGGATGGCCTGATCCCGCATCCGATCCATCAGCTCCGGGCCGGTGATCCCCTCCGGGAAGCCGGGGAAGTTTTCCACTTCGGTGGTGGTCATCAATTGTCCTCCCGGTGGCCCACTTCTCTCGAAGCCGGTGAAGACGACGGGCTTGAGGTTGGCTCGCCCTGCGTAGATGGCAGCGGTGTAGCCGGCCGGCCCCGACCCAATGACCACAAGATTTTCGACGGCAGGCATGTTCATGATTTATCCGAACTCATAACGACTACGCATAACAGTATACCGATTGGGCGACGGGGGCGCAAGGGCCTGGGGTCTCTCCGGATGGGTCGGGATGGGCTTGCCTCTGGAGTGAGGATCGTCATACTGGGGATACTGGGGGACATTGACCTCTGGATAGGCGAGGCTATGGGTCTTGTAGGCGGGGATGTCCTGACAATCCTCCGGTATCCACCGGTGGTGTCCTCGGATTGGGGATTGCGGGCGGCCCTTGACCGGCTGGGGTCAGAAACCTGTCTGCTGGTGGTGGACAGGGACAACTTGGTGGGTTGGGTGACGGAACGGGAGGCCTGGGCAGGCCTGCGGGCCGGCCGGCCGGCGGCCGATCTGACGGTTGGGGATGTGATGGGCCAGCCAGGGCCTGTGGTTCGCCTGGGATCGGGGCATGATCTGGAACTGCTCTTGCGGGTCTGGCAGGAGACGGCGCCAGCCTATCTGCCGGTTTGGGATGGCCAGCGCTGGGGAGTTGTGGCGGCAACCGAACTCCTGGCCTGGACTCTGAAGGCCAGCCGGCCGCCCCAGGTGAGCTTGCCCGGCGCCGTGTTTCGCCATGCGGCGGATGAAGCCTGGACGGTGGACTACATCAGTGCTGGGATTGAGGCGATCACTGGCTATCCCGCCTCGGATTTTGTCGGCAATCGGGTGCGGACCTTTGCCAGCATTGATCACCCTGAGGATGAGCCTTACATTGTCGAGACGATTCAGCGTGCCCTAGGGCAGCGCCAAGCCTACAGCCTGGAGTTTCGCCTGTGCCACCGGGATGGCTCCCTGCGCTGGGTGTACGAACAGGGTCAGGGGGTGTTCGATGCCCAGGGGCAGTTGCTCTACATCGATGGCGTCCTTTTGGATATTACGGATCGCAAGCTGGCCGAGATCGCCCTTGCTGATAGTGAAGCCCGGTTCCGTCAGGTGCTGGAGAGCCTCCCGATCCCGATCCAGGGCTACAATACCCAGCGCCAGGTGATCTTCTGGAACCAGGCCAGTACCGACCTCTACGGTTACTCGGCTGCGGAAGCTGAAGGCCGGCCGATGGAGGAGTTGCTCTTACCGCCGGTTTTGCACCGATCGATGATGCAGGGTATCGCCGATTGGATGGCAACCGGCCGGCCGATTCCTGCCCAGGAGACGAATCGGCTGGCCAAGGACGGGGGCACGGTGCCGGTGTTCTGTCACCCGTTGCTGTTGCGTAACCGCCACGGAGAGCCGGAACTCTACTGTGTAGACATGGACTTGCGGGCTCGCCGCCAAGCCGAAACCAGTTTGGAGCGTCTGTTTAACCTAACGCCCAGTATTTTGGCGATTAGCGACCTGGAGGGCCACTTCCAACGGGTCAACCCCAGCTTGGAAATTCTGCTCGGCTACCCCCTGGGAGAATTGGTCGGCCGGCCGCTGGTGGACTGGGTATTACCCGCCGATCAGGCGGCGACCCGGCAAGCGTTGGCCGATCTCAACCAGGGCATGACCGTTACCCTAGAGAACCGCTGTTGCTGCTGGGATGGTCGCCACCGCTGGCTGACCTGGACAGCGATTCCCTATCGAGCCGAGGGGGTCATTTATTGGACAGCCCTCGACATTACGGAGCGCAAACGGGCGGAGACCCAACTCCTGCAGCGGGAGAGCTACCTCACGGCTCTGGTGGACATGCAGCAGCGCCTGTTGGGGGATCGGGACTTGGGTCGCAATTATCAGGAGATCCTGGCTCTATTAGGGGCCGTCGCAGGGGCCTCGCGGGTCTACCTGTTTGAGAATGGCGAGGACTCGGCCGGCCGACTGACCTTCAGCCAACGATCGGAATGGTGTGCCCCAGGGGTACGCGCCCAGATCGATGACCTGAACCTGCAAGGTGTCCCCTACGTCCCTGATTTCGCTGCGTTCTATGCCACCTTGGCCCAAGGGGAGGTGATCAACAGTCGTGTTAGGGATCGGCCGGCCGGAGAGCGCGACGCCCTAGAAGCCCAAGCCATCCAAGCCTTTCTGGCATTTCCCCTCCAGGTCGGTGGCCAATTCTGGGGGTTTATGGGTTTCGATAACTGTCAGGAAGACAGGCTCTGGGACGCGTCCGAGGTGGGGTTGCTCGGCACCGCTGCCTCCACCCTGTCCCTGCACATGGAGCGCCAGCAGGCCCGCCTCGCCCTGGAACGCGCCCGGGAAGCTGCGGATCAGGCCAGTCGGGCCAAGAGCGAGTTCCTGGCCACCATGAGCCACGAAATCCGTACACCTTTGAATGGGGTGATCGGGATGACAGGGCTGTTATTGGAAACACCGCTTTCTCCCCAGCAGCGAGACTTTAGCGAGACCATCCGCAACAGTGGCGACATGCTGATGGCCATCCTCAACGATGTCCTCGACTTCTCCAAAATTGAGTCGGGGCGGTTGGAACTGGAACACCGCGCCTTCAATCTGGGGGGGGCGGTGGAGCAGGTGGTCAACCTCCTGACCCCACGGGCGGTGGCCCAGGGCCTTGACCTCGCCTGTTACCTCGACCCGACCCTACCCCCAGTTGTTTGCGGGGATGCCACCCGCTTCCAGCAGGTGCTGGTCAACCTGATCGGCAATGGTCTGAAGTTTACGCAGCAGGGCGGTGTTGTTGTCGCCGTTTGCGGCCGGCCGGCCGATGCCACAACCTATGGGGTGCAGGTGGTGGTGCAGGATACGGGGATTGGTATTCCCGCTGACCGGCTCCCCCGTCTGTTCCAACCCTTCAGCCAAGGGGATGCCTCCATCACCCGCCAATTTGGGGGAACGGGTCTGGGGTTGGTGATCAGTCAGCGACTGGTTCACCTGATGGGGGGACAGTTGGGGGTGGAAAGTGGCGGACGGC
>JACYLR010000175.1 GCA_015272465.1 Gloeomargaritaceae cyanobacterium C42_A2020_066
ACAAGCCCGCAAGCAGACAATACCGGGGTCGGATTTGCCGCGACTGCCGGCCGGCCGGTTTACGGTTCTGGTAGACCCTGGCCATGGCGGCCCAGACCCAGGGGCTGTGGGGCGAGGAGGCTTGCGGGAAGCGGAGGTGGTGCTGGATATTGCTCGGCGGGTGGCCCGACTCCTGGAACAACAGGGGGTGCGGGCTGTGCTCTCTCGCCAAGCCGACGTGGATCTGGACTTGGCGCCGCGGGTGGCACTGGCGGAACGGGTGAATGCCACCCTGTTTGTCAGCATCCATGCCAATGCCCTTAGCATGGCGCGGCCTGATGTCAACGGTGTCGAAACCTTCGCCTATCAAACGGGCAATTGGTTGGCCCGCAGCATTCAAAAAAATGTGGTGCAAACCACAGGCGCCACGGATCGGGGTGTGCGCACTGCCCGGTTCTATGTCCTGCGCCAAACTTCGATGCGGGCGGCTTTAGTGGAGGTCGGTTTTGTCACAGGTGAGTGGGATGCAGCCCGCCTCCGCACCCCAGCCTACCGGCAGCAGGTCGCCCTGGGTATTGCCCGCGGCGTGCTGCGCTACCTGGTGAATCTCCAGCAGGCGACCCCGGCCGGCCGCTGATCCCCTAGGGTAGAAGGGTGTCGTGGATTTCCTGGAACTATGGACGCTAAAAACGTACTGGGTGGCCCTCTCCAGACCTGCTGTACTAACCCAATGACCGGCTTTTACCGGGATGGCAAGTGCAACACGGGCGGGGGGGACTTCGGTGCCCATGTGGTCTGTGCCCGGATGACCGCCGAGTTTCTCGCCTTTAGCAAGGCCCGTGGCAACGATCTAATCACCCCAGCCCCGCATTATTCTTTTCCAGGTCTCAAACCCGGTGACTGCTGGTGCCTGTGTGCCTCGCGCTGGCAGGAGGCTCTAGAAGCGGGTGTTGCGCCCCAGGTCAATTTGGCTGCCACCCACGCCTTGGCCTTGGAATATGTATCCCTAGAGGACTTGCAACGCCATGCCACAGAAGAGCCAACTGGACATGGGAGCTAGCCTGGACATGGCACCAACACCCCACGCCGGCAACATTTTCCCCGTGACCTGGGTGGCCGGCCGGGTGCGACTGATTGACCAAACCCGCCTCCCCGCGGTCTACGAAACCGTAGAGATTGGCACCGTTGCCGACATGGCCCGCGCGATCAAAACCATGATCGTCCGCGGGGCACCGGCGATTGGGGTGGCGGCTGCCTATGGCATGGTCTTGGCGCTTCAAGACTGTTTAACCGCCCCGATCCAGACCCAGTACAAAGCGTTGGAGGAGGCTGCGGATTTGCTCAAGGCCAGTCGGCCCACAGCCGTGAACCTGTTCTGGGCCGTGGATCAAATGCTGGTGGCGGCCGGCCGGGTCGGCGATGCCAGTCTCCACGACCACCTGCTCCACACCGCCCACGAAATCGCTCATGCCGACCTGGAAACCTGCCAAGCCATCGGTGCCCATGGTTTATCCGTTCTCCCGGAGTCTCCCCAGCAACTCCGGCTGTTGACCCATTGCAATGCAGGTGCTTTGGCCACCGCAGGCTACGGAACAGCCCTAGGGGTGGTGCGCGCTGCCTGGGCGGCCGGCCGGTTGGCACGGGTCTATGCCGACGAAACCCGGCCGCGCCTGCAGGGGGCCAAACTCACCACCTGGGAGTGTGTCCAGGAGAGCATTCCTGTCACCCTGATCACCGACAACATGGCCGCCCACTGCATGGCCCAGGGGTTGATTGATCTGGTGGTGGTGGGGGCCGACCGGATCGCGGCCAACGGCGACACGGCCAACAAGATCGGCACCTACGGCCTGGCACTGGTGGCCCAAGCCCACGGCATTCCCTTTTATGTAGCCGCCCCCCGCTCTACCCTTGATTTCACAACCCCTACAGGCGCTGGTATTCCCATTGAGGAACGGGATGCTAACGAAGTCCTTCACATTGGCCCGACTCCCATTGCCCCCCCCAGCGTGGAGGTCTACAACCCTGCCTTTGATGTCACCCCGGCCGGCCTGATCACCGGCATTATCACCGAGTGTGGCGTGTACGCCCCCAGCCATCTCTCTACCCTGAAGCCATCCCCCTGACTCGGCGGGATGTTTCCATCGTCACCTTGAGGCGCGCGCAAGATGGCTTCGACCCTAGAGAGCAAAACCCTCCAAACCTACATTGATGAAACACCTCCGCGGCCCCTGAGTGCCATGCAGTGGCGGATTTGGGCCTTGGCGGCCATGGGTAAGTTTTTTGAGGGGATGGTGATTTTTCTGACTGGAGTGGCCCTTCCCCTGATCGAAAAAGACTTCAGTATGACGGCCGGCCGCGCCGGATCCGTGGCCGCAGCCTCCCTCTTCGGCATTTTGGTGGGGGCTTCCCTGTTTGGCAACCTGGCGGATCGGCTGGGGCGCAAACTTGTTTTTATCACCGAAATGGGGGTCTTTGCCCTGTTTGTGGGGTTGACAGCACTGGCCTGGAATGTGGCATCGCTGACAGTCTTTCTCTTCTGTGTAGGAGTTGCCCTGGGGGCCGATTATCCGACCGCTCACCTGATGATCTCGGAGTCGATTCCCAGTCGCTATCGGGGACGGATGGTGCTGGGGGCCTTTGCCTTTCAGTCCGTGGGGTCTTTGGGGGGTGTTTTGCTGGGCCTTCTGGTGCTGCAAGTCGATCCGACGGTTGGGGCTTGGCATTGGATGTATGCGGCTTTGGTGATACCTGGCCTCGTAGTAGCCTGCCTGCGAACCCAGATTCCAGAGAGTGCCCACTGGTTAATCAGCCGCAATGCTCCTGTGGCAGCCCATCGGGCCGCCAAATCCCTCCTCAGTCGTTCCGTTGCACTGGTACCACCCCCGACTCCTGGACTTTCCCACCCCACGAGACAAGGTATCCAGCAGTTATTCACTCCACAAACAATTCGGGCAACCAGTCTGGCCAGCGTACCGTGGTTCTTGCAGGATCTGGCCACCTATGGCATTGGCATTTTCACGCCCACGATCCTGGCAACCCTGTTTACACAAGAAAAACCAGACTACATTCTGAAGGACATCGTGGCGACCCAGGGTGCCGGTGTGATTGATTTATTCCTGTTGATCGGCTTCCTGACCGCACTCCCCCTCGTCGATCGATTGGGCAGAATACCCTTGCAGATCATCGGCTTCGTTGGCTGTGGAGTTGGCTTGTGGATTGCATCCCTTTCGGCGGCGGTTATCCCCACGGGTCATGAACTTAAGGTCTTTCTGGTTTTCAGTGGCTTCATCCTCTTTAATTTCATGACCAACCTAGGTCCCAATGCCATGACGTATGTTTTGGCCGGTGAAGTGTTTCCTGTGGCATTCCGGGGTATTGGGGCCGGCTTTGCCGCATCCTTCGCTAAAATCGGTGCGGTTCTGACAGCCTTCTTCTTCCCGATTCTCAGGCATCAGATTGGCACAGCCAATTTGCTCTATGGACTGGTGGCAACCTCTTTGCTGGGCGCACTGGTGACCTGCCTACTTCGGATCGAACCCAACGGCCGGAATCTCGAGAATCTCGGACGTGAATAGATCGGGTTTGTGGCCCTAGCAAGATCGACCAAACTCTGTAAATAACCCATCCCAATGGTCAATTCGTCAATAGCCTCAACTCATTTTCAGGCGTGTCTCCGATCCGCCACCGGCCGGCCGACCTTGACGGCCTTGGATATTGATACGATTCAGGTCAACATTGGCCTGCGCTGCAACTTAGCCTGTCACCACTGCCACGTCCAGTCTTCTCCTTGGCGGTCGGAAGCCATGACTTGGGAAACCATGACCCAGGTGATTGACCTTGCCAAGACGCTTCAAGCCGGGCGGGTAGATATTACCGGTGGTGCCCCCGAATTGCATCCCCACTTTCGGGTTTTTATCGAGGCACTGCGAGCGGCCGGCCGTTCCGTGATGGTGCGGACTAACCTCACCGTGTTGCTGCTCCCTGAACAACAGGATCTGCCGCAGTTCTTCCAGGATCATCAGGTTCACCTTGTGGCCTCATTGCCCTGCTACCTGGAGACCAACGTCGATACCCAACGGGGGGCTGGCGTGTTCCAGGAGAGCTTGGCAGCCCTGTGTCATCTCAACGAAAGAGGCTATGGTCGGGATGCTCACCTCCCCCTCGACTTGGTATACAACCCGGCCGGCCCCCACCTGCCGCCGCCCCAAGACAGGCTCGAACAAGACTACCGCCGTATCCTGTCGGAACAGTACGGCATTGTGTTTACCCGGCTGTATACCCTAGCGAACATGCCCATTGGCCGCTTTTGGGGGCAACTCAAAGTCCAGGGGGAGGCCGAGGCTTATCAAGAAATACTTTTAAAAAGCTTCAACCCGGAGACTCTGCCCGGCCTCATGTGCCGTCATCAAGTCAACATTCGTTGGGATGGCACCCTGTTTGATTGCGACTTCAACTTGGCCCTCAATCTGCCGGCCGGCCGTTTGGGGGAATGGCACCCTGAACAATGGCGTCAACGCCTGATCCGCACGGGCGATCATTGCTTGGGTTGCACGGCCGGCCGGGGATCCTCCTGCAGCGGGGCCCTGGTGGTAGAGTCAGGTCGGAGTGATGGGATACGGTCATGAAAAAGGTAATTACCATCGTGATTCTCGTGATGTTTGGAGGGCTAGCAGTCACCAATCCGGGGTCGGCCGCCTATATAACTTTTGCAACGCAAACCCTCAGCCAAGAACTCTGCCCGCGCTTGCCAGAAATCATTGATGCACCCCAGGAACTCGGCAGTTTCCTCTCTCTCCTGACTGAGTCCTGTCCTACTCTTCTGAAAAACCTCGACCCTCAAGTCCGCACCTTTCTCCAAGAGCGCACCGAACGCCGCAACCTGATCATTGCCAGCCTCTACACCACTCAACTGTTTGGCAGCCGTTACACCACCCTAGGCATTGCCCGACAATTTTTCCTATTTCCACCTCAACGGTAAGCCTCAATCCCCGGCCGTACTGTGCCCCTCTAGACAATTCCAGGGCGGTTTACGGCTTACGATCAACGCCACTTCAGCGCTCACCTGCCTCCGAAGGCTGCGTTAAACTGACAAGGGCGCGCTGGAGCGTACTGTCTGGCCTGCTCACCCTGAACCCCCGGCACCCATGCACCTGAGCGAGATTACCCACCCGAATCAACTCCACGGCCTGTCCATAGCTCAACTTCAAGACATCGGCCGCCAGATTCGTGAGAAGCACCTTCAGACCGTAGCCGCTAGCGGCGGACATCTAGGGCCGGGCCTGGGAGTTGTGGAATTGACCCTTGCGCTCTACCAGACCCTGGATCTGGATCGGGACAAGGTGATCTGGGATGTCGGGCACCAAGCTTACCCGCACAAGCTGATTACCGGTCGTTACCACAATTTCCATACCCTGCGCCAAAAGGATGGCGTGGCGGGATACCTAAAGCGCTGCGAGAGTTCCTTCGACCACTTTGGGGCTGGTCATGCCTCTACCAGTATCTCGGCCGGCCTGGGTATGGCGATTGCTCGCGACCTCAATGGCGATGATTTCAAGGTGGCGGCGATTATCGGCGACGGCGCACTCACCGGGGGCATGGCACTGGAAGCCATTAACCATGCAGGACATCTGCCCAAAACCAACCTGCTGGTGGTGCTCAATGACAACGAAATGTCAATTTCTCCCAATGTGGGGGCCATACCCCGTTACCTCAACAAGATTCGCCTTAGCCCCCCGATGCAGTTCCTCACGGACAACTTTGAGGAGCAACTAAAGCACCTCCCGTTTATGGATGAAACCTTTGCCCATGCCCTTAAAGAAGGCATGAAGCGGCTGACGGTGCCCAAGGTGGGGGCTGTCTTTGAGGAACTAGGCTTCACCTACTTTGGGCCGGTCGATGGTCACAACCTGGAGGAATTGATCACCACCTTCCGGCGTGCCCACCAGGTGCAGGGCCCGGTGCTGGTGCATGTGGCCACTATCAAGGGCAAAGGCTACGAACTGGCAGAGCGGGATCAGGTCGGCTATCACGCCCAAAATCCTTTTGACCTGACCACGGGTAAGCCCAAGCCCTCTGGCAAGCCCAAGCCCCCCGGCTACTCCAAGGTTTTTGGTGAGACCCTGTCCAAGCTGGCGGAGAGCAATCCCAAGATCGTGGGGATTACAGCAGCGATGGCTACGGGTACTGGCCTCGATATTTTCCATAAGCGGGTGCCTAACCAATACATCGATGTCGGTATTGCTGAGCAGCATGCGGTGACCCTGGCGGCCGGCCTAGCCTGTGAGGGCATGCGCCCGGTGGCGACGATCTATTCCACGTTCCTGCAACGGGCCTACGACCAGATTATCCACGACGTCTGCATTCAGAAACTGCCGGTCTTCTTCTGTCTGGATCGGGCTGGGATTGTCGGGGCGGATGGGCCGACCCACCAGGGCATGTATGATATCGCCTACCTGCGTTGCCTGCCCCACATGGTGCTGATGGCTCCCAAGGATGAGGCCGAGTTGCAGCGGATGATCGTCACCGGGATTGAGCACACGGATGGCCCGATTGCCTTGCGCTATCCCCGCGGCAACGGTTACGGGGTGCCCCTGATGGAAGAGGGCTGGGAACCGCTGCAAATTGGCAAGGGCGAACAGTTGCGTCACGGACGGGATGGGGTGATTGTGGCCTATGGGTCGATGGTCTATCCGGCGATGCAGACCGCAGAACTGCTGATGGAGCATGGCCTCGATCTAGCGGTGGTCAATGCCCGATTTGCTAAGCCCCTTGATTTGGAGCTGATCTTGCCCTTAGCCCGTGAGACAGGTTTTGTGGTGACGATGGAGGAGGGCTGTCTCCCCGGCGGCTTTGGCTCAGGGGTGGCGGAAGCGCTCTTGGATGCGGGTGTGCTGGTGCCTCTGCTGCGTCTGGGCGTGCCGGATGTGTTGGTGGATCATGCCACACCGGATCAGTCTAAAGTAGCACTGGGCTTGACCCCAGCCCAAATGGCGACTCGAGTCCGTGAGGCGCTGGCTAACCATCGGCCGGCCGCTGTGTCTCTGAGTTCCTAGCACCGCTCAGGTTGCCCTTCACATCAGTGAGAGTCTCAGTGCCGCTACCTGGGGCTTTGTGAAGTCTGCCTATACCGCTTGACCTGACGCTGCCCTGCGAGGGACGAGACCCGTTATCAACGCTACCCCCAGACTGAACAGGGGTGGCTACAATGGGTCATCATTTCAGCCTTTTACTGGCGACTGCCCTCACGCCCCTGTACCGCGTCTGAACAGCGGCCGGCCGGCAGTCGATTTCCTATGCCCACCTGTTCCCCGCCTATCTTCCTATGACTGCCACCCCCACCGATGTTCGCCCTACGGTGATCCCCAGTTTCCCTGAGACCGCGCCCTGCGCCTACCCGGTGTTCTTTCGCACCTATAGTCGCCGCGGTCTACACCCCGAACAGGGGCTCAACCACCGGGAATCCTGGGCTGAGGTCTGTGACCGGACGGTGGGGGCCATTGCCCAAGTGGGGCACTTTAGCGCGGATGAGCAGTCCCTGGTGTTGCGGATGCAGCAACAACTCAAGGCCCTCACCTCGGGACGCTGGCTCTGGGTGGGGGGCACCGCCTGGATCACCCAACCCCACAACTTCTCCGGGGCCTACAACTGCACCTCCCAGCGGATTCTGGACTGGCGGGCCTTTGGCCTAATGATGGACTTGGCCATGATGGGCTGTGGAACGGGGGCTGTCCTCGAACCCCACTACATTGTCCAACTGCCGCCCATCCGCAACCGCCTCAACCTAGCCGTGACGGGGCAGCCAGGGGACATCCCAGCGGATCAGCGCATCGAGGAAACGCAGATCACGACCGCGAGCGACGGTGCCGTGGAGATTCAGGTCGGGGACAGTCGCCAGGGGTGGGTGAGTGCCTATCGCAGCCTGTTGGAATTGGCCAGTGACCCGGAACGTCCCCGGGACATGACCGTTACGGTCAACCTGAGTCATGTGCGGCCTAAGGGTGAAGTCCTCAAGGGTTTTGGGGGGATTGCCAACCCGGCTCTGCTGGGGCAACTCTTCCCCAAGGTGGCCCGTCGTCTCAACCAAGCGGCCGGCCGGCCGTTGACGCCCTTGGAATGCTGTTTGTTGATCGATGAAGCAGCAGCTACAGTCGTTGCCGGTAACATCCGGCGATCCGCTGGCATGCGTCAGTTCAGCGCTGAAGACGGTGAGGCATCTGGGGCCAAGCAAAACCTCTGGCAACAGGATGACCAAGGCAACTGGCGCATCGACCCCGAAAAGGACGTGCTGCGCATGGCAAACCACACCCGCGTTTTCCACCGCAAGCCCACCCTGGAAGAATGTGTCGAGGCGGTGCGACTCCAGTTCTATTCCGGCGAGGGCGCCATTCAGTGGGCTGGGGAAGCCGTTGCCCGATCCAATGCTGATTTACTGACGACACCTGACCAGAAGCACCAGTTTCTCGAAGCCTATGGTCAGGGGGAGGCGCTGACCTTTTTCCGTACCCTGAATCCCCAGATGTCGGAACAGGAACTCAGCCACCGATTGGGGCGATATGGCCTTAATCCCTGTGGTGAGATCTTAGGGACTGACTTTCACTGTAACCTATCTGAAATTCATCTCAATCAAATCAATCCAGAGGATGATAAGGCTCAGGAAGATGCATTCAAGGCCGGTTCTTTGTCCGTTGCTGCCCTCTTGCATCATCAATTTGTAGAGCCAAGATTCCAGTACAGCCGCGCCTTAGATCCGATCGTAGGTGTTTCGTTCACGGGCCTGTTTGACTTCTTCGTCCAAGCCTTTGGTGCAGGTTGGTTGCGGTGGTGGGCGGCCGGCCGGCCGGCGACAACCGAGGGACTCCGCTACAAGGCCCAGGAGGCAGCCTATCTCAGCCGGTGGCGGGAGATTGTCCACCAGACCGTCTGGGATTACTGCGATCGTCACGGCCTCCAGCGGCCCAATCGCTGCACAACCGTCCAGCCTGCTGGCACCAAGTCCCTGCTGACCGGGGCCTCACCGGGCTGGCACCCCCCCAAGGCCCAGCGCTATATCCGCCGAATCACCTTCGCCAAAAACGACCCAGTGGCCCTGGCCTGCATGGATTACGGCTATAGCGTGGTACCGGGGCAATCGGATCGGGATGAACAGGGGCATTTGCTTACCGATCCGTTTAGCGAACAGTGCACGGAATGGCTGGTCGAGATACCTGTCGCTGTTCCTTGGGCCGCCATTGCTGACGAGGCTGGCCTAGAGATCGGTGACTTTTCTGCCCTGGCGCAGTTCGACTTCTACATGCAGGTGCAGCGCCATTACACCACCCACAACACCAGCGCTACCATTGAACTGCGGGATGCTGAAGTTGAGGCTCTGGCCGGCCGGATTCACGAGGCTATTGCAAAGGATGAGGGTTACATCAGCGCTGCCCTCTTGGCCCGTTTCGATGACCACCAGACCTTCCCCCGACTGCCCTTTGAGCCGATCGACGCTGCAACCTATGCCCAGTTGCATCAGGCAGTCTTGCGGCGGCGCAAGAGCCATGACTTCGGTGCCTTACTACGGTGCTACGACAGTCCGGCCCTCGAACTCAGCCCCCAAGATGCAGCCTGCGAAGGGGTTGCCTGCGAGTTGAAGGGCAATGCGCCAATCACCCCTGAGACTTAGAAAATTGGGGGAAAGTAAAGGGATGAACCTGTTAGCCTTGAGGTCTTCCTCAGCAAGAAGAGGGCCAGAAGCCGAAGGTGCTCCCCGGCATGCTGAGCGGCCCGAATGGCTCCCCTAACCGCAGCCCCCGGCTAAACCCGAACGGAGGCAGGGCGGGCAGCAGCCTAGTACTTCACGCCGCAACCGTAGGGTGTGGTGGTTGCCGGATTGGCCGGCCGGCCGGCCAGGACATTGGTCAGGGCACTGCTGACGTAGTTGGTGGCCTTGGGCACATCCGCCTTATCAGCGGAGGAAATGCTGTCGATCGCACCGTTGTATTGCAGGATGCCCTGTTTATCGATGATGTAGATGTGGGGCGTGGTGCGAGCACCGTACAACTGGCCAATCGTGCCCTTCGGGTCGAGGATGACTGCCGTGGGGCTGGCCTTGCGACTGGTCGTCAATTCATTAGCTTGGGTAGCACTGACGGCCCCCTGCTTTCCTGGGGCTGAAGAAATGATCGACAGCCAGACCACTCCCTTACTGGTGGCCTGCTGCTGTAGCTTTTGCATATTGCTGGTGTCGTAGTGCTTACGCACAAACGGGCAATCGTGGTTTGTCCATTCCAGCACCACCACCTTGCCTTTAAAGTCGCTCAGCTTTACGGTTTTACCGTTGCTGTCGGTGCCGGAAAAGTTGGGGGCGGGTTTGCCCACCTGGGCAGCAGCCCAAGCGGGTTGGGTCAGGGCTACCGTTAAGGCCACAGCCCCCAGAGGCGTTTTCAGGCCATCAAATCGAGTGAACATGGGGGTTCTCCAAAATGTCAAAGATTTGTAACAGGCCACCTTCAGGATAGGGTATCCAGGGCGGAGATGACTGTACCGGGGGTCAGGAGCTTGGGCAGGACGGCCGGCCGATCTGCGCGGC
>JACYLR010000140.1 GCA_015272465.1 Gloeomargaritaceae cyanobacterium C42_A2020_066
CCGTCATGGGGACGATATGGGTTTTGTCGCGAGTCATGAACTGACGCACATGATCGCCAAGTTTATTGTCAGAATTAGCTGAAACATGGTGAAATTCGTCTACGGCAATTAAGCGATCGTCGAAGGCTTCTACGCCAAACTTGTCTACCGCGAAGCGAAAGGTGGCGTGGGTACAAACCAGCACTTTGGCCTCACTTTCGAGAAACTTCTTGACCGCATCAACTTTGCCGCCGTTATCTCCACCCGGTGCATCGCAGAGGTTCCACCGAGGTTCGACCCGCCAATCTGCCCAAAAACCGAATTGGCTCAAGGGTGCATCATGGAAACTAGAGCCGATCGCTTTTTCAGGCACCACAATAATCGCTTGCTTGAGTCCCTGGTTTTCCAGCTTATCCAGGGCAATGAACATGAGTGCCCGACTTTTGCCCGAAGCAGGCGGCGATTTGATCAGTAGGTATTGTTCGCCGCGCTTTTGGTAGGCGCGTTCCTGCATGGGGCGCATTCCCAAAGCGTTGGCTTTGGTGGAACTACCATCATGAGCATAGGTGACAGAAACGGAGGGAATGGCAGTGGGGTTACTCATGGTATGTTTCTCTTAGCGAGGCAAAATATCGTCTAACCGAAGTTGCAAATTGGGTAGCAGGCTTGACGCGATCGCTTCACCGAGACGATATTGCTGCTGACGATACTCCTCCCCATCCAATTGGCAAACGGTGAAGGTGGGTTGTTTGGGTTTGCCAATGAAGCGGGTGCCACCGAGTCCGCGATAATCAACAATCCAATATTCGGGAATCCCCAAGAGGGCATATTCCTCGACCTTACGGGCGTAGTCTGTTTCCCAATTAGTACTCACCACTTCGACAATTAGCTTGATCGAATGCCCTAAGGTAATCACGGGTTCTCGCTGCCAACGGGGTTCATTCGCCAAAAAGGTTTCGTCTAGAACAACAACATCAGGGCGACGTGCGGTGGCGATCTCTGCAAAGGGTTGAATCAGGCAAGTGCGAGGAATAAACCAGGGATATTTGGCAGTTGTAATGGCAATGCCAATTTGCATGGCCAGCTTGCCACTCACGGTTTCGTGGGGGCCTGTGGGTTCCATATCAATCAATTCTCCATCAGCTAATTCATAGCGGGAATCATCGCCATATTCAGCAATGAAGTGATCAACAGTGAGGGTTTGGGCTGGGGTGTAGGTCATGGCTTACTGGTATTTTTGGGTCAGATAGTCTGTGTAGTTTGCTTGTAGCTCATCGTCGCTGGGTGGCGTCCCTGGGTATTTGGCAATACCTTGAAGTTCGGTCAGGGCTATTAGTACTCAATTTTCCTTGTTGGGTAGAAGGGGTGTAATGTATGCCAGCAGTTCAGGAATGTTGTTTTTAATCACTTCCCAGACTAAATCAATCTTGACTTCATCGTATTTATGAACCAGTCAATCACGCATGCCGGCAATTCTTCTCCACGCAATGGTTGAATGTTGAGTCCGAAACTCGGCGGAAAGTCGCTTGACGATTTCTCCAAGAATCGTAATCTCATACAAGACGGCCAGTTGTGTTCTCTCATCGTGCTGGAACTCGACATCGGTCATGTTGGTGGTTAAGCGGATAATGGTGTGGCAAAGCTTGGCAATATCAAGCAGATAGGACTGGTCTTGATGCATAGATCACCTGGGCTGTATTCAGAATATTTTTGCGACGAATCCAGTTGGCGCTATCAACAATGGAGCGCTTTTCGATGAGGTCAACTTTGCGGCCAACCATGTCTTCGAGATGGTATTCAATACCCACTAAATCCATGAGACTCAAGTGTGGGATAGCGCTGTGGTCAAAAACTACCAGCATGTCAATATCACTGTCAGCTTTGAAGTCGTTGCGTAAAATCGATCCAAACAGTGACAACTCAAGAATATGATGCTGATTGCAGAAAGCTGCGAGCTGTTCTGGGGTAAGGTTAAGACGCTTATAGATCGTTGTTTTATCGATCATTGATATTCTCCTTTGTCTGTTTTGCTTGCGGATGTAAGCCTCATAATTTCTTTCGTTGTTTCTTATGGTTGCTTGGCTTTTGCTGGCTGATCATTTTGGTGTACATTTCAAACAGCTTCTCTAGGCGTTCGGTGTCGTTTCTGAAGCGGCGGCCGATGTAGATCCGCTCTAGCACTTCGTCGTTGCGATTGTGGGCTTCCCGAACTAAGGTAAATTCACTGTCCATCCTGTCGGGGTCGTACATATCCGCAATGGTAGCGGGGAAGTAGTGCTCACGCGCCAGCAGGATGGCTTCGGCGCAGCGGGTGAGGTCGGCTTTGTTTTGGTCGGTGAGGGTGGGGACGGGGAAGGTGTTCCAACCGAGAGTGTTGGAGTAGCGATAGTCTTTTTTGAATTTCCCGCAGACAGTGGCGATCCAAATGAAATGTATTCTTGATGCAATCAATGCTACATTCCATAAGGGAGCGTTGTGTAAAGCAAAGGCTAAGTCGGTCACGATTGATCTTGGCGGTAGTAGTCCCACCGGGATATACTCTCTCAATTCCGATGTAAGCTTAGGAATGAATATTATTCGCTCCGATCCGTCTTGTTTGACTTCTTCAAAACGGTGAGGCCATTGTGCACCTCTTTGCGTTGGTTTCTTAGGGCTTTTTGACCTCATCTCCGCTGTAAGTTCAAGGCGATCTTTTATGAATAAGATTTTCCTTGCTACATCGACATCTCCATCTTTAATCCAAAGGCAAAATCGCACTTTTCCGTTGGTATATTCATCAGCGCCATAAGCGCGCATGATGTAGTTTTGAGCGGTAACATCGACTCGAAGAAGCTCGAGTTTCTCGGAAGTGCTCATGAAAAGATTACCGCCATCAACTGGTTTACCTCCAGCTTCGACTTGATGGGTAACTGCCAGCGGTACCTGCCTCCCACTCACGATAACGTTTTGGTGTGGTACCAAGTAAGCATTGATATTTGCTGTCTCTTTTGCAATAACCTCATCGCCACTCTCAACCGAGATCAAAGGTCGCACTTTGCCTGCGTGGTTGGAAATTCCAACAATTATTACTGTCACCCCAGCATTATGACTCGCCAAGTTTGCCCACTTGAAACTGGTATATGCAAAGGCGATCTCATGTCCCGTCTCAAAAATTAGTGGCCAGAGGACAGGCACCTGTTGCCCTTGGCAAATGGAATTGGTCGAGACAAACGCCGCTGCTGATTGGGTGTGGGTGCCATAATCTGCCGCCTTCATAAACCAACCTGCCACATAATCTAGTGACTTCCAAGTTTTAGTGCGGCCATCAAAAATTAGCTTGAGATCGTCTTTTTGCTCATTGGATTGCCAAGTAGATCCTAAATAGGGGGGATTCCCGCAAATATAGGTTTCCCCTCCCTCATTCTCAAAATCCATCTCAGTCTGATCATAAGCCTCCCCCCATAAATCTAATCCCTCATAGCGTACCCTTACCCCCGTTCCCGTCGGCGGACACAAACTCAACCAATCCAACCGCAGGGCATTGCCACAGGTGATCCAGTTGTCATGCTTCAGCGGCAAAAACTCTGCCAGGGCTAGCTTTGGCCCCCGATACAACACATCACACTGATACTCCGCAATAATCAGCGCCAACCGCGCGATCTCACAGGCAAAATGCCGAATCTCGATCCCCCGAAAATTAGTCAATGGAATCTCCGAATGCCGATCCGCCTCCCCCCGCCGCAGATTGATTTCCGCCTCGATTGCCCTCATCTCCTTATAGGCAATCACCAAAAAATTCCCCGACCCACAGGCCGGATCAAACACCCGAATCTTCGCCATCCTTTGCCGCAGATTCAGCAACTTGCGCCCGTTGTCCCCTGCCGCCTCAAGCTGGACACGTAGGTCATTGAGAAACAGCGGATTTAGCACCTTGAGGATATTCGGCACACTGGTATAGTGCATTCCCAACGCCCCACGTTCCTCTTCATCCGCCACCGCCTGAATCATCGATCCGAAGATATCGGGGTTGATCTGTTTCCAGTCCAAACTGCCCACATGCAGCAGGTAGGAGCGGGCGATTTTGCTGAAGCGGGGAACCATAAGACCCTCACCTCCGGCCCCTCTCCCAGGCGAGGAGAGTGGAGCCGAGCCTTCTTGTCCCCCTTCTCCTTGCTTGGGAGAAGAGGTTAGGGGATGAGGGCGATCAGGACTAAACAGCCCTCCATTCACATAGGGGAACACATCCGCCCAATTACGAATCCCTGCTGCCTTCCGCCTCTGTAACGGTGTACACATCGCCCGGAAAATTTCTGACAGCACCTCATGGGTATTCGAGGCATCCCCCGCGCTCATCTGGGCAACCGTCTGTGTAAACAGGCCATCACTGTGGAATATATTCGTATCTTCGGCAAAAAAGCAGAAAATCAACCGCGCCATGAAGTGATTCATCTCCTCGCGGCGATCCTCCGTATCCCAATCGGGATTATCTTTGAGCAACTCCACATACAGCCGATTCAGCCGCCCAGTCGCCTTGATATCAAAGGCATTTTCCCGAATCTGCTTGACGGTCGTAATCCCCGCTAAAGGCAGGAAAAAACCAAAATGATCGGCAAACTTGGGATAGGCACAGGCGACCGTCTCCCCATCCACCAGATTTTCCGCCTCAAAGCTGGTGCCATCCGTTGCCAGAATAAACTTTGCCTTTTGCCGAGCCGTCGCTCCACTCTCCCGCAACGCCGTCAGCGTCGCGCCCACTTCACCCACGGCACATACCTTGATGTGGATGTTGTTGCGCTGGAGCACCCCACCCGGTAGATCTGACTGATTCGAGCTACCACTTCTGAGCTTCTTAATCGTTGTCGCCTTATTGCCAAAGGCTTCGAGGAAGGCAAACGGAAACTCCTCCGGGTCAAAGGGCAAACCCGCAAGCTGGGAAACCGCTTCTTCGATTTCGACGGCATTCATAGGCTGATTCGCGATGGCGAAGCGCTGCTGTCAGCAGATCACTCAGGGGCTTGATGGTCGCTTCCTAACACATTGATTATCGGCAGTAGGCTGCCAACAGTGACCCACCCCAAGGGTAAGGGTAGCCACCCCAGACTGGAGAGGGATCGCCCCGGCCCGGCAAACGGTTGCAGAAGACGGTAGGATTTCTACAGATTCTCTCAAGCTGGTAGGTTGCGCCATGTCCCCAGTCCTGGCCCCGAAATCCTCTGTGGTGGTTGCCCCGTCGATTCTCTCCGCCGACTTCAGCCGCCTAGGGGATGAGATTCGGGCTGTGGATGCGGCTGGTGCCGATTGGATTCACGTCGATGTCATGGATGGGCGGTTTGTCCCCAACATCACCATCGGGCCGCTGATTGTCGAAGCCATCCGCCCGGTGACGGCCAAGCCCCTGGATGTCCACCTGATGATTGTCGAACCCGAACGCTACGTGGCGGATTTTGCCAAGGCCGGTGCGGACATCATCTCCGTGCATGCCGAGGGCAGCGCCACCATTCACCTGCATCGCACCCTGAACCAGATCAAGGAATTGGGCAAACAGGCGGGGGTCGTGCTCAACCCAGGCACCTCCCTGGATGCCATTGAGTATGTCCTTGATGTCTGTGACCTAGTCCTGATCATGAGTGTCAACCCCGGTTTCGGCGGTCAGGGCTTTATCCCGGCAGTACTCCCTAAGATTCGGCAACTGCGGGCCATGTGCAATGAGCGCGGTCTCGATCCCTGGATTGAGGTGGATGGTGGCTTGAAGGGCAGCAACACCTGGCAAGTGCTAGAGGCGGGGGCTAATGCTATTGTGGCGGGCTCGGCGGTCTTTAAGGCTGCGGACTACCGCACGGCTATTGAGGGGATTCGCCACAGCCGTCGCCCTGAACTGGTGACTGCGGGCTAGTCCAACCCGGAGTTCAGTCTACCGATAGGGTTCCCTCCAACAGCGTCGCGACAACCGCTAGAGCGGCCAGGGGGGCTGTGGTCGTCCGCAGGATGCGGGGGCCGAGGGTAATGGGCGTGAACCCACGCGCTAACCCCTGTTCCACTTCAGTGTCTGTCCAGCCCCCTTCCGGCCCAAAGGCCAGGGTAATGGGTTCGGCCGGCCGGGGGGTGAGCCATTGACTGAGGGGTACCGCGGCCGGCCGGCGGGTGACCCCCAGGCCACAGTATCCCTTGGCCAAGCTGAGGGCGGTTTCCCAGGAACATGGGTCGGTCACCGTGGGCACCACCTGCCGCTCCGCTTGTTCAGCCGCCTCCTGGGCCAAGCGTTGCCAGCGGGTCACCTTCGCGTGACTGGGGTGAACCTGGGTGCGCCCACTGAGCAGTGGCACCACCTGATGGACACCCAACTCCGTAGCCTGCCGGACAATCAGGTCAAAGCCATCCCCCTTGGGTACGGCCACCAGAAGAGTGATGGGGATGGGTAGCTCGTGGTTGACTGCTAGCCGCTGCTCCAGGCCGGCCGTCGTTACTGACTCCAACCGTGCCAGCCACCAACTGCCCCGCCCATCCAGGGCAATAAAACGACCCCCCGGAGTGAGCCGCAGGACATGGGTCAGGTAATGAACCTGATCCCGGTTCAGATGCAGCCGGCCGGCCTGCCACTGTTCCGGCGGACAGTAGAGCCGTTGCAGGTCACACCAGGCCCCTGCTGCATCGGGTGGGTCGTGGGACAATGGAGTCATCGCACGTGAGGACTCTACCCATGATTTGGGTCAACGAACAGATCGATCCTGAGGGTTTAGTGTACGCTTGCATTGCCTGCTGCGATGAAGCCCAGGCCCAGGCTTGCCACCAGAATTTCCAGGACAACCTAACCGATGCCCAGCGCCAAGAGGGTTGGGTGGCCCGGATGCGTACCGTCGATTCCTGGGATGAGGTGCCCGTGGCGGCCCTCAAACTGAGCTAGGGATACGTTAGACCCACATTGGCGTGACTCTACCGATTGTTTACCATCCCGACTATGTCGCTCCATTACCGGCCGGCCACCGTTTCCCCATGCCCAAGTTTCGCCTCCTCTGGGAGCGGTTGCTGCGGGAGGGGATTGCCAGTGAACAGACGGTCTACCGGCCGGCCGTGGCCGACACCTCCTGGCTAACCGCGGTTCACGACCCCGACTATGTGCAGGCTTTTTGTACGGGCCACCTGGATCCCCAGACCCAACGCCGGATAGGGTTGCCCTGGAGTGAGGCCCTGGTACGGCGCACATGTCTGGCGCTAAGTGGCACAGTCTTGGCCGCTCAACTGGCCCTCAGCCGGGGCATCGCTTGCAACACCGCTGGCGGAACTCACCACGCCTTCCCAGGGTATGG
This sequence comes from Gloeomargaritaceae cyanobacterium C42_A2020_066, assembly GCA_015272465.1. Classification (GTDB taxonomy): domain Bacteria; phylum Cyanobacteriota; class Cyanobacteriia; order Gloeomargaritales; family Gloeomargaritaceae; genus JACYLR01. The sequence goes on from JACYLR010000140.1 coordinate 7,263, forward strand.
CTCAGGCTTTTGCATCTTCAACGACCTGGCCGTGGCTGCGCGGTATCTCTTGAATAGGAGACTGGTACAGCGGGTCTTGATTGTGGATTTAGATGTGCACCAAGGTGATGGAACAGCCCTTGCCTTCCAGGACGAGCCGCGGGTCTTTACCTTCTCCATGCACTGCCAGGACAACTTCCCCGCCCGCAAGCAACGCAGTGACTGGGACTTACCTCTACCTGTAGGTGTTGAAGATGCCCACTATCTAGCCACACTGGCAGACTGTTTGCCAGGTTTGCTGGAGCAGGTGCGGCCGGATCTAGTGCTTTACGATGCGGGCGTGGATGTCCACGTCGCTGACCGCTTGGGCAAACTGGCACTCACAGACACGGGCCTCTACTGTCGGGAAATGCAAGTACTCCAGACCTGTCTGCAACGGGGCTATCCCGTGGCCTGCGTCATCGGCGGTGGCTATAGTGAGGACATGGCCAGCTTGGTATGGCGGCACAGCCTGGTGTTTCGGGCGGCTGCCGAGATGATGCGGCAATATCGCCTCTAGCAGGCTACTAATGACCCGTGGTGACGGGTGTTGGCTCGGTAACCCGCAAGGACTTCATCGGTACATGGGGGCCGGCCGTTTGCCATTGCAAAGCCAGTTGGGTCGCTCGGCGATTCATCCACCAAGCCAAGAACCGCAGTCGATAGCGCTGGAAGCGGTGGAACCAGGTTGATCCCATCCACTTGCGAAAGGCCAGGTGGCGATGGTTAATAACGAAGGTACCGTAGTGCTGAATGTTCGGCGAATCCTGGGCAACTCCCCATACCGACTGAAAATGGGCCTGGCTCTGTTCGCACCATGCTCGACTCCAGCGCACAAAGAAGAAGGGTAGATCCATCGGCTGAGGATCAAACGGCGGCACGTAAGTCATCACAGCCTTGGGTTCGGCATAGATGGCCTTTCCCTGTCGGGCCACCTTCAGACAAAGGTCGGTTTCCTCACCCATGCTGATCAGGGTCTCATCGAACCCACCCAAAGCCTGAAGGGCTTCTGCTCGAATCAGAATCGTGTGCAACTCCAGCAATTGGGTGCGATGGCGCTCCAGGAAGTTGGGGGTAACTTCTGCCAGGGGACGATGCATGAATGGCCGCTGCTCTACCAAGCGTTGGCCCCGACTGGCTAAACTGCCACTGACGATATGCAAGGTTTTGAAGTCGTCCCCTTCCAGGCAGAGTGGCCCCACCAGCCAGGCTCCTGTTTCCTCCGCACAGGAAACAAGGGCTTCAAGCCAGCCCGGCTGGAACAGAACATCATTATCGACAAACACCACGTAGTCGGTTTTGGTGAGGTCAATGAGGCTCAACCCTAGGTTGCGGGCTCGATTGGGGGAAAGATAGTGGGGGGTACGGTGGTAATGGAACCCCTTGGCCTGAGCTTGAGCTTCCAGGAACTGACGAACGGAGGGGGGCGAGTTACCGTCGATGTAAACCAGGTCGAAGGGGTAGTCGGTTTTCTGATAGAGGTTCGCTAAGGATGCCTCCGTTAGGCTAAAGCGCTCCCTGGGCACGACAATCAGGGTGACCTGGGGTTGGTGGGGCATGACTTAACCTTGGAGGACAACTAGTCATTACTATAGATGACTAAATATCTGCGTCTTCAGCGACACTGCGGCCTATAGGAGCCTGCGATACTGCCTATGAAGCAGGCTCCTATTCGCAACAGCTGCAACTATTGCCTCGCGTCAGACTTACTCAAGTCGTCCCGAAGCAACAGAGTACGTACTTCCTAGGCAGCCAACACTTGCGGTGTTGCCTTGCGCAGACGGACAACTGATTGGGTGTTGTCCAGGGATGCCATGACCGTTTCCAGGGCCTGCCGGAAATCAGCCAGGTCAACTGCCATATCCTTCTGGCGGTTAACACTGGGGGAAATATACAGCGAGAAGGGTAAGTTCCCCAGGTTGCTGAGTCGCCAAAACACATCCCAGTGCATGTGCACCTGATCTGAGGGCCGAATCTCAAGCACCCGTGTTCCTGGCTGACAGAAGGCAATGTTACTGAGGCCGGCACCGTGGGGGCCAACGACCACTTCAGCTTCCGAGAAGAGAAGGGCCTGCTCCTGCAGGGTGTAGTCTGCCGGGTCTACAGTCTCAAATCCGTAGGCCGAGAGCAAATTGACAAAAGCTGCTTCGTTGACAACCCGACGTGAACTAGCTCCTTTGCGGGTGACATACAACCGTCGATGGGGACGTTGCGTCGGCCGGCCGGCCAGAAATTCCTGCTTTAGGAAATCTGCCACCCAGGGGCCAAACCGCCAGAAGTTACTGGTTACGGTCAACTGATCAAACTCTAGATGCTCTTGGGCGCTTAATGCTCGTATCTTCTGAGGATCAATCCCGAAACGCTCCAAACCTTCCCGTTCAAAGGCTGTTTTAGGAGGGTGCATCAAGATGTGATCAAAATCTTGGAGATTGAGACCACTGCGCCGCAGCAGTTCTAGACGAGGCAACGTGTCAATCAGGAAGTGATAGTAATTTCCGCTGCATTCGTAGAAGAACTGACCCAAGACCAGAGCAGATCCAGAAATCTTGGTAACCTTGGGCAACTTCGGCTCAAAGAATATCTTGTGATCGAGGTTGGCGTGAACCCAGCTTCGAGAAGCCTCAAGCAGTAGGCGATCATCTCCAGTGATTACCGAGAAGTTCTCTCCCCATATACGACCCTTTTCTAGCGTCATCACAAATGCAGAGGTTGAATACTTCTCCCTCGGATGACGGTGAGTTAAGACTGAGTCGCCGAAAATGTACTTCGGCGAAGGCATCACTATAGGTTCCTGATGCAGTTCCTGGAACAGCGCCAGTCCGTTGGGCTTATCTTGAGCCTCCTGAGCAAGGCTTCTTGGTTTGATCGCACTCTTTGGCGGCCCAATAATACGAGAACTTACAGGTAATTGACGTAAGACTAGACAAAAGGAATACAATATGCGGCTATTGATGAACAGAGGCAGATCATGTCTTACACCAGAAGTGTTGAAAGAGAGATTAAAGCTGCAAAAAAGGGACAGAAAATGGTAT
>JACYLR010000241.1 GCA_015272465.1 Gloeomargaritaceae cyanobacterium C42_A2020_066
AACTGTGGTTGGCAGGTGGAACCCGATGACCTCGGCCGGCCGGCCCGGGTCTTGGTGTGCTTAACGCCGACGCTGCCGGTTCTGCACGAAGCTATTGACCAGGGAGCCAATCTGATCCTGGCCCACCATCCCCTGGTGTTTAAGCCCCTCAAAGCCCTGCGGCGCGGCAACCCGGTGGCCGAAGTGTTGGGTCTGGCGTGGGAACAGGGCATGGGCATCTACACCGCCCACACCAATTTTGACCAAGCGGAGGACGGCACCGCCGATGTCCTAGCCCAGGTGCTGAACCTGCAAGATCCTGTCCCCTTTGTGCCGACGCCGGCCGGCCCTGGCTACGGGCGGGTGGGCAATCTTCCCCAACCTGTAGCCCTCAGCACGTTCCTCGACCAGGTGCGGCAGCAGTTGCAGGTGCCCCAGTTGCTTCATGCTCCCCTGGGGGCGGCGGCTGCTCTGGTGAACCGGGTGGCTGTGCTGGGGGGATCGGGGGCAGGGTTTGTGGCGGCGGCCGGCCGGGCGGGTGCCCAGGTATATGTGACAGCCGATGCCAAGTTTCACCAGTTTCAGGAGGCCCAGGATTGGGGGGTTGTCCTGGTGGATGCGGGGCACTACGGCACGGAGCGGCCGGCCTGTGGGCGGTGGGTGGACAAGCTGACCGAGCGAGGGGTGGAATGGGTGGCCCTGAGTCAGACCGATGAGGATTTTCGGGTCATGGCAGGTTAAGTAAACGGGAATGGTAAAGAACTGTCGGCCGGCCGTAGCTAACCCTGGGGTAGTCACGGGTCGTAATTGGTAATCAACAGTTCCGTGATTTTCCCCCGCTTATCCCGCTGGCAGTTGATCATCCGACTGGCAATGACCCTGTTGATGTGGAAACCGGCATAAAGGCTCTGGAAAAAATCATCCCCGGCATTGTAGTTGTGGGGATCTGAGTTGCTCAGCATTAACTTGGCTCCGGTGCGATCTAACTCGCGGAACAAATCTGCCAGCCGCCTTTGGGCTGCATCGCCAAAGCTAGACTTTTGGTAGGCATTAAAACTGGAGGTGGGGCTGATTGGCCGGTAGGGAGGATCAAAATAGACAAAGGTCTGCTCATCAACAACAGATTTGGCAGATATGAAGTCACCCATCTGAATCTGTGTACGGCTCAAAATGCCAGCCGCCGCCCGCAGAGTTTCGGGAAAGCATATCTGAGGATTGCGATAGCTGCCAAAAGGGACATTAAATTCACCCTTGGCATTGACCCGGAACAAGCCGTTATAGCAGGTGCGATTCAGGAAGATAAACTGGGCGGCCCGTGCTGTACTCGGTTGACTGTAATCCACCTGGGCTTGCTCAAGGTTAAACGTCGCCCTCAGGGTGTAGAAAAAATCCCGCTGGGCTTCGGTCGCCAGTCCGTGGTATTGCTGCTCCAAGTCGCTCAGGTGTTCAATTAGGGCCTCAACGGCTTGCTGCACCGTCCGGTACACCAGAATCAGTTCCTGATTGGTGTCGAAAATCCCGAACTCCTGAATGGAGTATTGCTGGGCCAGATGGAACAGCACCGCCCCACTGCCGACAAAGGGTTCCACGTAGCGTTTAATCCACCCGGCCTTGAGGGCTGCCGGGAGAAACGACTCGATCTGCTCCAGCAGTTGGGTCTTACCCCCGGCCCACTTGAGAAAAGGCTTAGCCCGGTGGGGAGAATCGACCTTGGACATGGCAGTGTGCCCCCAAAACAGCACCACACCTGGCTGGGTCTCAAGAACAAGCCCAAGCCAGACGAGCGTGATCAATAATAGGGACGGCCGCCCCGAAGGACAGTCCCCGTGGTTCGTAAGTTGCTGTTTGTCTGCATGGGCAACATCTGCCGCTCCCCAGCAGCCGAGGGTGTGATGAGTCATCTCTTGGCTCGCCATCCCCTGGGAGAAACCCTAGTCTGTGACTCGGCGGGCACCATTGGCTACCACACGGGCAGTCCTCCCGACAGTCGGATGCAGGTGGCAGCTCAAGCCCGCGGCATTCGCCTCCAGAGCCGCGCCCGTCAATTTCATCCCAGGGACTTCGAGGCATTTGATCTGATCCTGGTGATGGATCAGGAGAACTATCGGGATGTTATCGCCCTTGACCCCCACAACCGCCACCGACACAAGGTGCGGATGATGTGTGAGTTTTGCACCCAGCGCTCCGACCGAGAAGTACCCGATCCCTATTACGGGGGGGCGGCCGGCTTTGAGTATGTCCTCGATTTGTTGGAGGATGCTTGTCAGGGGTTACTGCGCCATCTGGAACAGGAGACGAGCCGACGATAGGGCATGGCCGGCCGCAACTGTGGGCTGGGTAGTTTAAGATGGCCTTTGATTGAGCGGTGCTGGGGGTGGCGTGAGCCAGACCTTGGAATTTCGGACAGTTCGGCCCCATAGCGCCAAGGCTCTCCACGGGTTGGCCAGTGTGGGCGCGTGGCTGCTGGCGGTGGATCCCCAGCGGGGCTACCTGCTGCAAATCGATCCGGCCACGGACAATACCCTGATTTTGAATGTGGACGCCCCGGATCGCTTCCGGGATGTCACGGGTTTGGCCCTCTGGGGACAACTTCTTTGGTGCGTCGCCGGGGACAGCCTCTACACCTGTGACTTGGCCAAACGGGAGGGGACGGGCCTCGCCCTGTACGAACCGGGAGCCTTGGAGCGCTTCATGACCTTCGAGGAGGAGATCCAGGGGGTGGCGGTGGCGGCCGGCCGGCTCTACATCACCTGCGCCCAGAGCCGCACCATTGAAGTGTTGGATGCCTGGACCGGCCAGGTTTTGGATCGGCTGCCGGCCCCGGGAGCTGGGTTGGCGAACCTGACGGCGCGCGATGACCGGCTCTGGGTCTGCGACCGGGATGAGCAGACGGTCTATGCCCTGGATCGGCACACGGGGGCCGTCTTGGTCAAAGCCCTCACCCCCTATCCCCAGCCCACCGGTTTGACCTACCTACGCTTGCCCCAAACCGGGCGGGATCTGCTCTACGTCGCCTATGCGGGCGAGGAACCTTACCTGCGTGACGATCCCAACTCCCTCGATCCCCTGCGGCTGGACTTTCGTCCTACAACCTTCATCCATCCCCTGCATCTGGGCGGTGACCCGGCCGGCCGCTACTGTCTGAGCAATGGCTACCGGATTGAGATGACCTACGTCGAGGAAATTGCCCCCCTAGAGGACGTAGCCCTCCAGGACATCGAGTGGCGGATTGCCCTGCCGGCCGAAACCCCCCGCCAGAAACTGCGCTGGGTTGAACCTGTGGGGCTGCCCTTCACCGAGGAAGTTGTGGACGGCCAGCGGATTGCCGTCTTCAAGCTCAAGGATCTGCATACGCAGCAGGCGGGCCTCTTGGGCTGGCGGGCCGAGGTCGAGGTCTATGGCATCAAATACCAGGCCACCCCCGAACGGGTTGAGCCAGTGGCGTCCCTCCCCCCAGAGTTAGCCCCGTACCTAGTGGATGATGACGACCTAGCTATGGACAGCGAGATCGTCCAGCGGGCCGCCCACGAAGCTGTCGGCAGCGAGACCAACTGGCTACGGAAGGTGCTGGCCATCCGCAACTACGTCTACGACCAGCTCAGCTACCGGGTGAAAAGCCGGATCGACCCCCCGGATGAGACCCTGCGGCGGGGCACCGGCTCCTGCGGCGAGTACGTGGGGGTGTTGCTGGCCCTGCTGCGCCTGAATGGCATCCCCTGTCGCACGGCCGGCCGCTACAAATGTCCTCAGCAAGCCGACCAGCGCGGCACCCCCCTTTTCCCCCAGTTCAACCACGTCTGGGTCGAGTTTTATCTGCCCGGCTATGGCTGGTTGCCGATGGAATCCAACACCGACGACATCAAGAGCCTGTGGGTCAAACCCACCCGGTTTTTCATGGGACTGGCCTGGTATCATATGGAGCTAGGCAAAGGGGTCCGGTTTGAGACCCTGAGGGTTGGAGGTGAACCTCTGGAGAAGGATCAGGTGTCGCTCGGCGATCTGGCCATCAACCACATTCGGTTTGTGATCCTCGAAGAGCTAATCCCCCCAGGGGAAACGCCCCAGGGTTGTTTAGGACAGGGACTGTAAGCCGCCAACCCACCCGCCATACCCATGCGCATTCTCAAAGTTTTGACCCTGCGCGGCCCCAACTACTGGAGCATCCGCCGCCAAAAATTGATTGTCTTCCGACTTGATCTGGAGGATTTGGACGAAAAGTTTACGGATCAGATTCCGGGGTTCTACGAGGGCCTTACGCAACTCCTGCCCAGTCTGATCGAACACCACTGCTCTCCAGGGCGGCGAGGGGGGTTCCTCCAGCGGCTTCTCGAAGGTACCCTGATGGGCCATGTCGTCGAGCACGTTGCCCTGGAATTGCAGACCCTGGCCGGGATGCCCCTGGCCTTTGGCCGTAGCCGGGCAACTGGAGAACAGGGGGTCTACAACATTGTCTTTGAGTACATGGACGAGCGGGCCGGCCGCTACGCGGGTCGCGCCGCTGTGCGCATCTGCCGCAGTTTGGTGGATACGGGCCACTACCCTGCGGAGGAACTGGCCCAAGACTTAGAAGAATTGCGCCAACTCTGGGCAGAGGCCGCCCTGGGCCCCACCACCGATGCCATTGTCCAGGAGGCCCAGGCCCGCGGTATTCCCTGGACACAACTGTCGGTGCCGGGGGTTATCCAACTGGGTTATGGGGTGCACCAGCGCCGCATCTTGGCGGCTCAGACCGACCACACCAGCATTCTGGGGGTGGAGTTGGCCGGGGACAAGGAGGGCACCAAGCGCCTGTTGCGTTCGGCAGCCATTCCTGTGCCCAAGGGCGAAGTGATCCGCCACTTTGATGACCTTGAGGAGGCGATTGAGCGGGTGGGGGGCTTCCCTGTGGTGATCAAACCCCTGGATGGCAACCACGGTCGAGGCATTACCCTCAACATCACCCAGGTGGCGGCGGCGGAGGATGCCTACGACCGGGCCAAGGCGGAGTCCAAAACTGGCTCAGTGATCATTGAGCGCTATCACGAGGGGGACGATTTCCGAGTGCTGGTGGTGGCCGGCCGGGTGGTGGCGGTAGCCCAACGAATGCCCGCCCATGTGGTAGGGGATGGGGAGCATACGATTGCCCAACTCGTGGATCGGGTCAACCAAGACCCACGCCGCGGCGATGGCCATGACAACATCCTGACCCGGATTGTGGTAGACCGGGCCAGTGAGCAGGTGTTGGCCCACCAAGGCTACACCCTGGATTCGGTGCTGCTCCAGGGGGAAATAGCCTATCTGAAAACCACGGCCAATCTCAGTACTGGGGGAACGGCAGTCGATCGCACCGATGACATCCATCCCGAAAATATCTGGATCGCCCAGCGGGCGGCGCGGGTGATTGGCTTGGACATCGCAGGCATTGACATTATTACCCCCGACATCGGCCGGCCGTTGCGGGAGATGGATGGGGTGATTGTCGAGGTCAATGCAGCCCCTGGTCTGCGGATGCACCTCAAGCCCAGCGCTGGACAATCGCGCAATGTGGCGGCTGCCATTGTCGATCATCTATTCCCCGGCGGCCGGCAGGGGCGGGTACCGATCCTGGCGCTCACGGGTACGAATGGCAAAACCACGACCACTCGTCTGACGGCCCATCTGGTGGCTCAAACCGGCCGCACCGTGGGGTACACAACCACCGATGGCACCTACATTGGTTCTTTTTTGGCGGAGCCTGGCGACAACACAGGCCCCCAGAGTGCCCAACTGATCCTCCAAGACCCGACGGTGGAGGTGGCGGTTCTGGAGAGTGCCCGTGGCGGTATCCTCCGCTCTGGTCTTGCCTTTGACCACTGCGATGTGGGGGTGGTGCTGAACGTCTCGGATGACCACCTCGGTCAGTACGACATCCTCACCCTGGAGCAGATGGCTAGGGTCAAAGCCGTGGTGGCCGAGGCGGCCCGACCGGGGGGCTGGGCGGTTCTCAATGCCGATGATCCCTTGGTGGCGGCCATGGCCGAACCCGTCAAGGCCCAGGTTGCGTTCTTCTCGATGCAGCCGGACAATCCAGTGTTGGAAGCACATCTCGCCCAGGGGGGCGTGGCGGCAGTCTACCGGGATGGGGTGATGGGCATCCAAACCGGTCAAGCCTGGGAGCCTCTGTTGCCTGCCGCTGAGGTACCCCTGACCTTGGGAGGGCGGGTCTCATTTATGATTGCCAATGCCCTTGCTGCCAGCCTGGCCGCCTATCTTTACGGTGTGTCTCTGGAGGGCATTCGTCAGGGCTTACGTACCTTTAAAGCCTCCGCCAGCCAAACTCCAGGTCGGATGAACCTGGAAGACTTGGGTGGCTTCCATGCCCTGGTGGATTATGCCCACAACCCCGCTGGCTACGAGGCGATTGGCGAGTTTGTCCGGGGCTGGAGCAGTGGAGAGCGCATTGGAGTGGTGGGCGCCCCCGGTGACCGACGAAATGAAGATTTTCTCAGGCTGGGCAGGCTCTCGGCCCAAATCTTTGATCGGGTGGTGGTTAAGGAAGACGATGATACCCGCGGCCGGCCGCGGGGGGAGACCGCAGCCCTGATTGCTCAGGGTATTCAGGCGGAAAACCCAAACTTTCCCCATACGATAATCCTGGACGAGACTGCGGCGATCCAGAAAACCCTCCAGGAGGCCCCCAACGGTAGCCTAGTGGTGATTCTGCCTGAGAGCGTCAAGCGCGCCCTCCGTCTGTTGGAAGAGGGGCGTCGCACCTCCCACCCATGACCGAAAGTCGCCCCGCCGCCCCCGTCCGGCCGGCCCGCACCACTACCTATCCAGGGGTCTTTGGCCTGATTCTGGTCAATTTAGGGTTTTTCCTTCTAGACCTGATCTTGGATTTACACGGCCTCTACCTCGACCTCGGCCGGCCGGGGTGGCATCAGTTGACCACGTCCCAGTTTTTGCATGGCGACTGGGTGCACCTCTCTGTAAACCTATTCTTCCTGTACATTTTCGGGCGACTGGTTGAGGAAGAAGAAGGTACCCTCGATCTCGTGCTCACCTACCTCATTTGCGGGTTTGGGGCCAACGTGTTTTCCCTCCTATTTCTCCCTACGGATGGCATATCCCTAGGAGCGTCGGGGGCAGTATTTGGCTTATTTGTCACGAGTGTGCTGATTAAACTCCGATGGCATTGGCGAAACCTTTTAGAAGTCCTGATCCTAGGGCAATTTGTGATCATGCAAGTCTGGACAGAACTGGCTGAATTGGGTGACCAAGGCACGACCAACCGAGTCGCCCATCTAGGGGGCGCGGTTACCGGTGCAGTCCTTGTCCTTGCCCTCCGGCGCGCCCGTGCCAAGAATACAGGTCTACGTTAAGGGGAATCCAATGGTTTACTACAAGGTCAAAACAGACAACATGAGTGAGGAAGATACCAGCCTAATCCCCACCTATGCCGCTCGCGCTCTGACTTCCTCCATCTCGAAATACGAAATCCCTACTGGAGAAATGCCGCCCCAAGTGGCCTACAACCTGATTCGGGATGAGTTGGCCCTCGATGGCAATTCAAGACTGAATCTGGCTACCTTTGTCACCACCTGGATGGAACCCGAGGCCCGGCAGTTGATGGCGGATACCTTCGATAAGAACATGATCGACAAGGATGAGTATCCCCAGACCGCTGAGATTGAACTGCGGTGCGTCAACATCCTGGCCCGCTTGTGGAATACACCCGCGCAGGCGGAAGCGACCGGCTGCTCTACGATTGGTTCCAGTGAGGCCGCCATGCTGGGAGGGATGGCCCTCAAATGGAAGTGGCGGAAACGACGGCAAGCCCAAGGGAAACCAGCCGATCGGCCCAACCTGGTCATGGGTATTAACGTTCAGGTCTGCTGGGAAAAGTTCTGCCGCTACTGGGAAGTGGAACCCCGCTTTGTGCCGCTGGAGGGCAACCGATTTCACATCGACCCAGACGCCGCCATGCAACTCGTTGACGAAAATACCATTGGGGTGATTGGCATCCTAGGGAGTACCTTTGATGGCAGCTATGAACCCATCGCCGCCCTGAATGATGCCCTGGAAACCCTCAATGCCCAAACGGGTTGGGAGGTGCCGATCCATGTCGATGCAGCCAGCGGTGGCTTTATTGCGCCTTTCCTAGAGCCGGATTTGATGTGGGACTTTCGTCTCCCCTGGGTGAAGTCTATTAACACGTCGGGGCATAAGTATGGCTTGGTGTATCCAGGGGTGGGTTGGATCATCTGGCGGGATCGGGATGAATTGCCGGAGGAATTGATTTTCCATTGCAACTACCTTGGGGGTGATTTGCCCAATTTTGCCCTCAATTTCTCCCGTCCGGGCAATCAGGTGGTCGCCCAGTACTACAACTTCCTCCGGCTGGGTCGAGAGGGCTATCGCAAGATTCAGCAAGCCTGTCGGGATACGGCCCTATTCCTGTCCAGTCAAATAGCCGAGATTGGCCCCTTTGAGTTACTGACGGATGGGGGTGAGTTGCCGGTGTTCGCCTGGAAGCTGAAGGATGAGGTGGCTGTCGAAACCTGTTACACCCTGTTCGATCTGGCGGACAAACTCCGGGAGCGGGGTTGGCTAGTACCCGCCTACACGATGCCCAAGAATCGGGAAGACTTGGTGGTACAGCGGGTGGTGGTCAAGGAAGGGTTCAGTCGGGATATGGCGAATCTTCTGGTGGAGGACATCCGCCGGGCAGTCGAGTTCTTTAGATCGCAGCCCGCGTATCAGGGCAAACCAATGGGTTCGCATTTTCACCACTAGGCCGGCCAAGATGCGGCCAATGCGTTGTGCACCTGACCCAAGCTTTTGCATGGCACTTGCCTGAAAGTCCTCAACAGGCTGGGGATGATTGATGCACAAGGTTGTGAAGCCAGAGGTCTTGCCGTGGCTGCCGGTCCATGCCCACTGAGGGGTCAAACCAGGGTGACGGCTGTCCTAGGGTGTGGTCGGGGCAGAGGGGGGCGCAGCGGCCGGCCGAGGTTGGGTCAGGTAGGCATAGGTGAGGCGGGAGACCTGACGCAACAATTCTGACCCCTGGGGATCATCGTAGGGGCGGCGGACAAACATGGTCATCAGGTAGCGCTGACCGTTGGCGGCGTCAATGAGGCCCACATCCCCAATGATGAAACCAATGTCCCCAGTTTTATGGGCAATGCGCGCCCCGGCTCCCAGTCCTTGAGGCAGCAGGGTACGGGTGCGGGTGTCACTCATAATCTGCAACACCCAATCGCGACTGCGGCGGGAGAGCAGTTCTCCTTTCTCGACGAGGGCCATCAGGTGCACCATGTCCTGGGGGCTGACGGTGTTGGTGCCCTTCAGGTCGGGCAGGACGTTGCGGATCACGGTGTGTTCGAGGCCCCATTCCCGAAAGCGCTGGTTGAGGGCTTCGAAACCACCCAGCCGCTCGATCAGCATGTTGGTGGCGGTGTTGTCGCTGATCACATTCATCAGGGTGGCCGTCTCTAGGGCCGTGTAGACTGTGCCCGGGGCCTGAAACTGCATTTCGCCCGACCCACCGGCGATCAGGTCTTTACGCATCACCAGTTTTTCATCGAGGCGCACCCGTCCCTGATCCACTTCCTGGAAAAAGGCAATCAGAATGGGGACTTTGATCGTGCTGGCGGCGGGTACCGGTTGATCCCCTCCCAGATTCAGGTACTCGCCGGTGTCCAGATCGGCGACAAATAAATACCCATTGATGGACTTGTTGCGAGTGAGCAGCGGCAGGAGTTGCTGTTTCAGCGGCGTCATTTCTGTTTTGAGTGCCACCACCTCATCTAGGCCGGCCGGCCGCTCCATCAAGGGCATAAGGGCCGTTTCCCCGGTTTCTCCCGAAACGGCTGACGGCCAGAAGAAGGATTCCCAGGTGAGGGGCTGATTGCTGGCGGCGACGGTCAGGCCCCCGACTTTCTTGGCGTCCGACCCTAACCAAAATGAGAGCAATGTCCCGCCCAAGACACCGAGTCCAAGGCCGAGGGTCAGTAACCGCAGGGTGTAGGTGAAGGGCCGCAGCCACAGGGAAGAACGGCCGGCCGGCCGGGGACGCAGACGGGTGGGGCGAGGCGCATCAAGAGGCATGGGTCAAAGGATAGATCACCAGGGAATTGCCGCCAGTATAAGGTCTGGGTGCCCCTAGCCGCGGCGCAGGCGCAGGGCCGCCATCACCTGCTGGTAGCGTTCCAGGTCACCATTTTTCTTGAATAGGGCGGCGGCGGTGCGCAGGTCGCTGATC
>JACYLR010000100.1 GCA_015272465.1 Gloeomargaritaceae cyanobacterium C42_A2020_066
CCCCACCACCTCCCCGGCCGGCCGCACCGCCACCCGCGGCCGTTGACCCACGGGATCGGTATGTCGAGCAGTACTACAAGCGGGCTGTCGATTACCGCAAGACCAAGCAGTATGCCCAGGCCCACCAGGAACTTCAGGACGCCCTCAAGCTTGATCCCAACAACTGTCGCTGCCTGAATCTGCGGGGCCAGATTTACCTGGAGCAAAAGCAGTCCACTATGGCCAAAATCCAGTTTGAGCGAGTCCTGAAACTGAATCCCCAGGATGCGGACGCCCAGGAGGGCATGGAGGTCATAGCCAAGCTCAAAGGCCAGGCTGGGGCCAATCGGAACGGCACCCAACCCGAGACCGCGCCGCCGAAATCCGCGAAGGGAGGGCTGTTCGGTCTATTTGGGAAGGGCAAGTGATCACCTTTCAGCCCCCAGCGGGTGGCCGCGACCTGTTCCCCCTGGATGTGGCCCAAAAAAGTTGGATTCGGGAGCGGCTTCAGGAGGTCTGCCAGCGGTGGGGTTACCAGCGGATCATTACCCCCACCCTGGAGCGGCTGGAAACCCTGGTGGCGGGGGGAGCTATCCATCCCCGTGCCGTCGTTACTCTCCAGGATGGGGAAGGCACCCTAGGACTGAGGCCCGATTTGACGGCCTCTATTGCCCGGGCCGCCGCCAGTCACCTCTCCCCCTGGCACTACCCCCAGCGCTTCTACTACATTGCCACGGTGTTTCGGCCCCACCCACGGGATGGCCATTGCCTGGAGCAATACCAGGCCGGGGTTGAACTTCTAGGAGCTAAGGGTCTGCTGGCAGATGCAGAGGTGCTGCTGCTGTTAGTGGACTGTCTGGAAGTCCTGGGACTTTCGTCCTGGCAACTGCTGCTAGGGGATGCGGGGCTAACCCAGGCGCTTCTCCAGCCCTTCCCCGCGTCCTGGCAACCGCAGGTACGCACCTGTCTGGCAGAACTGGATCGCACCGGGCTGCGGCGACTGAACCTGCCCCCCGCTCTCCACGACTTGGCCCTGCGCTTGTTTGATCTGCGGGGCCGGCCGGCCGAGGTTCTGGCTCAATTGGCCACCTGGGAAACCAGTCCTGAACTCCAAACCCGGCTTAGGGACTTGGAGAACCTGGTGGGTCTGCTGCCGTCCCACCTCAATGTGGTCCTCGATCTGAGCCTAATTCAGACCTTCGACTATTACACGGGGCTGGTGTTTAGCGCGGTTAGTGAGGGCAGTAGCCCTGCGTTGTTGGGGCAGGGGGGCCGCTACGACGACCTCGTGGGGATTTACGACCCGGCCGGCCGATCCCAACCAGGTATTGGCTTTTCCCTGCGGATGGAAGAGATTCAGAGTTGGCTGGTGAAGCATAACCACTTGATGCAGGAGTCGCCTCCCAGTGATTGGCTGGTGGTGCCCCTCGCCCCGGAAGCCGGCCGGCCGGCCTTGGCCCATGCCCAGCATTTGCGTCAACTGCACCCCCACCTCCGGGTAGAACTGGAGCTTTTGAACCAGCCCCCAGCAACGGTGCGCGCCCAGGCCCAGCGCCGGCGGATTGCTCAAATTGCTTGGGTGACGGCTGCCGCTGAGATTCAGACGGAAGTGCTGGGGGTTGACTCAGCACCTGGGTTGTCCTGAAGCTCAAGTACTCCTGTTGTGATCCCTTGGGGAATGGAGTCGAGCAGCGGATGTCGGCCGGCCGGCCGCAGGTAGTGGTTTCGCTGGGCTAACCACTGTTGCCAGAGGGATTCCCGCTGGTCATCAAGATGGTGGCGGAGGGTAGGCAAGTCCTGCTTCATGCTGAGGTGGCCCTGTTTTCGGAGGAGATGCCGCAATACCTGACCATCCTGGAGTTGACCGAGGGTGTCTTGCAGGCGCGCCAAGTCAGCCACCTGGTCAGCCAGGGCGGGGCTGTAGTGGGGCCGGGCCAGGTCGAGTTGATAGCGCGTCCATTTGCACTGCCGCCGTAAACCATGGAGCAGAGCTAGGGTGACATCCTCAGGACAAGTCTGGGGATAGGGTATCCGCCCGGGCTGCCAGCCGGGATGCAGGGCCAGATCACCCACAGCGCGCCGCAGGAGATGAGGAAGGGCATACGCCAAGGGCCAGTCGCCTAGATCGGTAAACCGCGGGGTGATCCCCCAGGTTTGCCAGGCTTGGCTGTAGTCCGCTACCGAGGAACCTGCCAAGAATTGATGCATGACTGCTGCGGCCGGCCGACGCTGCTGCTGGAGGTGCTCACAAACGTGGGCGAGATGGGATCGTTCCCTAGGCGTGAGGTTTAGGTTCTTGGCTTCCGCCAGGGCAACTAAGCTCACATCCAGATCTCGCACCGCCCCCAACGGCCGGCCGATTGCCTTGAGGGCTGCGACCCGGCCGCCCTTGGGAATCTGCACCACCAGATCGAACAACTGGAGTGCCGCCCGTACCCGGCGCAGCGACACCCGCAACTGATGCAGGGGTTCCGGGTCGGTGGCATCAAGCACCCGCTTCGCCCAGGTTTCCAGCCGGCCGGCCTGGTGCGTCAGGATTTCGGCAGCCAAGGCCCCAACTGTTCCCGGTTGACACAGGACTAGCGGCTTTGCGGATTTTGCCACTAGGACACCTCCCGGTCATCCCGAATCCAGGGATTTAGACTTCTAGGCTAACGAACCGGGGATTCGGTCTCACTCCAGTGTTTCAGGATTGTGAAAATCTCGGCCGGCCGGCTGCTACTCAGGCAGAGATAGCGGCGCGCCCGGGTAATCCCCACGTAGAGCAGGCGCAGGCTCTCCGCCAAGTTGGCTAGGCGCGCCCGTTCGGTTGCAGTCAGTGAGGACGCCTTTTCCTCCCGGAGTAACTCCGCCCGCACCACCACCTCCGGTTCTTCCCCCAACAGCAGGGCACTCGGGCGCGGCCAACTTTCCAGGGTGTGGGGATACCAATAGTCATCCACACCGACCAGGTAGACCAAATCCCATTCCAAGCCCTTGGCCTTATGCAGGGTTGTCAGACTGATCACCCCCGGCGTCGGCGAAAACCCATATTCCTCCTGGGAAAGCCCCGCAAACCGGCTCTGATTATCCACATCCTGGAGTGCCGCCGCCAGTTCGGGCAGCGTCCAGGTGGGTTCCTGATCCGCCAGTCGCCGGAGAAACTGGGCGATTTTTTGGGCAGTAGCCAGTTGCGCCTCACTAAACAAGTCCTGGGCTAGGGTCAGGACAAGTTCATCAATGGGTAACTGGCGGGCCAATAACCAGGGGCGGAGGCAATCGGCCCACGCCAGGGCGAATTCGTAATCCTCTGGCTTGAACCGGGCCACTTGGGGCAGAGACAGGGCTGGGTCGGTACCTGGAGTGGGAAAAATCAGGGCTTCTGGGCGGCGGCAATTGTCCTTTAAAAGGTATCTAAGGTTAGGGGAGAGGTCAGGCCGTAGGTCAGGCCGTACTGTGGCCACCTGTTCGTAGGCATGCCAGAGGGCGGTGCCGCTCAGGGGCTGGGCCAGGTAGGCGAGGATCGCCCCCAACACTTGGGCTACTTGACGGGAGGTAGAGGTGTTTTGCAGGTACTCCACGTGGGGTACTTCCGCTGCCCGCAACTGCTCCGCAATCCGATAGCCGGTCTCGTTGGTGCGTACCAGAATCCCTACCGTCCAATCTGGGGCTTGGGCTACGAACCGGCCGGCCCGTTTGGCGACCTCTGTGACTTCTTCTCTAGGGCCACTAAAAACCTCAAACTTGATTCGACATTCCGCGTCCAGGGGATTGGGTTGGGGGTCATCTGGGGCCGTGGGTTCAATTACCTGGAGCCGAAAGGCCGACTCCCGAATAGCAGCCAGGGGGTGAGCCTCGCAGGTCCAGCGCACCAGATAGTTGGCCAGGTTGATAATCGGCCGGCCGCTGCGCCCTGATTCGGGCAGGGGGTGGCGCTGGACATCGGGGCGTTCCAGAAAGCGCCGCAAAAAGCGGGGGTCGGAGGCGGTAAAGGTACTGAGAATGGCTTGGTTGGGGTCACCCACCCGCACCCAGTTCCCTGGCTCTCCGGCAATTAATCCCAGCAGCCGTTCTTGGAGCGGTGTACTGTCCTGGGCCTCATCCTCCAAAATGAAGGGCCAACGCGCCCGCAACTGCTCCGCCACATAGGGGGATTGCTGGAGTAGGGCAACCGCCCGCGCCGCCAGGTCGTCAAAGTCCAGGGCACCGTTGGTTTGCAGTCGTTGCTGGTAAATCTGGTAAACCCCTTGCCCAATCCTCAGGAATTCACTGGCTTGGGGGAGGCGAGCAGCCACGGCCTGAGGACTGAGACTTTCATGTTTGGCGGTGCGGATGGTCACCTTCGCCAGGTTACGCAGGGTATCGGGCCATTTCTGGCGGACGGCCTCCTCCATGCCCCAATCCGCCATCAAGGTGGGGTGTTGTTCTTGCCACAATTGACAGGCTTCCTCCAGCAGGCGGCCGGCCGTAGGTTCATCAGCAATGGCAAAGTCAAAGGTGGCCCCGGCCAAGTCGGGATGTTCCCGGAGGATGCCGTAGGCTAGGCTGTGCAGGGTACGCACCTCAAACCCTGTAGGCCAGAGACCCCGCTCCGTCAGGCCGGCCAGAATCCGTTGGCGGACGTTATCTACGGCTGAGTTTTGGTAGGTGACCACCAAGACCTGCTGATCGGGCTGGAGTTGGGTGGCGATCAGTTCACACGCCAGAGCAGCCAGGGTGGTCGTCTTACCACTGCCCGGCACCGCCGCCACACCGAGATATCCGCCCGAGTAGGCCACAATAGCCTGCTGACTAGGGCGCAGGTGAACAGCCGCCATAGGGTGAGATCAGACAGAAGTTCGCCTCTCATCCTAAGGCCACCGCCCAGAAGTTTCCTGGCGATCAGCCTGAGAGTTTTTAACAATACTTCACAGCATCACCATCGCCGCATCTAGCGTCCGTGACTAAAGAGCTTCGGGACTACTCAGCCAGGCGAAAACCTGATCGAGCTGCTCACGGGTGATGAGGCCGTAGCGCCAAAGAATCATGGCCAGAGGGCCACGTTCTTGGGCCTCGTGTCGCAGGGCCATATCGATGGAGGCGGGGGCAATGGCCAGCTCCTCCCGCAAAAACCGTACTAAGTTCGCTTCTCGGATCGACATGACACCACCCTCTCCAACCCTCAAACCTCAGAGAATGTAACGCGACGTAAGCCCCTGTCCCCGACTCTTGAGCTTAGAAGCATAGCAGACCTTTCCAAGACATTAGGTAAAGGCTTATTAAGATTCTAGGGCCTTTCTTTAATATCTTGTAACGAAGATGGGCTGGAATGGGGTCGAATTTCTAAGGATTGGCCTAGACGCAACCCCAGAGCTTCGGCCCGGCCGGCCGCCAGTTCCACGACCTGATCCACCGGGCCGGGGGAGGGGTAGAGGGGGCAGGGGTCGCGCCGACAGGGGGCCGCGGCCGTAATCCCCTGGATCACGCCATTCCTCATAAACACTAGATCCAGGCCAAAGGGGACATTCTTCATCCAAAAGTTGACCAAGCGGGGCGGCGAGTAGGGGAAGAGCATCCCCCGATTGGGGTCTAGGCCCGTGCGATACATCAGCCCTACACTCTGCTGGGCCGGCGTACGGGCCACCTCCAGCAAGACCTGCTGTCGGCCGGCCGTGAAGCTGGCTTCCGGGGGAAGTTGTTGGGGTTGCTGGGCCAGACTGACGGAGCTAGCGAGGGTCAGGGTAATCACCAGGGCCGGCCCCAGCCCCCTAGGTTTCCCGCAGGACATAGCCCACTCCGCGCACGGTTTGGATGAGGTGCTTTTCCCCCGGCTGATCCAGTTTGAGGCGGAGGTAGCGCACATAAACCTCAATCACATTCGACTCCCCCACGTAGTCGTAGCCCCAGACATGCTCCAGGATTTCCTCCCGACTCAGGGGGCGTAGGGGATTTTCCATCAGGTAGCGGAGCAAGTCAAACTCTTTCATCGTCAGGTGGATGGTACGCCCTCCCCGCAAGGCGGTACGGGTATCCAGGTTGAGGGTGAGGTCGGCGAAGTGGAGTTGCTCGGTGGTGGGCAGCGGAGGTTCCAGGTAGAGTTGCACCCGATGTAGAAAGGCTGCGGATTGGTAGGGCTTCAGGAAGTAATCGTGGGCACCCGCTTCCAGGCAGGCGATCCGATCCTCCACCGTGTCCTGGGCCATCATCAGCAGGATGGGCATTTGGCTGCCCTGGTGGCGCAATGCCTGACAGAGGGCCAACCCCTGATCGCCAGTAAACATCCGGTCAATCACAACCAGGGCAGGTTCCTGGTGGAGGACTTCCAGGAGGGCGGCTTGGGGATCGGCGACCAGCAGGGGGTGATAGCCAGCAGACCGCAGATCCACCGCCAGCCGTTCGGCGAGGGACGCATCCGGCTCGACCACCAGCACCCCTGTCCGGGATGACCTATCGGTAACAGCACTCATGGGCACCCTCCCTGGGCGGTGTGCGTTGGGGTTTAGACGCTGGCTGGCCGGCCGGAGGTTCCCGCCGGGGTCAGCACCAGCAGATAGCGCTGCCAGAGTTGACGCACCAAGGACAGGTCGGCACCGGTCTGGTGCAGCACATCAGCAACAGTACGCCGACCATCACAGGCGCTGAGTAGCTGAAAACTGGGGGCATCTAGATCCAGAGGGCGGTAATCCCGATCCAACAAACTGGGGCTGGGCCAACCGGTCAGGCAGGGATAGACCTCTGGGATAGCAGCCAGGAAATCCGCGTCCTCGTCCCAGGTGAACTGCGGCACAGGCGGCCGGCCGAGGAAGAACTCGTAGTGGGTGGTTTCGGGGTCAAGGACATCCACGAGCCGGTAGCGCTGCCGCAGGGGTAGGCCCTGGGCAGCCGCCAGCAGATCAGGATCAGTACCCAAGAGCCGTTCCAACTGCCAGTGGTCAGGATTGGAAAAGCCGAGAAAGGCCAGATCGGTGGAACTCATCAGGTCAAACAGGGAATCCACGGTATAGTCCACCTCCTGGGGATGGACATACATGTCTGCAAAACTGGCATCCCAGTGGTTTTCCATAGCCCAGCGTTGCTTTTCCCGTTGCACCAGACGGTTATCCCGTGGTAGATGGGCCAGCAACTGTCGCCCCGTCTGCACCCCCTGAACTGGGTTAGCACTGGGGTTGAGCAGGCGAATCGCCTCTTGGAGCAGGCGGATTTCCCAACGTCCGTAGGCGGCGTAGACAAAGATGTGAAGCAGTCCGCCGGGGGCCAGGCAATCGGCCAGAGCACGCAGGCCGGCCGCTGGGTCGGGCAGGTGGTGCAGCACCCCCACGCAGTTGATGTAGTCGAAGGTAAGCCCTAGGGAGGCTACCTCTAACAGACTGAGGTGGTGGAAAGTGACGGGCCGGGGTACCCCAGAGCGACGGGTGCGTTCCTGGGCAACAGCAAGGGCTTGCTCACTGAGATCGAGGGCTGTGATCGTGGCCTCAGGGTTGAGGTGGGCCAGATAGTCGGTGCCGACGCC
Source organism: Gloeomargaritaceae cyanobacterium C42_A2020_066 (assembly GCA_015272465.1). Taxonomy (GTDB): domain Bacteria; phylum Cyanobacteriota; class Cyanobacteriia; order Gloeomargaritales; family Gloeomargaritaceae; genus JACYLR01. The sequence continues at coordinate 7,448 of JACYLR010000100.1, forward strand.
CGTACCGCAGCCCGCATCCAGGATGTGAATATCTCGCCGAACCGGTAGGGCACCGGTGCAGAAACTGTGGACGGCCGGCCAATGCCACCGCCAGTTATAGCCAGGAGGCGGGCCATCGGTGAGGGGATCAGGAGGGAAAGGATAGGTGTTGTACAGCCGTTGAACGGCGCGACCAATATCTTCAGGAGTGCCCATGCCACCTCTTGCCAACCTCCGGGGTGTTGCCCCAGTATAGTCACCCCAGTTCCCCAAAGTTTATCCCTTAGAATGGATGGAGTATGGGGCGCGTCCCAATGGCTAACGGTTTACGAATGGCCTCTCCCAAGTCAATTCCACTTCCTTCTCCGATTCACTACGAACTGCTCATGCAGCTTTTGGAGCGTCAAACCCTCCCGGATTTAGATCCTCAATCTCCCCAGCGCCAGCAATTTCAGGAACTGGTGGCGACCCTACGCAAGGCTCTCGTTCTTCAGGAAAAGCTACAGGTTGACCTCGAACGCGCCGGCCACTCCATTGAGCATCGCTGGTCTCTGAATCCCAAACCGGCGACAGGGAATTAACCCCAGTTAGACCGGGACTTTTGAGGCCAAGGGGTAGCTCGTCAAGCAAATCCTTGGGACTCGATGCGAGCCGGCCGGCCGATGCGGATTGACCGGCTCCACGCCTAGGATGCCAACGCTAGGGCCACCTTTTCAGCCAATTCGCCCGACTGGTAGAGTTCAATCATGATATCGGAACCCCCCAGGAATTCCCCATTGATATAAACCTGGGGAATGGTCGGCCAGTTGGAATACTCTTTAATGCCCTGGCGGATCTCATAATCCTGGAGAATATCGAAGGTCTCGTAGGTGGCTCCCAGGGCGTTCAGGATTTGCACCACGTTGTTCGAGAAGCCACACTGGGGCATCAATTTGTTGCCCTTCATAAACACCACAATCTTGTTCTGGTGGATCAGGCTCTCAATTCGGGCTTGAACATCTGGGGATAGGGCCATAGGGGATTGTCCTCCCAGGGAAATGATGGCGGAACAGAGTGTGAACTAACTTTACCCTAGCGGAGCCACCTTCCCTTGCCTAGGGTGTGCGGCCGGCCGCCCATTCCTGGGGGGTTAGGGTCTTGAGGGCTAGGGCATGGAGCCGATCACTGTCCATGGCGGCGCGCACAGCCCCGTAGACGAGTTGGTGTTGGCGCACCCGGCTGAGGCCCTCGAACTGGGGGGAAACCACAACGGCTTCAAAGTGCTCACCATCTCCCTTGACGATCACTTGAGCGTCGGGGAGGTGTTCCTGAATCAGGGTCTGAACCGCGTCGGGATGCAGCATAGGAAGCGAGGGACTGGGGTGGGAGTTGGGCGGGGACGTGCTCCCCTGGGGCCTACCGGCAATCATGGTAGCAAGTTCCACTGGCCCCGGCCGGCCGTAGTCCACCGGCGACACTGATTTGTCCACTTTGGTGAAAGCCTACAGCGGTCAAGCTGACGGAGATGACGCCAGGCATGGGATAAGGCGGGGATAAAACCTTATTTCTGATACTGCGTAAGGCAGATGCCCATATCGACTAATTAAGCATACAAGTTCAAAATCCGCTCATATGGCTGATGCCTATCACCACTGATCTAGAAGGAGACAACCCATGATGCCCCCAGTTGAATTGAACCGAAAGGGCTTTAAGGCATTGGTTGATGCACTTGGCTATGCTGACGCCATTCGCTTCATTCGGCAGTATGATAATGGCAGCCGTGATTACACTAAAGAGCGGCATCAATGGCTCGATAAACTAACTCTCGATGATATTTGGGCTGACATTCGAAACCGGCAAAGCCAAATGGATGCCAATGATGAAGATCTATAATTCGAAGAAGAAAAATACTGAATTCTGAGGATTAAAGACAACTTCCTTTTAGATGTTCAGTACGCATACGTTGATCAATCTGGGAAAACCAAAAATGATCGGTTTTTGATCGACTTCGTGAGCCTTTCTACAATCGATGCATACTGTGCCCAAATCGAAAATGACGTGGCCGCAGTGAGTTGAGTAGGTTGCTGATGAAAATCGAAGCCTAAGTATGCGTTCATGCGAACTGCGGAATAGGCTCTTGGCTCCGACCGTAGTGTTTCGTGCCGCGTTGGCTAGCTTCGTTTGTTTCAGTTGGAGGCGGGACCACCAGGAGGTGCCCATTGCGGCCCTGCCGTCTCCACTTCACCCAGACGATTCAGGGGCCAGAACCGCACCAAAGCCCGGCCGATAATGTTTTGACGGGGCACAAACCCCCAGAAATGACTGTCGAAACTGTGATTACGGTTATCCCCCAACACCAAGAAAGCGTCCTGGGGTACCACCACCGGCCCATACTCATAATCCGGTGGACTGGCGATATAAGACTCCTCCAGCGGCCGGCCGTTGATATACACCCGTCCTTGCTTGACCAGTACAGTCTCCCCCGGTAGCCCAATAATCCGTTTGATAAAGGCGTCGTGAAAGTTCTGCTGCCGAAGCTCAGCGGTGGGCTGGAAGACGACAATATCGCCCCGTTGGGGTTGCTGGAAGCGGTAACTCACCTTGTCAATAAGCAGTCGATCATTGATTTGCAACGTCGGCTCCATGGACGCTGAGGGGATATAGCGAGCCTCAGCAATAAAGGTGCGAATCCCAAAGGCCAGGCATAGACTGATAACTATGGTTTTGCCCCATTCCACCAGCACATTTT
>JACYLR010000064.1 GCA_015272465.1 Gloeomargaritaceae cyanobacterium C42_A2020_066
CCGGGCAGCGACTGGAAGGGGGTCTCGTGCTCGTCAAACGCATTGTGGCCACGGGTCTGGAACCTGTTGTGGTTCTAGAGCAAGCTGGCGTCGAAGTCTTTCGCACAGTGGGGCAACCGGCGGAAGCTCCGATTATTCCCCTGACCGAGGGTACTGGACCGCCCTACGTGGGTTCGGTATCCAACCCGCCCACCACGATTCCCGTACCAGCCCCTCCAGCCCCCTAATGGTTTCCGTGGAGACCTAAAACGATGCGACTTCTGCCTTATTCCTGGTCTTACCTCACCCTAGTGTGTTTAGGGTTGGGGGGGCTAGGCGTAGCAGAAGCCCAGGCTGAGCCAGCCAGACTGGTATCAGCAAACCGCCAGATACCGGTCGCCAACCCCAACCTGTGCAGCTATTCTGGGATTAGGAATCTGGCTTGGACTCGCCCCCCGGTTCCCGCCCTAGGGCGTGACACTCGGGTAAGGGCAGAAACTTGTCAGGCCCTGCCTAGAGCTGTACCCGAAAAGGCTGGGACTGGGCCACTGGCCGTAACCTCTGGGGCCGGTCAACTCGTTCGCTTCCCCTCTCGAAGTTTTCCTGTTTTATCCCCCTGACGATGGTGTGAGGTGTTATGCGACGCTGGCTAACGGGTCTGAGTGCTCTTGCAATTGCATGGATGGGGACGCCCGCCAAGGCGCAGGAGATTCTGAATCTTCCCCCCACAGGTTTTTCGACTGGCGGTGGCCGCACCGTCCAGCAACTGTACGTGTTCCTGGAAGAGAATGTTTGCCCCTACCTAGATCGGGGCATGCTCTCTAATAGCCTGTTCTATGCCATGCGAGAGGGGTTTGGTGAGACCAAGCTCACCTTGGCAGATGTGCGGCGGATCTGTGATGGAGCGGCCGGCCGGACGACGGCGGTGCGTACAGTAGCCCCGGCGGCCAGTGCCCTCAGTAACGAGGATTTAGTGAGCCGCTACCGGCCGGCCGTCGTCAGTCTGTTGGCTACCGTAGGGAACATTATTTCCCCCGTGAGCGGCGTGTTTGGAGCCAGCCCCGGCTACTCAGCCAACACCTTCCGCATCGGCTCTGGCTTCCACATCGGCGATGGCTTGATCGTCGCAAACCTGGCCAACGTCCGTACCGCCCAAGTGGTTGAACTTTTGGGGGGCTTCCTTGACCCCACGATTACCAATCCGGGCGCTGACAAACTCCGAGTGGAGTTGTTTGATGGGTCAGTACGCAAAGTGCGGATGCTGCGGTTCGACCCCAGTACCGACCTCGTGTTGCTCTCGATGGAGGGCAGTCTGCGCAACCTGGGGACACTCCCCATCAGCCTGAGTGCGCCCATTGAGCTAGGCCAGCGGGTATTGACCATTGGCACCCCCTCACCTGACATTCCCTACACCGTTAGCCAGGGCCAAATTACTGGGATTCGGCCCCGGGGCAATCTCCGTATCCTGCAAACGAACACACCGATCAGTACCTTTTCTCCAGGCAGCCCTCTGATCAGCCAGCAGGGGGCCGTGATTGGCATCATTTCCCAGATTGCCTTCAGCCCTGAATTCCAGGGTTCAGATTTCTACTACGACGAACTCAAAGAACTTGGTTTTGCCATTCCGATCCAGGAGGCTTTCCAGCGCCTCCAGTTGACCCCAGGCCGGAGGTAAGTGTCATGGAATTTTTCAGCAAGAAAGTACTGGTACCGGCCGGCTTGGCAGGGGCTGTGGTGCTCGGTGGGGTAGGCTATGCCCTCAGCCAGAGCCAACCCCAACAGACTGTGCTCACGCCTGAACCTGCTATCGAAGCACCTGTAGCGCCTACATCGGTGGATACCGGGACATCTGGTGTTTCTGCGGCCCAGACCCTAGAACTAGCCCTCGCCGATGCGGAAGGGGCGATGAACTTGGAGTCTACGGCTCAGACTCCGGAAGATCGCGCGCTGGCGGGACAAAAGCGCCAGCAGGCGGTGGCTATGCTGCAATCCATTCCCAAGGCAGCTCCGGAGTATGCCACTGCCCAGCGGTACCTAGCGGCTTACCAGAGCCAGCAGACGCCAGCAACCTCCGGCTCCACCCCAACCCCTGGCACAAGTCAGCCCGGTACTGCCCCAGCTAGGGAGCCTGATCTAACCATTGGCACCCGGGGCCTCTTTACCCGTGAAATTACCCTCAAGGGTGTTGCGGCCGCCGCCAAGCCCCTCACACCGGCGCAAATCATCCAAATGAACCTGCCGGGTTCTGTAGCCCTAGAAGGGCCGGGGGATAGTCGGGGCGCCAGTTGCAGCGGACAGATTATCGGCAAGGGCCTTGGCCCTGGAGGCGAAGAGCGGGCCTTTGTGATGACAGCTTTCCACTGCATCACAGAAGCCAAGTTCACCCTGAAGCCAGAGGTGCGGGCCAACCCTGACATCGATATCCGTCTGTATGACAGGAGTTTGCGCAAGGGGCGCCTCTTTCGTTTGCCGGAGGGCGGGCTGCCCGCTTTTGATCTAGGCCAGACATTCAATCCTTTCCTCGTCCCCGTGGCCACCTCCATCGACATGGCCCTGATCGAGGTTCTGGGGGATCCCAGTGACCTACGGATGGTTCCCCTCTGTCCCCGCCTGGATCGGGTTAAGGTGGGCGAGGAGGTGATCGCTATGGGCGCGCCGGGGCGGATGTACCGCACCTTTGAAGCCGGAGTGGTCAGTGCCATTCGCACCTTTGAGTTGGGGTATCTCATCCAGTTGGATGTGCCTATCTATCCGGGTAATAGCGGTGGACCGTTGTTCAACCGGTTTGGGGCGATGATTGGCATGAACAATGCCGGGGCTTTTGGGCCGAGTGCGGAACGGATTAACTACAACACGCCTGTGGGGCAGTCTCTGGATCGGCTGCGGGTGAAGATCACGCCCGATGGCTGCGGCCCAGCCCGCCCCGGTTCTGGAAACGTTGCGAGTGCTCCAGGAACGAAGTAAGCTCTGCCCCGACTCCTGGCCGGCCGGCCTCGGCGTTTTACGTCTGGGCTGGGCTGGCTTGGCCTTGGTCGGGGCGGCCTTGGGCTTGGCAGGCTGCACGGCCGGCCGATCAGCGCTGACCACCGAGACCCCGGAGATCATCCTGGGAACGACGGCCCGCTACCGAACCCTCGATCCAGCGGACGCTTACGAAATCCCAGCGGGCAACCTGCTGCTAGTGCTGGGGGATCGGCTATACCGCTACGTGCCAGGAACAACCCAGCTTCAGCCCCAACTGGCTACCGATTGGCCACGGGTGAGTGCTGATGGACGCACCTACACCATTCCCCTACGGCGGGATGTCTTGTTCCACGACGGCACGCCGTTTAACGCCGAGGCGATGGCCTTCTCCCTGCGGCGGTTCATGGCCAACGGCGGCCGGCCGGCCTTTCTGTTCAAGAATGTTATGGCCAGCGTAGAAGCCACTGGCCCCTATGAGTTAACCCTAAGACTCAAGGAACCCTTCGGGCCGTTTCTAGCACTTTTAGCCTTTTCCGGGGCTACTCCGGTTTCGCCGCGGGCCTACACCATCGGGGCAGGCCAGTTTCAGCCGCGCACCTTCGTTGGCACCGGCCCCTATCGTTTAGTTTCCTTTGATGCCGGCACCTTGAGACTGGCCACCTTTGATCGATACTGGGGGCCACGGCCGGCCAATCCGGGGATTCGGATTCAGCAGTTCTCCAACAGCGTTAACCTGTTCAATGCCTTTCGCAGCGGCGCAGTGGAGGTGGCCTACCAATACCTAGAACCGGATCACATCCTCCGTCTGAAGCAGGAAGCTCCGGAAAAGGGGTGGCACATGGCGGCCGGCCCTGGCACTGCAATCAATTATCTCTCCTTGAACGTTACCCAGGCCCCCCTGAATCAACCCCTGGTGCGGCGCGCCCTCGCCCTGGGGATTTCCCGCAGTCTGATCGGCGAGCGGGTCTATCGGAATTTGGTGCGGCCGGCCTTCAGCATGGTGCCGGACAGTCTGCCGGGGTTTGCGCCCGTGTTCGCGGTGGGGGATGCGGCCGGCCGTTTGGCCCTGGCGAGAAACGGGTTGACCCAAGCGGGCTATGGCCCCCATAACCCCCTCACCTTTGACCTGTGGTATCGCAGTAACCTGCCCAGTCACGGCCCGGTCGTCTACACCCTCAAAGCCCAGTTGGAGCGGGATTTACCGGTCAAGGTCAACCTTCAGGGCGTCGAGTCCACCACGGCCTACCAAAATCTGGAAAAGGGCGTCTATCCCAGCTTCCTACTCGACTGGTATCCCGACTTCCTCGATGCGGACAACTACTTGGAGCCATTCCTGAGTTGCAGCCGCGGTACGCCAAAAACGGGCTGTGTGGAAGGCTCTAGCCTCAGCTTCGGCTCCATGTACTACAGTTCACGAGCCAATGCGCTGATTGCCCAGGAGCGTCAAACTCAAGACCCGAAACAACGCTTGCAAGTCTTTCGCCAACTCCAGGACAAACTGCTAGAGGATGTCCCCTACATTCCCCTCTGGCAGAACCAGGACTTTGCCTTTGCCCAGCCCCACATCCGGGGACTGCGGCTAGAGCCCACCCAACAATTCCCGCTCACCAGCCTTTCGAAGTCTCGGCCGGCCGACTCCGCGCACTTCGGAGGTGGCACTGAGGGGTTCCACGCCCACACGAGATCCCGGTGACGCCACGCCTTTAGGGGAAAGATGGGCCTTGGGGGGGCTGGGTGGTAACCGAGGTTACTAGCCAACAGCCAACTCAATTCCCCTGGGTCTGCTGACGCTTCACCCTCAGGTGAATAAGTCTATCGGAAAGTCCGTATCCAGCACCTGCTCCAGACTAAAAGGACACTTCCCAGGCAAATTCTCGTAGTTCAGACCAGTCTCACGCACCACCAAGTCGAGGCTGGCCTGATGGGCTTCTTCCACGCCGCGCCCTCAAATGGGGACGGAGGCTGGGACTCTGGCTGATCAGTTTATAGATGGCCCGGCGCTGCTCTCGGATTGTGGCTTGCCAGCTTTTACTCCGCTTGGCTGGCTCATAGAGCCACTTCAGCAAGTGCCCGATTAAACCCCCTAAGCGGTTTTCCAGTTCCCGCCGCTCCTGCCTGCCCAACGCTTCGACTTCCTCTACTAGATTGGCAACATCCAAATCCTCCAAGTCCCCTGACCGGAGCCGCTGGGCTTGCTCCAGGGTCCAACCATAGAAGTCTGTCTCGTAAAGCGTCCAGCCCATAAGATTGTCTTCAGGCTCTTCATTGCTGTTCCCATCCTATAGGCGCCACGAGCGGAAAGTCCCCATCCTTACCCACCGCTGATCTACAGTGAGGGAAGCCAGGCATCGATGTTAGTCTGAAACCCCCACTCCTGTTTCCTGGCTCCCTTTGACCGACGCTGCCCCCACGGTTCCCCCATCTCCTGCACCCGGCCGGCCGCCCCGTGCCCGCAAAAGCCTAGCCCAGTACTGGTTACGGCAAGAGCGCTACCTGAAGGCAATTGTTGCTGCGGCGGATCTGCATCCCCTAGACAGTCTCCTGGAAATTGGGCCTGGCACGGGCAACCTCACCCAGCACCTGCTGCCCCAGGTTAACGCGCTGATTGCTGTTGAACTGGACGCCCGCGCCCTGGGGTACCTGCGCCGTCGTTGGCCGGCTGAACCCAAGCTCTGGTTGGTGGAAGGGGACATTCTGAAACTCAACCTGACGGAGCACCTCGCCGGCCGGCCGGCCTGGCCGCCTCCTCGCAAGGTCGTCGCCAACATTCCCTACAACATCACCGGGCCGCTCCTAGAAACCCTGCTGGGCAGCCTTACCCATCCCCAACCCTGGCCGTGGGAAAGACTAGTTCTGTTGGTGCAAAAGGAAGTGGCCGAACGCCTGACGGCCGGCCCTGGCAACCGTACCTTTGGTGCCCTCACGGTGCGTCTCCAGTACCTCACCCACTGTGAACTGCTCCAGACCGTGCCGGCTCGCGCCTTCCACCCCAAACCCCAAGTCGATTCAGCCATTATTCGCCTGCGGCCCCGGCCCTTTGATCCGGTGGCCCAGCAACCCCGCCTCCTGCATACCCTCCTCAATCTGGGGTTTAACCAGCGGCGGAAGATGTTGCGCAATACATTGGAAAGCCTGGTGGCGCGGGATACGGTAGTGGCGGCCCTGGAAGCCGTAGGTGCCCACCCCGAAGCTCGCCCCGAAGCCCTGGGAGTAGCGGAATGGGTCAACTTGAGCAATTGGCTGGCCACACACCTGTCCTCGACGGCCTCTAACCCGAGCGAATCAGCCCCGGCCGGCCGCGGGGGTTCCGAATCTCTGGTAAAGTGAACCCGTTGCCTCCCTCCCCTGGCTGGTCAGACCCGCATGATTTCCAGTAACGATTTCCGCCCTGGCGTCACTATAGAACTCGACGGCTATGTCTGGCGAGTGGTGGAATTTCTCCACGTCAAACCAGGAAAAGGATCAGCCTTTGTCCGCACCAAGCTCAAGAACGTCCAGACCGGCGCGGCCCTAGAGCGCACCTTCCGGGCCGGGGAAACCGTGCCCCAGGCCACCCTGGAGAAGCGGACGATGCAACACACCTACAAAGAAGGTGAGCAGTACGTGTTCATGGACATGGAATCCTACGAGGAAATGCGCCTCAACCCCAAGGAAGTGGGGGAGCGGGTCAAATACCTCAAGGAGGAAATGGAGGTCAACATCATCACCTGGAAGGATCAGGTACTGGAAGTGGAATTACCCAACACCGTCGCCCTGACTGTGACTGAAACCGATCCCGGTCTCAAGGGCGACACGGCCACGGGCGGCTCCAAACCAGCCATCCTCGAAACCGGTGCCCAAATTCAAGTCCCCCTGTTTATCAACGTGGGGGAACGTATCCGCGTCGATACCCGCACAGACACCTACCTGGGCCGCGAGTAAGCAGGAGTGGAACCCGCGGTGCAACTGACCTTCCAAGAACTCCGAGACCTATTGCTGGTGGTTCAGCAAACGGGAATCGCTGAGTTGACACTCAAGGGCAGCGATTTTGAATTGACCCTGCGCGCCGCCGTCACTACACCAGTTGCCCTTGACTCTGTGGCTATCGCAACGCCTGTGGCCCTGCCTTCCGTGGCTCCAGAGAAATCTCCGGCTCCTCCTTCCAGTCCCCCCCTGGAGGATAAGCCTGGCGTGGATATCATCTCCCCCATTGTCGGTACCTTCTACCAGTCTCCTGCCCCCGGCGAACCGCCCTTTGTGAGCGTGGGCGACCGGGTGCGCGCCGGGCAGACGGTGTGCATCATTGAGGCGATGAAGCTGATGAACGAGATCGAGGCCGAGGTGGCCGGCGAGGTGGTGGATATCTACGTCACCAATGGACAACCCGTAGAATACGGCCAAGCCCTGATGCGCGTCCGGCCGGCCTAGACTTCAACGGCCTGACGGGGACAGGACACCAACCGGCCGGCCGTCATCTGCCAGATGTGATCGGCAATGCTGCCCAACTCGCGGGTGTCATGGCTGACAATCAACAAAGTCCAGTCCTGTTTCAGTTCGGCCAGCAGGTTGACCAGTTGCCGCCGCATTGACCAATCAAGCCCCGCCATCGGCTCATCCAGCAGCAGCAGATAGGGCTTGCGGATCAGTTGGACAGCCAGAGCCAAGCGCCGCTGCTGCCCGCCGCTCAGAGCTTGGGGAGCTTGGTAAAGACCGACCTGCTGGAGATGCACAGCCGCCAGGGCCTCCTTAATCTGGTCAGGGCGCAGTTCAGGATGCCCCAAACGCAACTCCTCGACTACCGTACCGCCACAGAAATGCCGCTCTGGAAACTGGAAAACGAGGCCCGCTACCTGTTGCAACTCGGGGGCCGTCAGGCGATTATTCTGCCAGTAAATCGCCCCTTGCGAAGGTTGGGCTAAGCCCGCCACCAGTTCTAGGAGGGTCGATTTCCCCGAACCACTCGGCCCCACCACGAGGCCCAGTTGGTGTGGAGCAAGGGTTAACTCAATGTCTCGCAGGATCGGCTGGGACGTTGCCAGCGGATGGTAGGCCAGATGACGGAGATGAAGCATGCCAGCAGCAACCCAGATTGGATACACTCAAACCTGGACTGATTTTAGACGCCTATGTTGTCCAGGACACGATTTCTGCGCCCTTCCCTCTCCCCTTGGCTGCTGGCCCTCCTGGGGCTGGGCTGGGGTGGTTTCCTGGGCACACCTCTAGCCTTAGCAGGTGATCCCTTCCGCCCAACCAACCCCCGCGCCATCAGTGACACCACGGAGGCCCTGTTCCTCCAGATGTTTCGGGACGGGAACTACGCCCAAGTGCGCCAATCCCTGGCCAAGGCCCTGGCCACCGATGGGGATGAGCCGATTCTTCAATCCTTGCGGGCGGCCCTGGCCTATGTGGATAAGGATTACGGCGTCATGAACCAAGCCGCTGAGGCCACCACCGCTGCGGCGGAGAAATTGATGACCCGCGATCCGTTGCGCGGCAATCTCTATAAGGGTGTGGGCCTGTTTATGGAGGCGGGTGCCCTGGCCACCCAAAATAAGGCCAACCTGGTGTTGATTGCGCCCCAGTTGCTGGCCCAAGTGAACCAGGCGTTTAAGGCGTTTGATGCGGCTGCGGCGATCGATCCGACGGATCCGGAAGTCAACCTGATTCGGGGCTATGTGGAAATGCTGCTGGCGGTGAATGTGCCCTTCTTCAATGCCGATCAGGCTATCAACAAGCTCCAGCGCTATGCCGCCCCCCCGTACTTGATGCACCGGGGCCTTGCCTTGGCCTACCGGGATCTGAAGCGGCCGGCCGAGGCCCTCACGCAGGTGGATCTGGCCCTCAAGGCGGCACCCCAGAACCCGGAATTGCTCTATCTCAAGGGGCAGATTCTGGCCCAGCAGAAGAACTTCACGGAAAGTGTCCGCTATTTTGATCAGGCTCTAGCCAGCGCCAACCAACTTCCCAATAGCCTGGTGAGCCAAATTCAGCGGGAGCGCCGCCAGGCAGAACGTCAGGGTACAACTGTGGGAGCCAACTAATGCAGGTGCAGTTTCGGGAGGTCAACCCCTTCGACCTGTGGGTGTGGGTGCAGTTTGCAGACTTCCCCGGCGAAATGGAGCGCCAGTACCTGGAAGAGGTCTTCAACGCCTGGTATCTGTTGGGTAAGTTGGGGGGGTTTAATGCCGAGAATCTCCAGATCCAAGAGCAGGGGGCCGACCTCAGCTATGCACCCTACGACTCAGACTCGGCCGGCCGGTGTTTGACTGCTCTGATGCACAACATGGGGGAGTGGGAGTATCAGGGCCGATGGGGCCGCTGTTGGTTCGACTTGGGTACGAGTGATGCCCTTGCTGTGGATGTGCTGATCAATACCCTCACCCGGTTGGATCAAGAGTATGTGGAAATGGACACCCTGATCATCGGTGGCGAGAATGCCGACTGGCCCGTTGACCGCAGCGATGCCACCTCTGACCTCAGCCCCGAAGACCTGCTCTGGAATTAACCCCCATGCCCCACGCGCCTGCCATTCGTGTCCTAGCCCTGGGCCTCATCCAAGACGGTGACCGGTTGTTCCTGTCCGAAGGATACGACCCGGTGAAGCAGCGCACCTTCTATCGTGCCCTAGGGGGTGGGGTGGACTTTGGTGAAACCAGCCATGAGGCCCTAGAGCGGGAGTTTCGCGAAGAGATTCAAGCTGATCTAACGGACATTCAGTACCTAGGTTGTTTAGAGAACTTGTTCACCTTTAACGGCCGGCCGGGGCATGAGATCATCCAGCTTTACCGCTGTCGATTTGCCGACCCTGATTTCTATACTCTCCAATCGATCACCTTCCAGGAAGGCAACCGCCAGAAATTGGCCCTTTGGGTGCCTCTGGCAGCTCTGCGTTCCGAAGACCTCACCGTGGTACCTACGAACTTCCTCCAGTACGTGATGGACTAATCCAGCGTGGGATTGCAGTCCCTAATTGCCGGACTTGACACACAAAGCCTCTGGGAAACCCGCGCGAACCTAGGACAAGTTGTGCTGTCACCTGAATCTTCGAAGATCAAGGACTACCTCACGCCTGCTGCTTCAAAAGAGATTAGACTAAGAATGCGACACTCTATTTCCACAGTAAGCACGGACAATCTCATCTATACTA
>JACYLR010000144.1 GCA_015272465.1 Gloeomargaritaceae cyanobacterium C42_A2020_066
AACGGGTTGCCTCCGGCACGGCCGGCCGACACCCCACCTGCTCCATTTCAGCCATCAGGCTTTCTAGTTCCGCCAACTGTACCCAGGCGGCCGGCCGGCCCTCCATATGGGCGCGGGTATCCAGTTCTAGGCCCCGCAGCGCCGTCATCACCCGCTGCCCCAAGGCAATTTCTGCCGCCACTTGCAGTTCCCGCGGCACCGCCAACCCATCCCGCTGGAAGGCAAGGAGCACACCATAATTTTCCCGATAGACCTGGCTGTAGAGCTGATCCAGTCGGGTCAGGGTTTCCTGGGCGAGGACGCGCATGGTTTGATGCCGCTCCTCCGGGAACAGATCCCCAAGGCCAAAACTGCGGCCGGGCAGCAGTTGGCCCATCGCCAGGGTTGTGCGGGCCGCGCTGCCTTCACTAAAGGCATGCAGCAGACGTTCCTTGAGTTGGACATAGCCCCGCCGACTGCGAATGTCCTTGAGGCCACAGTGGAAGTCCCAGCCGCCCAAGTGGAGCACCGCAAAGATCAGATGGCGACTTTCCCAGGTGATCGTTGAGGTCAACCGAATCACCCCTAGGGCAAAACTGAGGGCACCCAGTCGCCGCAGTTGGGCATCCTCCTGGTCAATGGCATAGCAATACAACTGCTCTTGCCGGGGGAAGGTGGTGAATAGTGAACGAATGGCGTAGTGGGCAGCCACTTGCTCGAAGCTCACCTGGGCCGGCCGCACCAGTTGCTCGTAGACCTGATCACCATTCCCAAACTGCTCCACATTGCTGGGGGCAAGACCCAACTGACTCAGGAAGGCCGGCTCCAGATTCAGGCCCGCCACCTCCACCGCCAATTCCATCGCCCGCGCCGCATAACGGAGAATCTGCACCCCCTCTGGCCGGGACAGTTCCTCAAAGAACCATCCACAACTGGTGAACATCAGTAGGGCATGGCGCTGCATTTCCAGTAGTTGCAGGGCCTCCACCTGCTCGGTGGCGCTCAGGGGATGGTGCTGATGGGCCTCCAGGAAAGCCTGGACTACGGCCGGCCGGCGATCCTGAATCACGGTAATGTAAGCATCCCGCGCCGCCCAGGGCTGCCGGAACAGATCCGCCCCCCGTTGCTCATAAATGTCCGCCACCTGATCCCGCAGCCAATTGAGGCTCTCCCGCAGGGGTTTGCGCCACTTCTGATGCCAGCCGCCGCCCCCCCCACAGCCACAGTCTGCTTGCCAGCGATCAACCCCATGGGCACAACTCCAAGCCGTGCCGGGTTTAATCTCCAACTCCCAGGTGGGTGGGTGCAGGCTGAGATAGTGGGCAAAATTGGTCACCTGCCAACCCCGCTGGGGGATTTCCCGCGTCAGGGCATAGGCCAAGGTCTTTTCTGCCCCCCGCTTGTGGTGGCCAAAGGTTTCCCCATCCGTGGCCAGGGGAATGAGTTGGACTGGCCAATCGGCCCGCACCGCCAGCGCCAAGCGGCCGACCAAATGGTGGGCACTGGCCAAGACATCACCAAACCCCATATCCCTGGAAATGGGACCGTCGTAGACAAAAATATCGATGCTGCGGCCTTGGCCCAACTCCGGCAGGATGGCGTCAGGAATGCGACAGCGGTAAGGCCGATTTGGGTCTACTTGCCCGCCCCCCACCTCATGCCAAGCGGGGTTGGTATCCGCCGGGGTGGGCACCGGGCGGCAGCGCTGCACTTGGGAGGGCGCCAGGATCGTGAACCGAAAACCCTCTGCCACCAGAATTGCCAGCGTTTCGTAGTCTACCGCTGTTTCCGCCAACCAAATCCCCTCGGGTTCCCGGCCAAAGCGCCGCCGGAAATCCGCCTTGGCCCAGCGCACCTGGGTGAGTCGATCCCGCAGGTTGGCCAGGGGCATGATGATGTGGTTGTAGACTTGGGCAATGGCATTGCCGTGGCCATTGAGCCGCGCACAACTGCGGCGGTCGCCCTCTAAAATCCGCTGGTAGACCACAGGGTCGTACTGCTCCAGCCAACTGAACAGGGTGGGGCCGATGTTGAAACTCAAGTACTCAAAGTTGTTGACGATGTCCACCACAGCACCCCGGTCGTTGAAAACCCGGGCAAAAGCATTGGGCCGGTAGCACTCGTGGTAAATCCGCTCATTCCAGTCGTGGCAGGGGGCCGCACTGTCCTGACGTTCAATGGCCTCCAGATAGGGATTCTCTCGGGGGGGCTGGTAAAAGTGACCGTGGAGCGTGACGTAAACCTGGTGGGCCGGCCGGCCGTTCTCTTCTGAGGTCGGATTCGTTCCAGAAGGCATAGCAGCAGTAGCTCCAGGTCACGATCGGTACGGAAAGTTTGCTAATCCTACCGGGAGTTGGGGGAAGTCCCCAGAAACTTTAGAGATTCTTCCCCGCCCAACCTGGGCAGGTATACTGAAGCAGGGGTTTCGACACCGGCCCGTGGTGGATTTACAACGTCTTTTCGGGACAACCCAACCCATAATTGGGGTGATTCATTTACTGCCCCTGCCCTCATCACCGCGCTGGGGGGGGAGTCTACGGCTGGTGATTGAGCGGGCGGAGCAAGAGGCGGCCGCCCTTGCGGCAGGCGGTGTGAACGGCCTGATTTTGGAGAACTTTTTTGATGCGCCCCTAACCAAGGATCAGGTGGATCCGGCGGTGATCAGCGCTATGAGCTTGGTGGCCCAGCGGGTGCAGGCCCTAGTCAACCTACCCCTAGGTATCAATGTCCTCCGCAACGATGCCCTGGCTGCAATGGGGATTGCAGCTTGTGTGGAAGCCCAGTTTATCCGGGTCAACGTCCTCACGGGTGTGATGGCCACGGATCAGGGGGTCATTGAAGGGTGCGCCGACCGCCTGTTGCGCTACCGGCGGCATTTGGGGGTGGATGTCCAGATTTTGGCGGATGTGCTGGTCAAACACGGCCGGCCGCTGGGAACCCCCAACCTGACCACCGCCGTCCAAGAAACTATTGACCGGGGTCTGGCAGATGGGGTGATCCTCTCGGGTTGGGCCACAGGTCATCCCCCTAGTGTGGAGGATCTGGAGTTGGCAGTTGCGGCAGCTCGGGGCGTTCCGGTGTTCATTGGCAGTGGGGCCACCTGGCAGAATATTGGTGCCCTGTTGGCGGTGGCAGATGGGGTGATTGTCGCCAGTTCCTTGAAGCGGCGCGGTCAAATCCAACAGCCCATCGACCCCAACCGGGTCAGCCAGTTTATCGAAGCAGCCCGACACCGCCGGCCGGCCGAGCCACCGCTCCCGGATCTCACCAGCCCTATCTTTCCCCTTGCCCCTGACCGTCGGTCAGAAAAATCGGAGTCCCTATGATTAAGACCCGCCGCCGCACCCCCTGGCTGCACCGCTGGTCCCGTGTCATGGTAGGCATTATCGCCACCCTGGGGGCCATTGAGACCCTCTACCTCACTGCGGCCCATGTCCTGGGTGAGAAGGTGGCCTGCCCCACCAGTGGTTGTGAGGAGGTGCTCACCAGTCCCTACGCTACGGTGTTTGGGATTCCCTTGGCCCTGCTCGGATTCCTCGCCTATGGGACGGTGGCCGTGTTGTCCCTAGGCCCGCTGCTGATCCAGCGCCTGGGGAAGATGTCCCTAGGGCCGGATATCGAAGACGGCCTAGCCTGGCTCCAGTTCGCCGTCACCACGGCCATGCTGGTCAGCAGTGCCTATCTGGTCTACCTCATGGCCTTCAAGATTGAGGCTTGGTGTGTGTATTGCCTCACCTCAGCCCTGTTGAGCCTTAGTCTCTGGATCTTGACGGTGGCCGGCCGGCCGTGGCGGGATGCGGGGCAACTGGTGATGACCGCGGGGGTCGTGCTGATGGTGGGGGTGGTGAGCATCCTGGCAGCCTACAACTCGGTGGACGGTACGGCGGTCGCCCAAAATCCCCGCAGTACGGGTGGGACTCTACCCCCGGTGGTGAGTACGGTGTCGGGGCCGGCGGAAATTGCCCTGGCGAAGCACCTGACCAAGGTGGGGGCGCGGGAGTTTGGGGCCTACTGGTGTCCTCATTGTCACGAACAGAAGCAACTCTTTGGTGCTGAAGCCGCCAAATATCTCACCTACATTGAGTGCGACCCCAGCGGGGCCAACAGCCAGACCCGGCTTTGTGAAACCACGGGCATCCGCGGCTTTCCCACCTGGGAAATTGGCGGCAAGCTCTATCCTGGGGTGCGCGACTTGAGTGCCTTGGCAGACCTCACGGGTTACCAAGGGCCGCGGAATTTTGCCCGGCAGTACCAACGTCAACCGAAGCCCGGCTCCTGAACCCGGCATGTTTGACACGCCTAAGCCCTGGTTGGGACTGGTTCTACTGCTGCTCGTAACGGGCTGTCGCGAAGCCCTAGCGCCTGATCCCCAACTGGTCAGCCCTGCTCCCACGGTGACTCCCGCCCCAGCCGGCCGGCCGACCCCTCTGGAGTCCACACCCCAAACGCCCGGTGTCTGGCCCGATGCTGACCAGATCCCAACCTCCCTCCAACCCTACCTCCAGGATCTGACCCGCCTAGGCGTGCTCACGGCTGGTAACGCGGCCGGCCAGTTCCTGCCCAACCAGCCCCTGACGCGCCGGGAGTTGGCCCGCTGGTTGGTGGCCACCTACAACCGCTACCACCCCAACGACCCCAACGCCCAAATTCGCCTCGCCGGGCCGGCCGTCACCCCCATCTTCACGGATGTTCCCGCCAGTGACCCTGATTTTGGCGTGATCCAGGGTTTAGCCGATGCGGGTCTGATCCCCAGTCCCCTGACCGGTCAGGCTACCCAAGTGAGCTTCCGCCCTGATGCACCCGTCACCCGCGAAACCCTGCTGCTGTGGAAGGGGCCACTCGATAGTCAGGGAGCCGTACCCAACGCTTCCCTGGAGGCTATCACCCAGGTGTGGGGCTTCAAAGATGTCAGTAAACTCGACCCCCAAGCCCTAGGGGTCGTCCTTGCGGATCACGCCTTGGGCGAGCAAAGCACCATTCGCCGTGTCTGGGGCCGCACCCTCCTCCTTCAGCCCCAAAAGTCCGTGACACGGGCCGAGGCTGCCGCGGCGTTGTGGGCCATGGGGCCGGCCGGCCGGGGGGTGACTGCGGCCGACATGCTCAATCGCCCCACCCCCTCTGCTGTTAGTCCATCGCCCCAATCTCTGCCTTCAACGCCGCAGGGCGGATAGCCACCAGGCTTGGGGAAGGGCGACCAGCTTGCCTAGAGTCCCCACGTAGGCGCGACGGTTGAAGACGTCGTAGTCGTTCTGCTCAATGGCATCCAGGATGCGGCGATAGAGGACGAGGGCCGTCCACACTGGCCAGCGGGCATCCCCACTCAGCCCGGCAACCCCTTGTTCGGCGCGCACAAAGTAGGTGCGGGCGCGGGCAATCTGGAACTGCATAAACCTTCGCCAGCGGTTGTCAATCACCCCCCGCTGCAAGTCCTCCAGGGTGTAGCTGAAGGCCGTTAATTCCTCCACCGGCAGATAGACCCTGCCTCGCCGCTGGTCTTCCCCCACATCCCGGAGAATATTGGTCAGTTGGTTGGCAATGCCGAGGGCAACGGCCTCTTCCTTGACATCCAGCCCCGGCTGCTCAAGGCCCATGATTGCAGTGGACATGAGGCCCACCGTGCCGGCTACTCGATAGCAATAGAGTTCCAGTTCCTGAAAGGTGGGATAGCGGTTGGCGCGCAAATCCATGCGATGCCCCTCGATCATGTCACGAAAGGGCTGGATCTCCAGGGGAAACTGCTCAGTGGCCGCCCAGAGCGCTAAGTCACAGGCATCCTGCGGCCGGCCGGCGAAGGTGTCCTCTAATCGCTTTTCCCAGGTATCGAGGGTGGCCAGGGTGGTCTTGCCCGCCTGGGGGCCGTCCACCAACTCATCCGTGCGGCGACACCAGGCGTAAATCGCCCACACCGCGCGCCGCTTTTCTAGGGATGTGACCAACGTCGCCAAGTAAAAGGTCTTGGCGTAGTGGGCAGTGATCTGGCGGCACTCCTCGTAGGCCTGCTCCACTGAGGTCAGGCTAGGCATCAGGGATGGCGTGGAAAACGTCAATCGAGTCACAGACGAACCACCGGCTGGGAGGGGGTGACCGGGGAGCCAACCTCGGCCTGCTGGGCAATGGCCTGCGCTGCCAGTTTACCCGAAAGTACGGCCCCTTCCATACTCCCCAAAAACTCTTGGAGGGTGTAGCTACCGGCCAGGAAGAAGTTGGGGATGGGGGTGGTTTGGGTGGGGCGGCACGCCTGCATCCCCGCTGCCGCTGTATACACCGAGCGAGGAGTTTTGACGACCTTGGCCTTGCGGAGCCGGGCCGGCTGCTCACTGCCAAAGTGTTGCGGAAAGAGGCGGGCCAGTTCCGCCATCGTCGCAGCCAGGATCTCCTCATCCGAGCGGTCGATCCAGTCCTTGGCGGGGGCCAGCACCAGTTCCAGCATGGATCGATCGGGGTCGCTGTACTCCCGGCAGGTGTTGCTCATGTCGGCGTAGACACTCAACAGGGGTGAGCGGGAGAACAACAGGTGATCCACATCCGTCAACTTGCGGTCAAACCAGAGATGGAGGTTGATCACCGGCACGCCCTCTAATCGGCTGAGGCGCTGGAAAAAGTCGAGGGATGTCCAGGGTTCGGGCAACAGGACTTTGAGCACATCCACGGGCATGGCCGATACATAGGCATCTGCGGTGATCACCTCATCCGGCCGGCCGGCTAGGCCCCGGATCTCAAACCCTTCAACCTTGCCCGCAGCATCTAGGTGGATAGCCTTGAGGGGCTTGTTCAGGTGGACTTCACCCCCCCGCTCGGTGATGTAGTCCACTAGGGGCTGGCAAAGGCGCTCCGTGGGCGAACCATCGAGGAAGGCAATCTTGGAACCGTAGCGCTCCTGCAGGAAACGGTTGAGGGCTGTGAGCGGCACCGTAGCTGACACCTCCTCCGGGTTAATGAAGGTAAGTGCCTTGGAGGCGGCGATGAAAATATCACTGTTCACCCGCTCATCAACCCCCTGCCGCTGGAGCCATTCCAGCAGGGAGTATTTGTCCATCGCTTCCACGTACCCCTGACCCCGGACAATCGCCGGCCACAGGCCCAGAGCGAAGCGGAACTTCTGCTCCCAGGTGAGCATGTCGTTATTGCGCAGGATCGAGACCAGGATGTTCAGGGGGGCAGGGATGTCGGGCACATCGAACCGGGAGAGGACACCTGGCTTCTCAGGCTGGTTGAAGATCAACGTGTGCTGCTTCCATTGCAACCGATCCTCAATGCCCAATTCCTTGAAGAGTTGGAGCATGTTGGGATAGGCCCCGAAAAACACGTGGAGGCCGGTTTCGTACCAGTCGCCCTCCTCATCCTTCCACGCGGCGACCAATCCCCCCAACACGTCCCGACTCTCCAAAAGAATGGGGGTATGTCCCGCATCGGTCAAATACTTGGCGCAGGCAAGGCCCGCTAAACCGCCCCCAGCGATGGCAACCCGCATGAATCTGTGAATTAGGTGCGTTACGTTACTCAGTATAGTGGGGCTTCTATTACATTTGCGTAACATTTCCTGGTCTGGGGAAACCCCTAGACTGGGGATGATCACCCCGGCCGGCCGCCGTGATGGGTTTGTTGCGCGGATTGCTACTCCTGCTGGGCCTGGGTCACTTGGCCCGGCTGCCCCGACCGATGCTGCTCGTTGCGGGATTGGTGGTGGTCCTGGGGTTAGGGGTGTGGTTGGTGGTGGCCCTCACGGGCTTCTATCGCCAAGTGCTGATGACGGCCGGCCCCTGGTTGGCCAATGCTCTATTGGTAGGGTTTCTGTCAGTAGGGTTGGGGTTGGGGGCAGCCCTGCTCTACACCACCGTGGGGAAGCGGATCAGGCCACAGCGGCGTGCCTCAGCCCGGCCACCCCAGTCTCGAACCGAGGCCGCACGGGTTTCCCTGGAGGCAGCCAAGGCCCAGGTGGCGCGGATTCAAGATGAGGTAACTCGCCAGGCGCTCCAAGCCCAAGCTGAGGCCATTGCCGCCCAGTTCCACCTCAAGGCCCTGCGGATTGCCCTGTTTGGCACGGGATCCGTTGGCAAGACGTCCCTGATCAACGCCCTAGTGGGTCATCTGGTGGGCGACGTAGGGGCAACCCTGGGCACGACACCGGCCGGCCGGGTGTATCAGTTTCGCCTGCCGGGCCTAGAACGTCAAGTGGATCTGATCGACACACCGGGCATTTTAGAGGCCGGATGGGTGGGTACCGACCGGGAACAGGCGGCTCAGGATTGGGCGCGGGAAGCAGATTTGCTCCTGTTTGTGGTGGACAACGACCTGCGGCGCTCCGAGTACGAGGCGCTGCATACTCTGGTGCGGGTGGGCAAGCGCACCCTGCTGGTCTTTAACAAAGCGGATCTCTACCCCACTGCGGATCGCGCCGCCCTCGTGGCGCAACTTCAGAGTCGGGTTCTCGACCTATTACCAGCGGCCGATATTATCTCCGTAAGCGCAGACCCCGCCCCAGTCACCCTGGCGGATGGCTCTTTATTCAACCCGTCTCCCCAAATTGAGTCTCTCCTGCATCGTCTGGCTGAGGTGTTGCGGGAAGCAGGGGAAGACCTAGTGGCGGCGAACCTGCTCCTGCAAGCCCAACGCCTGGGTACCCAGGCCCGTACCCTCCTGGAAGCCCAGCAGACCCGCCAAGCGGAAGAGGTGGTGGAGCGGTTCCAGTGGGTGAGTGCGGGCGTGATCTGGGTGACGCCCCTGCCGGTGGTGGATTTACTGGGGACGGCGGCGGTCAATACCCAGATGGTGCTGGAACTGGGCAAGATCTATGGCTGCACCCTGACCCTGGATCAGGCGCGGGAATTGGCCCTCTCCCTAGCCAAAACCCTGGCGGGTCTGGGGTTGATAAGGACAGTGGTCACTCTCGTCACGAACCTGTTGAAGCTCAGTTTGGGGGGCTTTGTGATCACCACGGCCGTTCAAAGTGTGAGCGCCGCCTATCTCACCCGGATCGCGGGCTTGAGTTTTATGGCCTACTTCCGCCAGCAGCAGGACTGGGGCGAGCAGGGCATGGCAGGCGTTGTCCAGGAGCAGTTCCAGCGCAATCAGCAGGGGGATTTCCTCAAGCAATTGATCACCGATGTTTTGAGTCGGTTTGGTACGCCCAAGCCCCCCACCTAGGCTGGAGTCAGGATCACCGCCGGCCGGCCGCTTGGGGCTGGGAGGGCACCGGCAGTGGGGCGGGCGGCTGAGGTTGCATATCCCGCAGCAGGCCCATCAACGCTGGCACAACTGTCGGTGTCAGGAGTGTGGAAAAGGTGAGGCCCCCCACCAAGGCAATGCCCAGCCCCTGATAGAGTTCCGCCCCCTGACCCGGCACCACCGCTAGGGGCAACATGCCCAGCACACTGGTCGCTGCTGACATGAAAATAGCCCGCAGCCGATCCTGGGTAGCCTGGTAGAGCGCCGCATCATAGGTCTGGCCCTCATCTCGCCAGAGTTGCAGTGACCTATCGACCAATAGGATGGCGTTATTGACGACAACCCCCGTGAGGATGATGAACCCCAAGGCGGTGATCATATCCAGGGGCAGGGTCCAACCCAGCACCCCATTCACCAGCACCAAGCTGAGCAACGCTCCACTCAGGCCCATGGGCACCGTGGCCATGATCACTAGGGGATAGACAAACGAGCGATAGAGGGCCACCAGCAGTAGGTAGGTGATCAGGACCGAAAGCAGAAACGCCTGAGCCAGTTGGAGAACCGTTTCGGCCAATCGATCCGCCGTACCTGCCAGCACCAGACGATAGCCCGGCGGTAAGTCGGCCCGCAGGGGCCCTAGAATCTCTCGCTCCGCCTGGTTCACCAGAGCACCCAGGGGCGCGGTCGGCTCTAGGCTGACGGTCAGGGTAATCGAACGCTCCAAATCCACGTGGTTAATGGCGTCTGGCCCCGTGGTTTCCACCACATCCGCCACGTCCCCTAGGGGCACCGGCCGGCCGGCCGCTGTGTAGAGGGGTAGTTGCCGCAGATCCGCCGGGGTTTGGGCTATAGCCGATTTAAATTACCATGCAGCGCTATCTACAATGATGAGCTAAGATTTA
>JACYLR010000062.1 GCA_015272465.1 Gloeomargaritaceae cyanobacterium C42_A2020_066
AGTTTCAGAACACTCGGTCTTCCCTGCTCGACTCCATTGATAAGGTCACACGGGCTGGCTTACGGGTGATCGCCGGCTTTATTGTCGGTTTTGATGGGGAACAGACGGGGGCCGGGCAGCGCATCGTCGAGTTTGCGGAGATTACCGGCATTCCCACCACCACCTTTGCCATGCTCCAAGCCCTGCCCAACACAGCCCTGTGGCACCGGCTGGAAAAAGAGGGCCGCCTCCGCACCCAGGAGGGTAACATCAACCAGACCACGCTGATGAACTTCGTGCCCACCCGCCCGGTGGAAGAAATCGCTGAGGAGTATGTAGTCGCCTTTCGGGCACTCTATGAACCGGTGCAGTACCTGAATCGGGTGTACCGCTACTTTCTCAAACTGGGCGTCCCGCGGGTTCAGCCCAAGGCGAAGTTGCCCGAATGGGTGGTGGTTCGAGCCTTATTGTTGGTGTGCTGGCGGCAGGGCGTGATCCGTAAAACCCGCTGGCTTTTCTGGCACCATCTCTTCCATCTGCTAGTGGTCAAACCCCAGGTTGTGGAGCAGTACTTAGCCGTCTGTGCCCATAACGAGCACTTTATGGAGTATCGGGATATTGTCCAGCAGCAGATTCAGTCTCAGTTGGCTGCTTACCGTGCTGCCCAGACTGACCGAGTTCAAGTGGCAGCCTAGTCCTCCCATTAGGCAGTCGCATCCCAGCGTTGACTGACGGCCGGCCAATTCACCACCTGCCACCAGGCTTTCAGATAGTCGGCCCGCCGGTTTTGGTAATTGAGGTAGTAGGCGTGCTCCCACAGGTCATTGCCCAGCAGCGGCGTTTTGCCCTGGCTGATCGGACTATCCTGGTTCGCGGTGGTCACGATCTCTAGAGTCTTCTGGGGGGTGGACACTAACCAGACCCAGCCACTCCCAAAGACCCCCAGGCCGGCCGCTTCAAATTGATCCTGAAAGGCTGGGAAACTGCCGAATTGTCGGTCTATGGCTTCTGCGAGCACGCCTTTCGGCTCATCGCCCCCCTGGGGACTCATGATCTCCCAAAACAGGCTGTGATTGGCATGGCCCCCACCGTTGTTGCGAACGGTGCGCTGAATCTCGGTTGGTAACCGATCTAAACGGCGCAGCAGGTCTTCGAGGCTGAGACGGGTTAGTTCGGGGTAGGCACTGATGGCCCGGTTTAGGTTGGCCACGTAGGCTGCATGGTGCTTGTCATGGTGGATCGTCATCGTGCGGGCATCGATCCACGGCTCTAGCGCATCGTAGGCGTAGGGCAAAGGGGGCAGGGTAAAGGGGCCATCAGCGGTTTGGGCTTGGGCATCGGCCGGCCGGCCGCTTCCCAGAACGTACAGACCCACCCCTAGACCGAATCCTCGCAGACAGTCCCGCCGCGTCCAGTTCATTGCCATGCGCCTATTCCTCCCGCCACCGATGTACACCGATTGCCATCAGACTTGGCCTAGCGCCCCAGGGGTTTGTCACCCTTTACCCTATTACCCTACGCTGAGTCTCCAGCCTGCTGGGGCAGCCCTGCACCAAAGTTAAGGATTAGCAGGTGGGTCGTGGCGTAATCGGTCGATGATCGCCAGGTAGCGGCGTTCTTGGCGCATGACCCCAAAGCCCAGGATCACCACTGCCGCCGCCAAGAGCAGACAGAGGTTAAAAACCAACGGGAACAGGGCAGCCATCAGGAACACCGTGGACTGGGGAACTGGGTTGGCCATCAAGTTACGGCTGACGACCCAGGGATTGAACAGATCCGCCTGCCCTGTCCAAAACCACAGGATTAGCCCGGCATCTAGGGTCAGGAGTCCGAACCCAACGGCCGGCCATGTCCGCACCCAAAAACGGCGCTGACGTAAAAACTGGCGATCTGTGTCCCCAAGCGTCATCCCTACCTTCCTTGGATCGACAGCACCGGCTCAGGTATACAGAAGGGCGCTAGAGTCGCTAACCACACCCGCAAACGCTCTTGGAGAGCTGCCCAGCGGCCGGCCGTCACCTCTTCTTTCGGGAATAAATCTCCGGCCAACCCCACCCCCCACGCTCCCGCCTGCAAAAACGCTTGGGTATTGGCCAAGGTCACTCCCCCGGTGGGAATCAGGGGAATCTGACCCAACGGCCCTCGCAGGCTTTCCAGGTAGGCCCATCCCCCCACCGCGCTCACCGGAAACACCTTGACGCCTGCCGCCCCCGCCTGCCAGGCCCGGACAATTTCTGTGGGGGTTAGGGCACCGGGAATCAGGGGCACTGCCAGGGCCTGACTCAGGGCCAGGAGATCACTATCCACATGGGGCGTAAACACAAAGGCCGCGCCGCTGGCCTGGGCTTGCCGCAAGTCCTGCTCAGTGAGCACAGTACCCGTGCCCACCAGGCAATCGGGCCAAGCCTGGGTGAGGCTCTGGATGAGCGCGGTAGCTTCTGGCGTGTTCCAGGTAATCTCGATCAGCCGCAGGCCGGCCGCCGCCGCCGTGTGGGCCATCTGGTAAGCCACATCAGGCTGAGCAGCCCGAATCACAGCAATAATCCGATGGCGGGAGACCGCCGCAGCCCACCGCTGCCTAGCAGGGGAGGAGTTCATAGGGCTATTGTAGGCAAGCACCCCCCAGAGCCGCAGTTTACCAGGGGTCAAGCAAAGGTTAAAGTAGTTTTTACAAACGGGGCTAGGGGTGAACCTGTGCTCCAATCTCCCCTGTTGGTACTCTCCCTCGGCCGGCCGCACCCTATGGCTCCCTCCCGTTCCCTGCCCCATTTCGACAAAGCCACCCTCCCCCTCACCTCAGACGAAGCCTTGATGCTCTACGAGGACATGGTGCTGGGGCGTTCCTTCGAGGATAAGTGCGCCGAAATGTACTACCGGGGCAAAATGTTTGGTTTTGTCCACCTCTACAACGGCCAGGAAGCCGTCTCCACCGGGGCCATTAAAACCCTGCGGCCTGATGATTACGTGTGCAGCACCTACCGGGATCATGTCCATGCCCTCAGCAAAGGCGTGCCCGCTCGCCAAGTGATGGCCGAACTCTTTGGCAAGGCAACAGGCTGTAGCAAGGGCCGGGGTGGCTCAATGCACCTGTTCTCTGCGGAGTATGGTCTCTTGGGTGGCTTTGCCTTTGTGGCCGAAGGCATTCCCGTCGCCACGGGTGCCGCCTTCCAGACCCATTATCGCCGCAATGCCCTCAACGACACCTCCGCTGACCAAGTCACCCTCTGCTTTTTTGGGGATGGGGCCTCCAACAACGGTCAGTTTTTTGAATGCCTGAATATGGCCGCCCTGTGGAAATTGCCCATCATTTTTGTGATCGAGAACAACGAGTGGGCGATTGGCATGGCCCATTACCGCGCCACGTCCGTTCCGGAGATTTACAAAAAGGCCGCCGCCTTCGGCATGGTGGGTGTTGAGGTGGATGGCATGGACGTGATGGCCGTGCGGGCTGCCACCCTGGAAGCAGTGCAGCGGGCGCGGTGCGGTGAAGGCCCTACGGTGATTGAGGCACTGACCTATCGCTTCCGTGGCCACTCCCTCGCAGATCCGGACGAGCTTCGTTCTCGGTCTGACAAAGAGTTTTGGATGAGCCGAGACCCCATCAAAACCTTTGCGACCTATGTTTTGGAACAGGGGATCGTCACCCAGGCTGATCTGAGTGCCATTGACCAGAAAGTGGCCGAACTCGTGGATGAGGCCGTCCACTTTGCGGAAGCCAGCCCCGAACCTGCCCCCCAGGATCTGCATCACTACATCTACGCTGATTAACCCCCGCCGCTTACCATGGCTGAAATGCTGCTATTCAACGCTCTGCGCGCCGCCATTGATGAAGAAATGGAGCGCGACCCCACGGTTTTTGTGCTGGGGGAGGATGTGGGCCACTACGGCGGCTCCTACAAGGTCACCAAGGATCTCTACCTCAAGTACGGGGATGTGCGCATCCTGGATACGCCGATTGCCGAAAACAGTTTTACGGGGATGGCGGTGGGCGCTGCCATGACGGGACTCCGCCCGATCATTGAAGGCATGAACATGGGCTTTCTGCTCTTGGCCTTCAATCAAATCTCCAATAACGCTGGGATGCTGCGCTATACCTCCGGCGGTAACTTTAAGGTGCCGATGGTGATCCGCGGCCCCGGAGGTGTGGGACGACAGTTGGGGGCTGAACACTCCCAGCGCCTCGAAGCCTACTTCCAGGCCGTGCCTGGGCTGAAGATTGTTGCCTGCTCGACACCCAAGAATGCCAAGGGCCTCCTCAAGGCCGCTATTCGGGACAACAACCCAGTGCTCTTTTTTGAGCATGTGTTGCTCTACAACCTCAAGGAAGAGATTCCGCCTGGAGACTACGTTCAGGCCCTGGATCGGGCGGAGCTTGTGCGGCCGGGCCAAGAGGTAACGATCCTCACCTATTCTCGAATGCGCTACCACTGTCTGCATGCAGTGAAGGCTCTAGAGGAAAAGGGCTACGATCCGGAGATCATTGACCTGATTTCCCTGCGGCCCTTTGATATGGAAACCATTGGGGCCTCAGTGCGCAAAACTCACCGGGTGCTGATTGTCGAGGAGTGTATGCGTACCGGCGGCATCGGTGCCGAACTGAGTGCGGCCATTACCGAGCGGTTCTTTGATGAACTGGATGCGCCGGTGGTACGGTTGTCCTCCCAAGATGTGCCGACGCCCTACAACGGTGCCCTGGAAAAACTGACCGTGGTGCAGCCGGAGCAAATCATCGAGGCGGTGGAGAAGTTGGTGCACGGCCAGGTCTGACCGGCGAGTATTCGTAGGGCGCTAACGTAGGGGTCACCCATGGTCGAACTTGACGTTCTGGAAAAGATTCTGCAACTGGCGGCCGGCCGCACCGACAGCGCTGAGGTCTATTACCTGAGCAGCCAAGGCCGGCCGGTGCAGTTTGAGAATAACCGCCTCAAGTCCCTGGAAACTCGCGCCCTTTCCGGTGTCGCCCTACGGGTGATTGCGGCCGGCCGCATGGGGTTTGCCAGTAGCACCGACCTGACGCGGCTGGAGGATTTGGTAGAGGCGGCCGTTCAGACGGCAACGATTGGTGAACCCGCGGAAATCAGCTTTGCGGAACAGACCCACCTCAGCCAAGCCTCCCCAGAGGTTGTTGCCCCCGCCAACGATGACTTGGTGGCGGCCGGAGAAGCCCTGATTGCCCAAGTTCACGCCTACAACCCTGAGATTTTGGTGGATGTGGGCTTTAACCTCCAACAGGGTCGCGTGGCGATACTGACCAGTGGTGGCAGTTTGGCGACCCACCAGAGCCAGTACCTGAGTACCAGTCTGTCGGGCAACCTGGTGCGCGGCGAAGATTTTCTCCAGATCTACACCTACCAGGTCACCGGAGGAGAAGTTGCGGATTACGAGTCGCTGGTGCAGAACCTGATTCGTAAGTACACCTGGGCCGAGACAACGACTGCGGTGAGCGCCCGTACCCTGCCCGTCCTCCTGACCCCTAGGGCAGTGGCAGGGGTGCTGGGAGGCCTGTTTGAGACCATTCTCTCCGGGCAAGCTATTGTGCAGCAGGCGTCTCCCTTGGTGGGCAAACTGGGGGAAACCCTGTTTGACCCGCGCTTTACGCTGCGGGAAGACCCCACCCTGGGGTTAGCCGCCCGGGCCTTTGATGATGAGGCTACCCCCACCCAGGTCAAAGCTCTGATTGAGGCCGGCACTGTCCAAGGTTTCTATTGGGATCGGCTCTGGGCAGCGCGAGCCGGTGAGCAATCGACAGGGAATGGCTACCGGGGAGGGTTGTCCCGACCTGGCCCAGAATTGGCCAACCTTGTCATTGACAGGGGAGTGACCCCCTACGCCGATCTGATCCGCTCCATGGATGAGGGGCTGATCGTCGATCAGGTGCTGGGGGCTGGCCAGTCCAACCAGTTGGCGGGCGAGTTCTCGGTCAATTTAGACCTGGGCTATCGAGTTGTTCAGGGCGAAATTGTGGGCCGGGTTAAAAACACGATGGTAGCGGGCAACATCTTTGAGGCCTTCCAGGCCATTCGGGATTTCAGCCTAGAACAGGAGTGGGTCGGAGCCAGTGTGTTAACCCCGGCGATTCTGTTCGACCAGTTAGGGATTGCCGCAGGTTAATTGAAGCATCGATTGCCATCTCCTGTCCGGCGAGACCTGAAGCCCTTGCAGCAGTGTCCACTCAGACCGTTTTCCCTGAGGTCTGACCCACAGACTGTGAAGCTCCAGAACTCAATACCCTGAACATCACAGGTCTAGGCCCCCTGTCCCAGACAGGAAGTGAGGAGAAACCCCATGTCCTACACGATCAGATCGATGACCCGTCCGGAATTGGAGGTGGCCATTGACTGGGCAGCCACAGAGGGATGGAATCCGGGCTTGTACGATGCCGACTGTTTCTATGGAGCCGATCCGACGGGGTTCCTGATTGGCTTGGTGAATAACATCCCCGTAGCAACAATTTCGGCTGTTAAATACGGTGATACCTTTGGTTTTATCGGTTTCTACATTGTCAGACCGGAATCGCGGGGACAAGGCTACGGATTACAGATCTGGAAAGCGGCGCTGGCTGCCTTGGAAGGACGGACAATTGGGCTGGATGGGGTTGTTGATCAGCAGGAGAACTACCGAAAATCAGGCTTTGAGCTGGCCTACAACAACATTCGGTATCAGGGGATGGGTGGCGGGGAAGCTCCAGTAGACTCGGCGATCATCCCCTTAGCCCAGATCGGCTTTGATGAGCTGAGGGCCTACGATCAGCCCTTTTTTCCTGCCGATCGCCAGGCTTTACTCCGCAGTTGGATTGCCCAACCCCAAAGCACGGCCCTGGGGATAATGTGCCACAACCAGATGGCCGGGTATGGTGTGGTACGCCTTTGCCGGTCTGGTTATAAAGTTAGCCCCCTCTACGCAGACAATCTGGCCTTCGCGGATCGACTGTTCACGGCCTTGAAAGCCCACACATCTGCCGGTGCTCCCCTTTTTCTGGATGTATCGGCTCCGAACACCGATGCCCTGAGGCTCGTCGAACACCATCACATGGTGGCGGTGTTTGAAACAGCCCGCATGTACCTGGGCAGCCCGCCTCCTGTGTCCATGAGCCGACACTTTGGTGTCATGTCCTTTGAACTGGGCTAGGGGGTTGAGGGCCCGGCCGATGTCAACTGGAGTCCCGCTCTTCCACCTCTGAGTCGTGGCTCTCGTCTGCCTCGGCTGCGGGCAGGACAATGTCCCCCTGGAAGAAGTCTGCCAGGCGACGGGCGGCCCGCCACACTTCGCTTTCCGGGTTGGCAGTCGGTGGAGCCGCCTTGGGTTCGGAGGAACTAGCGGCCGGCGGTGGCTGAACCGGTGAGGGACGAGTGGCGGTGGGTGCTGGCGGTGGCAATGGCGGCGGGGGTGCCACGGCCGGCCGGGCCGCGGGGGTGGGGGCGGCAGGCAGGGGCACAATCTCGATCTGGAGGGGGCCGTAACCACTCCGTTTGAAGGCGGTTTGTAATTCCTTGAGTTTGCCCTGGGCGATGGTGACAAGGGCGGGAGATTGGAAGCCGACGCGGGCCAAGGGTGGCTCTTGCTGGAGCGTCAATAGCTGACCGTTGCCCTGGAAAAGGGACTGGGAGGCTTTTTTCTGGATATGGCTAACCACCGTCGCCCAGATTTCGCCCAGGTCAGGGCCGGCTGGGGGTGCGGGAGGAGGTGGTTCGGGTGCAGTGGGGGGAGACGGTTCGGGCGCAACGGCTGGCGGAGATACAGGTGGCGGAGATGCGGGCGCGGGTGGACTGACCGCGGGGGGCGCGGGCTGGGGCGGGGCTGGGGTGGCGGCCGGCGCAGCAGATACGGGGGGAAGCGGGGCAGGAGACGGCGGCCGGCCGGCCGGGGGGGGTGTTTGACTCGGCAAGAGGCCCAGCAGGGTGACTTCTAGCCAGAGATGGGGTTGGGGGGCGTGGCGCACTTGGGGTTCACTGGTGCGCAGATGGGCCTGGGCGGCCAGGATAGTGTCCACGGGTAGGGTTTGGGCCAGGGCCACGAGGGCCTCCCAGGTGGCCTCCGTGAGGGTAGTGAGGTGACGGGCGGCGGGTGTCACCCGGGCAATCAGGAGATCCCGATAGAGGGCCACCAGTTGGTGCAACACCGCGAGGGGTTCCCAACCCTGATCCAGGAGCTGCCGGCCGGCCGCCATCACCTCTAGGGGCTGCTGGGTATAGACCGACTGGAGCAGGGCTAGGAGAGGACGCTCCGGCACCGATCCCACCAACTGCCAGACCTGATCTGGGTTGACAGGGGGTGGTAGGAGGCTGAGCTGATCGAGCAAACTCTCCGCATCCCGCATCCCACCCTGGGCCAACTGAGCCACCAGGGTGAGGGCTTCGGGGGTGATCTCAATCCCCTCCTGCTGGGCAATGGTTGCCAAGTGGGCGGTCATCCGCTCCAGGGAGATGCGGCGAAAGTCAAACCGCTGACAGCGGGAAATGATCGTGGCGGGCAGGCGCTGGGGGTCGGTCGTTGCCAGGATGAACACCGCGTGGGGCGGCGGCTCCTCCAGGGTTTTGAGCAGGGCATTGAAGGCGGCCGTGCTCAGCATGTGGCATTCATCAATGATGAATACCTTGTAGCGACCCTGGACGGGGGCGTACTGGGCACCCTCGATCAGGTCGCGCACGTTGTCCACCCCCGTGTTGCTGGCGGCGTCGATCTCCAGGACATCTAGGGCCGCGCCGCGGACAATGCCCCGGCAGAGATCGCAGGTGCCGCAGGGTTCCGGGGTGACTGTTGCCGTGCTCAGGCAGTTGAGAGCCTTGGCCAGAATGCGGGCGGAGGAGGTCTTGCCGGTGCCCCGCGGCCCACAAAACAGGTAGGCGGGCATGACTCGCCCCAAGCGCATCCCATTGGCCAGGGTGGTGGCGACCATTTCCTGCCCCACCAGTTGGGAAAAGGTCTGGGGCCGGTATTTGTGGTGGAGGGGAATGTAGTTCACGGCAGGATTGGGCGTCCGATCCCCTGGACGGCCGGCCGGGGGTTACGATGATCACGGCCATTCTGCCCCATTCTTCACCCCATGTCGCGCCGCACCCTGCCCCTGGATGACCGCCTTTATGCTTACCTGCTCTCGGTGTCCCTGCGGGAAGCCCCGATCTTGGCCCAGTTGCGGGCAGAAACCGCGGCCCATCCCCTGGCACAGATGCAAATTGCTCCGGAGCAGGGGCAGTTGATGGCTTTGCTGGTGCAGATAACCGGAGCCAAGCATACCCTGGAGGTGGGAGTGTTTACGGGCTACAGTGCCCTAGCAGTGGCCCTGGCGTTGCCCGCCGACGGGGAAGTGGTGGCCTGTGATGTCAGTGAGGCGTATACGGCCATTGCCCGACGCTACTGGGCGGCAGCAGGAGTGGATCATAAGATCGACCTAAGGCTGGCCCCAGCGGTGGACACCCTGGATCAGTTGCTGGCCGAGGGATCGGCCGGCCGGTTTGATTTTGCCTTTATCGATGCCGATAAACAAAACTACATCGCCTACTACGAGCGCTGTCTGAGTTTGGTGCGACCGGGGGGCCTGATCGCCATTGACAATGTGCTCTGGGATGGCCGGGTGGCAGATCCAACGGCCCAGGATGAGGCGACGACGGCAATTCGGGCCTTCAATGCCCATCTGGCTCAGGATCAGCGGGTCAACCTCAGTCTGATTCCGATTGCCGATGGTTTGACCTTGGCTTGGAAGCGGCTGTGATCGCTATTGCTCGGAGATGGGCGCGGGCGGCGCCGCTATGGAGGCCCTAGAGTCGGCCGGCCGGCGGCTGCTGCTTGGCCCGCCACCGGGGCCGTTGGGGGCGTCTACTCTGGCGTTGCTGGAGGCGACCGGGGCACTGGGGTTGCTACTGTTCCGTTCCCATTTGACTGAACCGGCGGCATTGCCGGAGCAATTGCTGACCCTGCGACAACAGCTCGGCCGGCCGTTGGTGGTGGCGGTGGATCACGAGGGTGGCCAGGTGCTGCGCCATT
>JACYLR010000130.1 GCA_015272465.1 Gloeomargaritaceae cyanobacterium C42_A2020_066
ATGCATCTCTAGACTCGGCCTAAAGAAGCTTTCACTACTTATTTACTACTACCCCCGTCTGCTTGCAGCGGGGTAGTTCATCATGGTCATAATTTAGGGCTAGTGGCCCTTATTTTTGTGCCACGATAAGCCTACATGTGGCATTAATAGAGGTGCCCTTTACTGGACAGGGTGTACAAGTTCATTTCCCGCATGCATTCGTGGATATAGGTAAACATGGCTCTAAGAGCGTCTGGGGTGAGGGCAGGATAGTTTTCTAGAATCTGCTTTTCCGTCCAGCCCGCTGAAAGTAGCCCCAAGATAAACTCGATCGATAGACGGGTTCCCTTGAAGACTGGTTTGCCAACGAGAATATCGGGATCGGAATGGATCTAGTCTTCCCAGTTCATGGCTTGGCTTCCTAAGGGTTACCTTGTCAGATATTATCGCCGAGGGTTCCATAAGTCAGCGAGCCGTCGGCGCATGTCACTGTTGGCGTGCGTCACAATCATCCTAGGAGGAACACCACCATGCCACGAGTCCTACCGCTGAAGGCTGCGCTGGAGCGGTTGCCAGAAATTATGGCCGGGATGACACCGGGTGATCAACTCCAACTGACTCGGGACGGTGAAGTTGTTGCCATCATGACCGTGCCGGAGCGGAACCCGCCGCGGGTGGCTGGCACTGCGAAAGATCGTTCGTTTTGGATGGCCCCAGACTTTGATGCTCCGCTGGAGGACTTCGCG
This sequence comes from Gloeomargaritaceae cyanobacterium C42_A2020_066, assembly GCA_015272465.1. Lineage (GTDB taxonomy): Bacteria > Cyanobacteriota > Cyanobacteriia > Gloeomargaritales > Gloeomargaritaceae > JACYLR01. Next base: position 726 of record JACYLR010000130.1, read on the forward strand.
GAGTACATGGAATGAAGTTGCTGCTCGACACCCATACCGTGCTGTGGTTCTGGTGGGACGATCCAAACCTCAGCCCGACAGCGAAAGCAGCGATCCTCAACCTAGAGAATCAGGTGCTTGTCAGCCGTGCCGTGCCCTGGGAAGTCGCGATCAAGGTGAGCCTGAAGAAGCTGGACATTGGCGGTTCCTATCCAGGGTTTTTCGCTCAGCACATGTTGCGTTCAGGATTGCGGTACTTGGAAACCCATGACGACCATCTCGCTGCCCTGACGACGTTGCCGTTTCACCATCGAGACCCCTTCGACCGGCTGATGATTGCCCAGGCATTTGTGAACACGCTGCATGTGGTCAGTGCCGATGAGGCGTTTGATGCCTACGGCATGTCCCGGATTTGGAGCTAATCGTTGTCCTCACTGGGAGACGCCATTTTGGAGCCTGGAGGAGGTTGCGATCCCCATGCTGATGTACTGAGTAGATGTTCCGACAGGGTGGTTTGATGGTAAACATCGCCACTCTACATTCCGGCATGGCGACATGTATAGGGCACCTCTATGTTGTTCAGTCTACTACGCACTTACTGACAATAGAGGCCGGCAAACTAGGCGCTTCAAGTTAGCTCATTCTCAGTAAGGGGGCGATTCGCCAATTAATAGAGGTGCCCTATTGTTGTTTTGGTGTTGATGCACCTTCTTTCAACCCTGTTGCACCGTACTCCCGGCTCCTCCTGGTGCCGAACGTCGGGTTAGCTGCCACCGACGCTTGGAAATGATAAACAGGCTGCCAAGGTAGCAACCACAGACTCGGCCAAGCCCTTTAGGTCATAGCCCCCCTCTAAGCCGAACAGCAGGTGATCGGTGACCGACCGACAGGCTTGGGTAAACTGGCCGAAATCCTCTGGCTGTAGGGCCATACTGGCCAGGGGATCATCCTGATGGCCATCGTAGCCCGCACTGATGATCAGCACGGCCGGCCGCCATGCCTGCAAAAACGGTATCATCTGATCCTGAAACGCCCGCTGATAGATCTCCCCATTACTGCCCGCCGCTAAGGGCAGGTTGAGGACATTGCCGTAGGGGCCGCGCTCGGTGTGCCAGCCGGTGCCCGGATAAAACGGAGCCTGGTGCAGGGAACAGTAGGCGATCTGGGGATGACTTTCCACCAGAGCCTGGGTGCCATTGCCGTGGTGCACATCCCAATCTAAAATCGCCACCCGCTCCACCTCCCAGTGGCGCAGGGCATAGTGAGCAGTCAGGGCCGCATTGCCAAACAGACAAAAGCCCATCGCCTCATTTGCTAGGGCATGATGACCAGGGGGGCGCGTCAAAACAAACGCCGGCCCCCGTCCTGCCATTACCCAATCCAGTCCCTCTAGCCAGGCTGAAGCTGCCAGGAGGGCTACCTCGAAGCTGTCTCCCCCGACCGGTGTATCCCCATCTAGATAGCCCCCTCCCTTGGCGCAAACCTGCTCTACCCAGTCGAGGTAAGCCGGGTCGTGAATCCAGGTCAGCCACTCGCGCACTGGATGGCGGCCGGCCGGTTCCTGCCAGTGGATCTGGTCGGCCCAGGGCACTTGGCGGAGCGCCTCTACCACCGCTTGGAGTCGGGCCGGCCGCTCGGCGTGGAAGCGCCCCGTCTGGTGGGCGAGAAATCTATCGCTGTAGAGAACGGTCAGCATGGCGAGTTGAGGGAGTTGAAGCCAACAGCGTCCGTTGCTCCGCCGCCGTCAGGGGCCGCCAGTTGCCTGGAGTAAGCCCCTGGAGTGTGAGAGCGCCAAAGGCAATACGCACCAGTCGCAGGGTAGGGTAACCTACGGCCGCCGTCATCCGCCGGACTTGACGGTTCTTGCCCTCCGTCAGCGTCAGTTCTAGCCATGCGGTGGGGATCGCCGCCCGGTAGCGAATTGGAGGATCCCGGGGCGGTAGGTCGGGAGGATCTGCCAGAAGCCGCGCCTCGGCCGGCCGGGTGTGATAGTCCTGGATCACCACCCCTTGCCGCAAGGACATTAGGGCCGCCTCCGTGGGTAGGCCCTCCACTTGGGCCAGGTAGGTGCGCCGATGGCCAAACTTAGGCGTGGTCAAGCGGTGTTGCAGCGCACCGTCATCGGTGAGCACCAGCAACCCTTCACTATCCTGATCCAGGCGGCCGGCCGGATAGACCCCTGGTACCGGGATAAAATCCTGGAGAGTTTGTCGCCCCGGCTCTGGGCAGGAAAACTGACAGAGAACCCCGTAGGGCTTATGGAAAACCAGGTAACGGTAGGGCACTGGGCCTCCAGTGTTCCATGCGGATGGCGAGATTCGAACTCGCACACCTTGCGGCGCCACCCCCTCAAGATGGTGTGTCTACCAATTCCACCACATCCGCGTCCATCTCCTAACCTACCACAGCCCGCCAGTCACTCCCTAGCCCCATGATAGGATCAGCCATGCCCTATGGCGGTTCGGCAGTGCCCATGGTTTCCATCCGCAAAGTCTTGATTGCCAACCGGGGCGAAATTGCCGTTCGGATTCTCCGCACCTGCCAGGAACTGGGCATCCCCACGGTTGCCGTTCATTCCACCGCCGACCGCCATTCCCTCCACGTCCAACTTGCCGACGAAGCTGTGTGCATCGGCGAAGCCGCCAGCGCCAAAAGTTATCTCAATGTACCGAACATTCTGGCCGCTGCCCTCACCCACGATGCCACCGCCATCCATCCCGGCTATGGCTTTCTGGCCGAAAACGCCCGCTTCGCTGAGATTTGTGCCGACCACCACCTGACTTTCATTGGCCCCACTCCCCAGGCGATCCGGGCCATGGGCGACAAATCCACCGCCAAATACACCATGCAGGCGGCGTGCGTCCCCACGATTCCGGGCAGCGATGGCCTCGTCCTCGATGAGCAAGACGCCCTGAAGACGGCCCATCAAATCGGCTATCCCTTGATGATCAAGGCCACAGCCGGCGGTGGTGGCCGCGGCATGCGGTTGGTGCGCCAAGAAGAAGACCTGATCCGCCTCTTTCAAGCCGCTCAGGGCGAAGCTGAAGCCGCCTTTGGCAATCCAGGACTGTACCTGGAACGCTTTATTGAACGGCCCCGTCACGTGGAGATCCAGATCCTAGCCGATCAGTACGGTCAGATCATTCACTTGGGGGAGCGGGACTGCTCGATCCAACGCCGCCACCAGAAACTGTTGGAGGAAGCCCCCAGTCCTGCCCTGACGCCTGAACTCCGGAACGCGATGGGAGAAGCGGCGGTGCGTGCGGCGGCCTCAATCGGGTATGTCGGGGCGGGTACTGTCGAATTTCTGCTCGCCCCCGACGGCCAGTTCTATTTCATGGAGATGAACACCCGGATTCAGGTGGAGCATCCCGTCACGGAGATGATTACCGGCCTTGATCTGATTGCTGAACAGATTCGGATTGCCCAAGGAGAGCCTCTGAGCCTGACGCAGGATCAGGTGCAACTGCGGGGCCACGCCATCGAGTGCCGGATTAATGCCGAAGACCCGACCCATCAGTTTCGGCCTTGCCCTGGTCGCATCCTGGCCTATTTACCCCCCGGTGGTCCCGGTGTGCGGGTCGATTCCCACGTTTATCCCGATTACGAAATCCCACCGCACTACGATTCCCTGATTGGCAAGATCATTGTCTGGGGGGCCACACGGGATCAGGCCATTGCTCGGATGCGGCGGGCGCTGCATGAGTGTGCAATTACGGGTCTGCCCACGACGTTGGCTTTCCATCAGAAGATTCTGGAGAACCCCCATTTTCTCCGGGGAGAGGTTTACACTAACTTTGTGGAGCAAATGGTTCAGGGCACGCCCAAGACCTAGGGTTGAGGTGTCTCCGTCTCGCTCAAAGCCCCGGCGTATCGTGTCAACCCTAGGACAGCTTGAGTCGTTTCGCTAAATCTTGAGGCGTGAGGGTTTCGTACTTCTCAAAGGGCTGGTGAATCCAGGGGCTGTGCTCCAGATATTCGGCATAGAAATCGGGCCGGAAGCGGGAACTGGCCTTTACCCAGATCACCGCCGTGGCAATCTCTTCAAGGTCAATGCCGTGGTGGCTAAGCAGCCACTGGGTTGCTGTCTCCAGAGTTGTACCTGAATCGGCCAAGTCGTCCACCAATAGAACCCGATGGCCTAGCCCTGAGCTGGACATGGCCAAGCTACTGCCCAACTGGAGGCTTCCCTGGTGCCGTCCTCCTGGCCCCCGATAGGATGTGGCGGCCATGACGGCGAGGGGTGTGTTGAGGATGCGGCTGAGGATATCGCCCACCCGCAAGCCGCCCCGGGCAATGGCGACGATGTGGTCAAACGGCCGGCCGCTGACATAAACGAGGGCAGCCAAGCGCTCAATTAGGTCGAAGTATTGCTCCCAGGTGACCCAGTAGTCGTCAGTAGGTGCGGCGGACGCGGTGGGTTCCATCGATTTTTGGGTGGGGGGACTTGAAACGTATGATTCCAACCGGTCGGTGCCTTTCCCAGGGCACCCCAGCCTGACCTAGCATAGACAAGCGCATTGGAACACAGAGTCATGGGCAATACCTTCGGCCGGGTTTTTCGGGTCACCACCTTTGGTGAGTCCCATGGGGGCGGTGTCGGGGCGGTCATTGATGGCTGTCCACCGCGTCTTCCCCTGGGGACGGCCGACATCCAAACAGACCTAGACCGCCGCCGCCCCGGCCAAAGTCGGATCACCACGCCTCGCCAGGAAAGCGATACCTGTGAAATTCTCTCGGGTGTGTTTCAGGGGTTAACCCTGGGTACACCGATTGCTGTCTTGGTGCGCAATCAGGACGCCCGCTCCCAGGATTACGATGAGATGGCCATGAAGTATCGGCCTTCCCATGCGGACGCCACCTACGAGGCCAAGTACGGCATCCGTAACTGGCAAGGGGGGGGGCGTGCCTCGGCCCGGGAAACCATCGGCCGGGTTGCGGCTGGTGCCATTGCCCGCAAGATTCTGGCCCAGGTTGCCGGCACCGAGATTCTGGCCTACGTGCAGCAGGTGCAGGATATTCAGGCCACCCTTGACCCGGAGCGGGTGATGCGGGGCCAGGTAGACGCTAACATCGTTCGCTGTCCTGATCCTGAGGCCGCTGAGGTGATGATTGCCCGCATTGATCAGGTGCGCCACCAGGGGGATTCCTTGGGGGGGGTGGTGGAATGCGTGGTGCGTCGGCCACCGATGGGCTTGGGGTCACCTGTCTTCGACAAATTGGAGGCCGATCTGGCCAAGGCACTCATGTCCCTGCCAGCCAGCAAGGGGTTTGAGGTGGGGTCGGGTTTCGCAGGGACGCTGCTCTCCGGCAGTCAGCACAATGACGCGTTCTATCCCGATGCCCAGGGCCGCATCCGCACCCGCACCAATCGTTCTGGGGGCATTCAGGGTGGGATTAGCAATGGGGAGTCTATTGTGTTACGGGTTGCCTTTAAGCCCACCAGCACGATCATGATTGCCCAAGAAACCGTGACCCGCGAGGGCGAGGCGACGCAATTGGTGGCCCGCGGTCGCCATGACCCCTGTGTGCTGCCCAGGGCTGTGCCGATGGTAGAAGCAATGGTTGCCTTGGTGCTTTGTGACCATTTACTCCTTCATCATGCCCAGTGTGGCCTGCTGGGAAATGCCCAGGATTTGCGGCCGGCCGGTGAACCCGCAGAACTGAGTTACTAGCAGACTCAACGCCTCCCGAACTTAGGTCTCAGGTATTCGCTCAACCGAGGCCAAGTCGTCGAACAATTTTATAGATGTGCGTCATTTAGGATGGCGGGTGCTGCTTTCTAAGTCCATACAGGGTTATGCCATATAGAACGGCGAAGTACGTGCCCCGCATCCAGTTGACCCGGTCAGCAGCCCGCGCATAGGACTCCTTGGAGGAAAACTCAAAGTCGAAGACTTCCATGGTTTTTTCAACCAGGTAAGGCGGGTTGATCCGACCTGTTCCCAGCAGGAGGATACTGACTCCCCAGAGTATGATGAGGGCCGTCACTGTCTTGCTTCTCATCGGCCGGCCGTGCCCTAGACCCAGCGCCGCAGGGGCACGCAATCCAGGTCTAACTGGTCGAAGGCCCTTGCAATCACAAAATCTACCAGGTCATCGATGGTCTGGGGTTGATGGTACCAAGCTGGAATCGCCGGTACGATGCGCACCCCGGCCTCGGCGAGGGCGGTCAGATTGCGGAGGTGAATCAAGCTGAAGGGGGTTTCCCGCGGTACCAGCACTAGGGGACGTCCCTCCTTGAGATGGACATCCGCCGCCCGCTCCAACAGGTCACCACTGAGGCCGGCCGCTAGTTTGGCGACGGTGCCCATACTACAGGGCATCACGACCATGCCCAGGGTACGGTAGGAGCCGCTGGCGATGCTGGCTTCAATTGCGCCCCAGGGATGACAGATGAGGTGGCCCGTCTCAACCCCACACTGCTGCCGCCAAAATTCCGCCTGCTGGGCTGGGACACTGGGGAGCCGCAGGCCCAGTTCCGCTTGCCAGACCGTGTAGGCTGCCCTAGACACCACCAAGTCCACCCGCAGGCCCGCGGTGAGCAGATGTTTGACAGCCCGCACCGCGTAGATTTGCCCGGATGCACCCGAAACCCCCAGCACCAGCGGCCGGCCGGCCGGTTCAGCCATCCAAGGTGTACCCGCTCTCGTCAAGGTCGAGGGGGAACTCAGGGGGCGGTGGCTCTGGCGTCTCCCCCAGGGCCGGATTGGCATCCGCTGTCGTTTGACCGGTGAGGACGAGTTCGATCTGCTGGCGGTAGTGATCAACCTTCTTGACCTGCACTTCCACAGTCAAGCCCAGGTTGAAGACTCGCCCACTGCGGCGGCCCACCAGGCTGTACTGCCGGGAGCGGTACTCGTACCAGTCGTCCTTAAGGGCCGTGACATGCACTAGACCTTGAAGGGGGGAACCCGCCAGGGCGACAAAAAAGCCGTAGGATTCCACATCCACCAGAACTCCGGTGAACACCCGGCCGGCCGCCACTTGGTGCTGCTCTAACCAGCCGAGTTGACGATAGTCCTCCAGGGCTTGGCGCGCCACCCGCTCCCGATCCTGTAAGCGGGAGACCGTAGCCGCCACCCAGCGACTGATCTCCTCGGTCATGGTGGGCGTCAGCACAGGCCATTGCACCTGGGTCTGGCATCCACTGTGGTGCAGATCCACCCGCTCCTTGGCCCGACTGGACTTGCGGTCTTTCCCGTCCCGGAACAGGGTATGGAGAATTCGCAGATTAGCGAAGTCCCCGTAGCGCTGGCCCGGCGCAGTGCAGTGCAGGTATGCCCCAGTCAGGCCCAGGCTGAACTGCGCGCCGGGTTCAGTACTGTAGATGGGGTTGGCCAGGGTCTCAAGCAGCAGAGGCAACAAGAGATTGGCCTGGGGGTTCTCGGCCGCTTCCCGCACCCAAGCTTGGTAGTCCCCAGAACCAAGGGGCGTCTCCGGCTGGGGTTCAGGGAGATTCAGCCCTAGGTTGAGGCCCAGTTGGCGCAACCGTTCCCAGTCCACCGGGTTGGGGCTAGCCTGTTGCCGGTAGAGGGCAGGCACCTGAAGAGCGGCCAAATGGGTCGCCACAGCTTGGTTGACCAAAAGCGCAAGGCTCTGCACAAGGGCATCGGCCGGCCGGCCGGTGGTGGCTGCCAGCGCGCCTTTCAGGCCATCATCCCAGGTGGCCGGAGCTTCAATGCCCGGAATCGCCAAACAGCCCCGCTGAAGTTGCCGAGCTTGTAACCGTTCCGCCAGAGGCACCAGGGCCTGGACGAGCGCCACGGCAGCGGGGGGGGCATCCCCCGGCGGGTTGGTCAGCCACGTCGTCAGGTCATCTGGCGCCAGGGCCTGATCCACGCGCACCACTGAGGGCCAAATGTCGTACTCCGTCACCTGGGCTTGGTCATCCAAGGTGAGCCGAACCGTCACGGCCGGCCGATCCTGACCGGGTACCAAACCCGCAATTTCATCCACCAGTCGCGCTGGCCAGAGGTCAATCTGCCGCTCTCCCAGGTGGAAGGCCAGCCCCCGTTGTTGGGCTTCCCGATCCAACGGCGAGTCGGGTTCAACCCAGGCGGTCAGGTCGGGAATGTGCACCGCTACTTGGGACGTCGCTCCGTTGGATATCAGGGATAGGGCGAGGCCAGCGGCTGTCCCTAGGGTTACCGTCCAGGTGTCCCGCAAGTCGAGGCGCTGATCCAGGTCAGCGGCCGGCCAGGTGGAAGGCAGTGCCGCCACCGCAGCCTGCGCCACGTCCGGGAACGCGTTCGGGAGTTCATGTTTACAGCCCACGAGGTCGGCGGCCGAGGATGACCCGACATCCTGCCCCAGCACCCGCTGCACCACCCCCACGGCCGGCCGTTGCCCCAGGGGATAGCGCCAAATCCGCACCTGAACCAGGTGGTCAACCAGGGGCGCCAAGTCTTGTTCTTCAGGCCCTGGATCGAGTTGCACGGGAAAGGTTAGGGATTCATCAATGGGCTTGGCGAGGTAACCCGTCTCAGCCGCCCGCACCCAGGCCAGGAGAGCGTGGATGGCCCGCTCCAGAATCAGAATGACTTCCCCTTCAGGACTGTGACGGCCGCGCCGCTTACGTGTCACCCGCACCAGCACGCGATCCCCATTCCAGGCTGTTCCCAGACCGCGCTGGCTCAGATAAACATTCTCGGCCGCCGGATCTTCCCGCACCGCCCAGTAGCTTCCACGGGAATAGCGAATCCGAGCCTCAAAGAACTCCTCGTTGGGGACGCGCCGGTACTTGCCATATTCACGGGCGACCAGTTCCAGTTTCTCCAGGGCATCCAGGGCAATTTTCAGGGTCTGGCGATCCGTCTCGGTTTCGCAGAGGAGCTTCTTTTCCAGGGCCTTGGGTGCCACTAACTTCTCATCGGGCAGGTGTGTGAAGAGTTCAGCGACAGAAAAGTGCATGTTTCCCAGCGTGATTGGGGGTTATCCGACGCAATTCCAGGGCCAGTCGGCTGGCGAACCCCGTTAACGCCCCTTAGTCTACCATCCCCAACTCACCCCATCCCACGGCCCTGTAGGTCTTTAGGAGGCGATGATCCGTGAATATACCCAGACCAGAAGCATGTGATTCATGTCATAATCACCATCAACCCGTTCTCATCGCGCCAGCGGCCGTCCGTGACCTCCTCTGACCT
>JACYLR010000059.1 GCA_015272465.1 Gloeomargaritaceae cyanobacterium C42_A2020_066
CCAACTGTCTGGATCAGGTGCTGCTGGTCATCTTGGGCTTGGCTCAGTTGTTGGACAACGTCTTGGCGAATCTGGTCGAGGCTTTGGAGGCGAAGCTGATGCTCAGTCTGGAGTGTCATCAGTTCTTGACTTAGGGTACGAAGCTGCCAGTCTTTCTGTTCGAGATCGCGCTGGTACCCCTGAATTTGCTGCTGTTCTGCCCTCAGTGCCGTGAGTTCGGCCGTTAGGGTACGGATGTGGTGATCCCGCTGGGAAAGCTGTTCAATGTAGTGACTTTGATCCTTGATGGGTGCCTCAGAGTGTGGCTTGGCCAGGTGGGCCAACCCAGATGCCTCGGATTGAACCACTCCAGGCTGAGGAAGCGTATATCGGAGGTGTGAGCGGTTGCGGGCTAAGACCACAACGTTACGCACATTGGGACTGGGGCCGTGATCCAGCCGCGGTGGATGGTTGGGGTCGGCGGGTCTTCCCGGCTTCGTGGGCTGATACCCTTTGTGACGCCGATGGATTTTGGCACTGAACATCACCCGATCCCCAGGTTGAAGAGCCAGTTCCTCCCACTCTTGGCGGAGCGGAAACCACCAGTGATCAGGAGTGACATCCTCCCGGCTTTCAGCCAGCTTTAGATTGCGAACGCACAGGGTGCGGACAATGCGGTGCTCGACGCGCTGCCGCCGATGATCCGGGCCGGGATATCGAAAACTATCATAGGTTCCGAAACGATCAACAATGCCTACAAGGCGAAGGACTTGACCGCGATAAGCCACCAATGAAACGCCCATAACAGAACACCTCATTCATACTTTTGCCACTCTAAGGTGACTGGGAGAGTGTAACGGTTATTGCTGTGCGAACAACGGACTAACTCACTGCACATGGAGTATGCAGTTCCGTGTAGTTTAGGGTGATTCCTTGGCATGACTCTACCGTAATTCTACGGTGATGCCAGATCATACCGTTGTGACAGAAGGCTCAGTGGATTCAGCAGCCATGGGTAAGGCACCCATCGCCCATCGAAAGGCCGGGATTTTGGCCTAGGACACCATCGTCGCCTGGGCCCGGCCGGCCGCCCGTTCCGTCTTACCCCGCCAGAAAATCCGCATAGGCGTGCCCGTAAAATCTAGGTTTTCCCTGAGGTGGCGTTCTAGAAAGCGGCGGTAGTTGTCCTTGAACAGCTTGGGGTCGTTGACAAACAGAGTAATTGTGGGCGGCTGGGCCTGTACCTGCGTGCCGTAGTAGATGCGACCCTGGCGTCCCTGGCGACTGGCGGGGGGCGATTGCCAGGCCACGGCGTCCTGGATCACCTCATTGAGCACAGACGTGCTGACCCGGCGGCGATGGCCCTCGGCGGCGCGCTGGATCAGGGGGTAGAGCTTTTGTACCCGCTGCCCGGTCCGGGCACTGAGAAAGATGGTCTCCGCCCAGTCCAGGTAGTAGAACTGGGAACGCAATTGGGTCTCGTAGACGTTGACGGTGTAGGTGTCCTTATTGGGAATGGCGTCCCACTTGTTGTTGACCAGAACGCAGGCCCGTCCCTCCTCCACAATTCGGCCGGCCAGGCGCTGATCCTGTTCCGTAACCCCTTCCGTGGCGTCGAGGACCAACAGCACCACGTCCGCGCGGCGGATCGCCTTGAAGGCCCGGTTGATGCCGAAAAACTCAGCCCCGTAGTCCACGTATTTCTTGCGGCGAATCCCAGCGGTGTCGATGAACCGATAGGCTTGGCCCTCGTGGGTGACTAGGGTATCAATGGCGTCGCGGGTGGTGCCAGATACAGGGCTGACAATCGCCCGCTGTTCCCCCACTAGGGCATTGAGCAGACTGGATTTGCCCACGTTCGGCCGGCCGACGATGGCCACACTGATCGCCTCTGGCTCGGATTCCGTGGGGGCATCGGGCAAAAGGGCCACCACCTGATCCAGCAGATCGCCCACACCGCTGCCGTGGCTGGCGGAGACCGGCCAGGGTTCCCCAAACCCCAAGGCCCAGAACTCGGCGGCCTGGGTCAAACCCTGGGTGGGGGACTCACACTTATTAACCACCAGGAACACCGGGGGCATCTGGGGCTGGGTGCGTAACCAGTGGGCAATATCCTGATCCGCCGCCGTGGGGCCAGCTTGACCATCCACCACCAACAGGACAACCTGGGCCTGACTGATGGCCGTGAGGGCCTGCTGACGAATTAGGGGCAGGTACTCGGTTTCCTCGTCAAACACCAATCCGCCGGTATCGACCACGGTGAAATCTCGCCCCTGCCAGTCGGCGCGCAGGTAGGTGCGGTCGCGGGTGATGCCCGGTTCGTCGTGAACAATGGCGGCCTGCTGGCCCGCCAGGCGGTTGACCAGGGTGGACTTGCCCACATTCGGCCGGCCGATTACGGCAACAATAGGAAGAGCCATGTACCACCCCATCCCCTGGGATACTCAGCGTAGATTCAAAGCACAAGTTCCTAGGATAACAAATCCAACGAGTACCCATGCCCGACGCGGCGATTCTCTACCAAGTTGCAATTCCCAACCCGGCCAGCCACGCCGCCGAGGTGTGTATGTCCCTAGATCCCGGCGGCCGGCCGGTTGTGGATTTGAAGTTGCCCGTCTGGACCCCCGGCTCCTACCTGGTGCGCGAATATGCCCGCCACCTCCAGGGGTTTGCAGCGATGGATGACCAGGGCAATTCCCTGAGTTGGCGGAAGGTGGCGAAGAACCACTGGCAAGTGATGACCTCTGGCGTCGCTACCCTGACCGTCCGCTACCAGGTGCTAGCCCCGGAGTTATCGGTGCGTACCAACCATGTGGATGCCAGTCATGCTTTTTTTACCGGCGCAGCCCTATTTCTCTATGCCGTTGGGGCCGAGGAGCAGCCGCTCAGGGTCACGATTGTACCGCCCTCTGCGGATTGGCAGGTGACAACACCCCTGGAGCGATTGGCGGGGGAGGGTTGGCAGTTCTGGGCCGCCGATTACGACACCCTGGTGGACAGCCCGATTGAGGTGGGCACCCACGCGGTCTACTCGTTTGAGGTGCAGGGGCGGGCGCATACCCTGGCGGTGTGGGGGCAGGGCAATCTCAACCCCCAGCGAGCGGTGGCCGATATCCGCAAAATCATTGAGGTCGAAGCCGAATTGTTTGGCGGGTTACCCTACGAGCGCTATGTGTTTCTGTTGCATCTCTCCAGCCAGGGGAATGGCGGCCTCGAGCACCGGGATAGTTGCACCCTCAACTACCCCCGCTTTGGCTTTCAGGCCCCGGAGCGCTACAACCGTTTTCTCAACCTGGTGGCCCACGAGTTTTTCCACCTCTGGAATGTCAAGCGCCTGCGGCCGGCCGAGTTGGCGCACTTCGACTACGACCAGGAAAACTACACCCCCAGCCTCTGGTTCAGCGAAGGCACCACCAGCTACTACGACCTGCTGATTCCGTTGCGGGCGGGCCTCTATGATGTTGCCTGGTTTCTCAAGGAATTGGGGGAGACGGTGACCCGATTGTGGGCAACCCCTGGTCGGCAGGTACAGTCCTTGAGTGAAGCCAGTTTCGACGCCTGGATCAAGTACTACCGTCGGGATGCCTATAGTCTCAATACTCAGATTTCCTATTACCTTAAGGGAGCACTGGTCACCCTGATGCTGGACTTGCTGATCCGCCAGCGCCACGACCACCAGCGTTCCTTTGAGGATGTCCTGCGCCACCTGTGGGCTGAGTTCGGCCGGCCGGAGCGGGGGTTTACGGCGGCGGATTTACGCGCCACCGTAGAGGCTGTCGCTGAGATGGATTTGGCTGACTTCTGGCGGGACTACATTGATGGCACCGTCGAACTTCCCCTGGCAGAGGCCCTAGCCCCCTACGGATTGCGGATTGTGGCCGAAGGTGGGCTGGATACGCCGTATCTGGGGCTAACCTCCAGGATGGAGCGGGGGCAGCACCTTATTCAGGCGGTACCTTTCGACTCACCGGCCCACCGCGCGGGTCTTGATCCAGGAGATGAACTACTGGCCCTAGACGGACTGCGGGTCACCGCCGAGGACTTGGGGGCGCGCCTGCGGGATTATGCACCGGGAGATACCGTAACCGTGACCGTCTTCCGCCAGGATCGGCTGCAAACCTATGAGGTGATCCTGGGGCCACCCACGGCCGGCCGCTGGGCTGTAGTGCCGGTGGACACTCCAACTGCGGCACAGAAGCAGGCTTGTCTGGCGTGGCTGGGGGCGTTCCCAACCTGAGTCCTGGCTAAAATGCAACCAGAAGCACGGGAGCATTTGCCATGCTGGCCTACTTGTTGGTGACTTGGCTCGTAACCACGATCAGCCTGTTGATTCTGGCTCGCCTGCCCTTAGGCATTGAGATTGACAAATTTGGTACGGCGCTGTGGGCAGCCGTGGCTATTGGCCTGTGTAATGCCCTGATTCGTCCAGTGCTGCTGTTTCTGACCTTTCCCATTACCTTTCTCACTCTGGGGCTGTTTGCCTTGGTGGTGAATGGGTTGGTGTTTGCCCTAGCCGCCAGCTTGGTACCGGGGTTTCGTATCCGGGGCTGCTTGGGGGCACTGCTGGGGCCGGTGGCCCTGAGTTGCATTAATGCGATTCTGCTGCGACTCTTGCAACTGGGTCTGAAGGGTGCGTAGTCGCCAAGCTGCAGCCTTGTGTAGTTCTGTACGCTGGCGACGGATTCCATGGGGGATGGACGTGCGGCCGGCCGTCCTTCACCACAGGTAGGCTAAATCGTCTATCTTTCAGCCTAAGTAGAGCGCTTCCAGAAACTTTCCCACCCAATATCCGCAAAACATGGCCCCTGGGTTGCCTCTGTGAACTTGATATCGTTATGGGTTCCGTTCCACTCCATAACCTTGATTTGATTGTGGTCATCCACGATCAAATCCCAGCCCACCGTTCTCGTAAAGGGCACTTGCTGATGGAGAGCTTTGGCAGTGGCAATGCACTCCTTAAACGAGGGGATGGTCAACCCAGCAAACCTGACCTTAGTATCTGGATGATCTGGAACAGTTGTCCAGTCCGGTAAATATCCTTGGCCATCCAGTTCACCGGTTGTTACATTCACAGCGACCTTGATAGTGGAAACCGACTTGACGTGAGTGTCCCCTGTACGACCGAGCCGCAGGAAACAAGCTCGTGCAGAGATGGTGCCAGTGGATTCCGCCACGGTGGTCACCCGTACCGTGGCCGTAGAATCAGGCATGAGTCGATCAAAAAGGGGATGTTGCCTGATGAATTCCTGGAAGACACCATTGCCTAGACGGCTTACCTGATCCAGGTTGAAAGAGTCTTCCTTTAGGAGAAAGATGTCCCTGCCTTGGCCAGAATTGTCAAGTTTGAAAACAACAGTTTCACGCTGAGAAAATAGAAAATCTCTGATTCTTTCCTGATTTATCACCTCGTAGGTGCTGGAAAGGAATAACCTGTTGGCGCGATAGGCCAGATCTGGAAATGGTGTATTTGGGAGTGAGAGACTGTTATGGCCATCAAACAGCCGGTGCACTAAGATTTTGAGAGACGATATTTTTCCATAATCGCCTTTGAGTACGGGAATAACCACCCGTCCGTAGTAATCATCAGGTATCCATCCCGGCTTAAAACAACCACTCTCAGCAGTATAAACATAGAGCCAGGGAGCATAGCCGCGCCATCCAAGGATATCCCCTGCATAATCATCACAAGTTGCCAGTAACTTGGGATCAGTTGTCCCCCTGCGTGATTCAATTACCTTAAGTATCTTCAGTGCCTGGACTTTATGATCGCGATGGTACTTGCGTATGGATAGCTTTTTGACCAACCGTAGCCCTAAGGATAATAGATGCTCTTCCATGCAGGTTCTCCAATCGGACTAGGGTTGACCTTTAAGTCAACGGGTGGGGAAACTCAAGTTCAACGGTGGCAAACATCCGCACACCTACAAGTTGCCGAGTATGAATGATGTGCTGGGGCAGCAGGATTTTAGACTGGGGAAAACTGGGAACGAATCCGAGCCATTGCCTCAATCACATTCTCTCGACTGTTGAAGGCCGAAACTCGGAAATAGCCCTCACCCGCCGCCCCAAAACCTGACCCCGGAGTGCCCACCACATGGCATGTGTGCAGCAACTTATCGAAAAAGTCCCAACTGCTGAGGCCGTGGGGCGTCTTCACCCAGACGTAGGGGGCATTCACCCCTCCGTAAACCGCTAGGCCGGCCGCCGTCAGTTCCTCGCGAATCAGGCGGGCATTCTCCAGATAAAAAGCGACCAGTGCTTGTACCTCAGCCCGGCCGGCCGGGGAATAGACGGCTTCTGCGCCCCGCTGAATGATGTAGGAGACGCCGTTAAACTTGGTAGATTGACGCCGGTTCCACAGAGACCAGACCGGCACTTGAGAGCCATCCGCAGCCTTGGCGATCAGGGACTTGGGCACCACGGTAAAGGCACAGCGAGTGCCGGTGAACCCTGCGTTCTTGGAGAAGGAGCGAAATTCGATGGCACATTCCCGACTCCCGGGAATCTCAAAAATGGAGTGGGGCAGGGATGGATCGGTAATAAAGGCTTCGTAGGCGGCATCGAAGAAAATGACCGAGCCGTGGGTGCGGGCGTAGTCCACCCAAGCTTGGAGGTGCTCACGGGTGGCGGTTGCCCCGGTGGGGTTGTTGGGGAAGCAGAGGTAAATGAGATCCACCTTCTGGCTGGGCAGTTCGGCTGTAAAGCCGTTCTCTGCGGTAATCGGTAGATAGACAAGGCCCTCATACTCGCCCCGCTCGTTGGCCGGCCCCGTGTGACCTGCCATGACGTTGGTATCTACGTAGACCGGGTAAACCGGATCGGTGACAGCAATGGTGTTGTCGTCACCAAAAATATCGAGGATGTTGCCCGTGTCGCACTTCGAGCCATCGGAGACAAAAATCTCATCGGCATTCACCTCGCAACCCCGGCTCTGGAAATCCTGATGGGCAATCACCTCCCGTAACCAGGTATAACCCTGCTCAGGGCCATAGCCCTTGAAGCTGGCCCGCTCCCCCATATCGTTGACTGCCTGGATCATGGCTTGGCGGCAGGCGGCGGGCAGGGGTTCGGTGACATCTCCAATGCCTAGCCGGATAATCGGGGCGCCGGGGTTGGCCTCAGCGTAGGCATTCACTCGCCGGGCAATTTCCGGGAACAGGTAACCAGCCTTGAGTTTCAGGTAGTGACTATTTAGGGTGGCCATGAATCAGGGAGAAGGGAAGGGAAAAAAGAGACAAGAGTTAAGCAGAAGCCTGAGGCCGGCCGGCCGCGTAGGTGTCCTGAAGGCAGGGCTGGACATGGGCCTGGACTCTATCCACCAAGGTGTTGATCCAGTCGTCGCTGAGGCTGTAGCGTTCGCTAATATCTGGGTCAATCAGGTAGTCCGCCAGGGCCTCGGCCATGATTTCGGCCATTTCCGTCGCAAACTCTTCGGCTAGGGCTGGGGAGGGAGTCATGGGTGTACCTTAAGGCAAGGACGGTCAGCCGGGAGCCGATCCTGTACCAGGATAAACAACCCCCCGGTTCAGGTAAACCCAAGGATGGGGGTATGGAGGTTCGGGTCGAGCCGTTTATGGTGACCAAGCGGGTACCCCTCACCATCAGTCGCGGCACCACGGCTACCTCGACCAATCTCTGGGTGCGGGTCTGTCATGAGGGTTTGGAGGGTTGGGGGGAAGCTTCACCGTTCAGTACGGGCTTCTATCCGCGTCAGACCTTGGGAGATCTGAGGAAAGCTCTGGAATCGGCGGCCGGCCGACTCGCCAACCTCACCCCCTGGGATCGCCAGGCCATTGCTACCCAGACCCACGACCTACCCTCGGCCGGCCGGGCGGCCCTGGACATGGCCTGTTGGGATTGGGTGGGTAAGGCGGTGGGTCAACCTTTGTGGCGACTGTGGGGCCTGGCACGGGAGGAGATTCCAGTGACCACGGTGACCATCGGCATTCTGGAACCGGAAGCGGCGGCCCAGCGCGTCCAGCAATGGTTTGAGCAGATTGAGGTACAGGCCCTCAAGGTCAAGCTGGGGAGTCCGGCCGGCCGGGAGGCGGATCAGGCGATGCTGACGGCGGTGCTGGCGGCGCGACCGCGGCCGGTGCCCGTCAGTGTCGATGCCAACGGCGGCTGGGATCTGGCGACGGCCCGGTGGATGGCGGCCTGGTTGGCGGAGCGGGGGATTGGCTCCCTGGAGCAGCCCCTAGCGGCCGGCCGGGAGGCGGAGTTACCCCAGTTGTGTCGAGACTGTCCCTTGCCGGTGTTTGTCGATGAGAGTTGCTGGACGAGTGAAGATGTGATCCAGTTGGCAGCCTTGGGGATTGCGGGGGTCAACCTGAAGCTGATGAAATGCGGCGGTCTTATCACAGGATTGGGCCTGATCCACACGGCCCGGACGCTGAATCTGCACGTGATGATTGGCTGCTACTCCGACAGTGCCCTGGCTAATACGGCCGCTAGCCATCTGACGCCCCTGGTGGATGCGGTGGATTTGGATAGTCATCTGAACTTGCAGGATGACCCGTTCCAGGGCGCAACCCTGGCGGCCGGCCGACTGCTGCCGTCGGATCAACCGGGATTGGGTGTCAGCCATGCTCACCCCTGAACGGCGTGTGGCCCTGCTGATGCACGGCGGCCTCACCGGGTTGCATGGCAAGACCGGGTTGACCCTACTACGCTACAGTTCGGCCCAGATCGTGGCGGTGATCGACCGGGAGGCGGCCGGCCGGCCGGTGCCGGTACTGACGGGGATTGCGAGGGATGTGCCGGTGGTGACCGATCTGTCTACGGCCTTGGCCTATGACCCAGACACCCTGGTGATTGGGGTTGCTCCCTCTGGAGGGCGGCTGCCGGAGAGGGACTGGTCGGATTTGGCGGCGGCGGCGTGCCACGGCCTCAACCTAGTGAATGGGTTACACACACCCCTCGCCGACCACCCCGAACTCAAAGCCCACCTGCGCCCCGGCCAATGGATTTGGGATGTGCGCCGAGAGCCAGACAACCTGACGATTGCCAGTGGGCAGGCGGCTCAGACGGCCGGCCGGCGGGTGCTGGTGGTGGGTACCGATATGGCTGTTGGCAAGATGTCTACCGCCTTGGAGTTGCAGCGGGCTGCCCAAGCGGCTGGCTACCGGGCCAAATTCCTGGCGACGGGGCAGGCTGGTGTGATGATTGCTGGAACGGGCATTGCCCTAGACGCCATCCGGGTGGACTTTGCGGCCGGCGCGGTGGAGCAACTGGTGGTGGCTCATGCCCACGACCAGGATCTGGTGATTGTGGAGGGCCAGGGGTCTCTGTTTCATCCCGGCTCGACAGCCACACTGCCCCTGCTGCGCGGCACCCAACCGACCGACCTGATTTTGGTGCACCGGGCTGGCCAAACCCATATCCGCAACTGTCCCCAGGTGCAGTTGCCGCCGTTGCAGGATGCGGTGCAGTTCTACGAGGCAATGGCCTGTGCAGCAGGGGCCTTTGCTCCAGCGACTGTTGTAGCAATAGGTCTAAATACGAGCCATTTAGAGGAGAGTGAGGCTTGGCAGGCGATAGCTGATGTGGCAAACGAAACGGGGCTTCCCTGTACCGATCCGGTGCGGTTTGGGGCAACGCAATTACTTGAAGCCCTAAAACTGACAGGTTCAAAAATAGCGTAGGACAGTGATGGCTAGGGGGATACTACTCTTCCATGAAGAGGTTTTGGAGGGAGTCGGTTTTGGCTTGATGAGTCAAGCTATACCACTCCTTCAACACAAGGGCACCTCTATTTATTCAGTTTGCTAGCATTTATTGACAATAGCGGCCGGT
>JACYLR010000087.1 GCA_015272465.1 Gloeomargaritaceae cyanobacterium C42_A2020_066
CAATCTTAGCTCATCATTGTAGATAGCGCTGCATGGTAATTTAAATCGGCTATAAGACTTCCAGAGGAGATGGGGAGAGTCGGGAAAGCCCAAGAAATGTCTCATTCCCATTCAAATCGGCTATAAAAAACTCCCCCGTGCAGGGGGAGTTGCCAAAGGAGTAGAGGATAAGTAAGGAAATCGACTAAGGCCTTGGGGTCATCATTGCACCAGCATTGGGGGGGGGGGTGTATCCAAAGCTGGCAGGTGTGGTGTCATCGATAATTTGAGGAGTCAAAACAACGACCACCTCATTACGCTCGTTGGTCTTACTGTTACTGCGGAACAAGGCGCCCAAGAGGGGGATATCTCCCAGAAGAGGCACTTTAGTTACCGAGTTCCGTTCTCCATCCTGAATAATGCCAGCCAACACCAAGGTTTGACCATCTCGGAGACGTATCAGACCGGAATCCGTAGCACGGCGGTTGATTGGCGTCACAAACTGCCTGATGCCATTACTAACACCAAGGGGAATTTCAGTGCCGGGCGCACTAATGTCGGGTAGAACTCGTAGATTAATGAAACCATTGTCGTCAATTCGATCAACACCGACATTGATAACCAGACCGACCTCAGCCAATTCAGGTTCAGTAGTGACAATAGGTACTGTGGCACCGCCGGTTGTCTCGACGACTAGTCTTGACACGATTTGCTGGGTCAGCCGAACCGATGAAACCTGACCTTCCTGAATAAGCAGGGTGGGATCGGTCAGCACCTTAGCATTCCCGCTTTCGATTTGAGCTCGAAGAGTCCCAGCAAAGCTTGTCGGGAGACCACCCAGCCCACGGGTAAAGTCGATCACCATATTGCCCGGTGTTCTGAAGTCGAAAAAGGTATTCCCTGAGCCGAAGCTGAATCCAAAGCTGGATGTGTTGCTGTTGCTCAAGATGAAATCAATCACCTTGACGTTGACCAAAACTTGGCGCTTGCGGGCGTCAATTTGCTGGAGCAGCGTAGTAGCGATAGAAATCTTGTCGGGTGTCCCCGTCATGGTTACGATGTTTGTCCGCGCATCTGCCGTAACTGTCATCCCCAATAATGGCAAGGGGCCGGAACTCTGGGTAGGCGCTACCCGAGTAACTGTGGGTGGCTGGGTAGTCTGTGTAATTGTGGAGATGCCATTGACAGTAGTAGTATTAATTTCAGGAGCTTGTTGTTCGATAAACTGTGCTTCGGCTCCCTGGGTTACCAAAAATGAACCAGCATCCAAGGCTGTTGTTTGGTTCATTCGGAGTGAACGAGTTACCAGATTACGGGCCTTCTGAGGAAGCTGCCGACCCACAATGATAGTATTGCCATCAACGTTAGCTTCTAGATTGGCGACCCGCAAAACATAGTTCAGGACATTCTGAACTGTCTCATTTTCGATATCCAATGAGAGTGTCATTCTGAATAGATTAAGAGGATCAGCACTCCCACCCTCTCGATCTCCCTCAGTAAATGACTCACTCTCGACTTTATCGAAGGTTTGTAGCTGGAAACCACTCGCTGTTTCGGTAAGGTTTGTAATACTACTCGTTGTCTTAGTACCAGGGGGAACATAAATCATGTTTACGCCCGCGGTACGTGCTAAGACACTCAAGATTTCACGGATGGGCGCATTCCGAAGGACGAGTCGCGGAATCCGAGTATTTCCCTTCGGCCCCAAGTTAATCGTAGAAGCCGTGAGCTCAATCTGACTGATCGAAATGTCACCCACTGGCGGGGGGACAGCGCGCCGCATCAGGGGCGGTCCAGGGGGCATAGGTGCTGGCGCAGACATCGGCGGAGGTGCTGCCTGAGCAAGGGTTGCCGGCTTCTTGGCTGGAGCCACAGGAGCTGCTTGGGCAAGGGGGCCAGGCTGAACGGCAAAGGCCAGTTGACCATCCGCCTTAGAGGCCATCCGACCCGTTAGACTGCCACCGGCTCCCTGAACCTCAAGCCGAACACTATTGCTGTCCAGGGTTTGTAGGGTAACTGCACTGATCCCCGGTGTCGGCTGATCCTTGCGGAAGTTGCCGCTGGCCAACTGGGTATTGGTCAGATCGGCGACCCAGGCATTACCACGCTGGGCGCTGAACACTTGAACCTGCTCTCCACCCTCAGTCTTGAGGACGATGGAGACCCCATTACCACCAGGGACGACCTGCACATCTTGAATCTTGGCTGTGGTCGCTAGGGCTGGCTGGGCCATGACCACCAATGCCGCCGTCACACTGCTGCACGCAGCACCAACACCCATGTAACGCATGATTCCTCACTCCTCACTCGTATTCCAACAACGAAGTCAACGGTCACACCTTACCCGCTAGCATCCATCTTACAGAAAGACTCCTCCAACACAACTAATGTCAGGTTAAAAGAGTATTTCTACTTACTCCTCCTACTTCTTGCCTTTCTCGCTTGCCTTCTCTGCTGCCGCAGCTTTCTGTGCTTGAAGAGCTTTCAGCTCTTCTGGCGTCAGGGGTACGTAGGCCACTAGGTCGAAGCTGGTTTCCAGGTTGGGACTGCCTGATTCCTCATCGGCGCGGCTGGTTGCTGAGCGTACACTCAGCCCCTGGACATTGAGCAGCACTTGGAGACGCTCAATGTTGCGGAGTACTGCCAAGGTTTGGGCATAGTTGCCTGCAAACTCAACTTTGTAGGTCAACTGCTTGAGCAAACCTTCGACGGATGCTTCAGTTGCTGCTTGACCTTCCGCTTGACCTTCTGCTCCCGCTTGCGCTTGCTGAGCTTGCCCTTGCTGACCCTGTTGTTGACTCTTGGCTGTCACTGGGACAGGCTTGAAGGACTTCAGGGTGGCACCGGTGTCCCGGATTTGTTGGTTGAGGGCGAGGAGAAGGGTCTCAACGTCCTTCTGTTCTCCAAACAGCCCGGCTAGGGCCTTACGTCTGATCTGTGCTTCTCGGAATTGGGCTTCCACCTTAGAGCGGTCGGCAAGGGCCGCCTCTTTCTGGCGAATTTCGTTCTCGATGTTCTGAACCTGGGTTTTCAGGTCGTTGACTTGGGTGTTGACCGGGGGGATCAGGACGTAACCCAGTCCGCCAGCACCAGCAATGCCAGCCACACCAATCACGACACCCAGGATCAGTGCACGGGATATGCGAGTGCCAAACAGGTTAATCGTTTCACCCCCACCCGCCCGGGGGGAATCAAAACTACCACTAAGGGTCATGATTGGTCACCTTCTTGGGGTTTCTCAGTGTCTGGGGTGGGCGCAGCAGCGGCGGCAGGCTTGTTTTTGAGAATGCCCATCTGCATCAGGGACTGAATCCGAGTTTCAAGACCTACGGCACCGTTACGCTTCAATTCGGGCAGGAGTTCGGAGAGGGGTTTGTTTTGCAGGTTCGCCTTGATTTCGTAGCTTACCAAAGCTTCTTCGCCTTCCTCGCGGGTGGTTCCCCGGCGCGCATCCACCAGTTGGGGGCCAGTGGGGGTCAGCAACTCGCCCACCAGGAATGGAGAGCGTCCCATGAGGAGCATGAAGTCATTGATGCTGTCGAAACCACCCGCTCTGCCCTTAAATGAGAGGCCGTTGGTACCCACCTGCTTGAACTCGGCCAGTTGTACACTGCCAGGGATCAGGTTGGTGATGTTTTGGACAATGGCCGACCAGGGCTTCACCCGGTTGACAACGCCAGCTAGGGCATTGGTCTCATCTTCTAGCCGCTTCACTTCGGCTTTGAGGGCTTCTAGTTCGGCCAGTTGTTGACGGAGAGGGTTTAGACGGGCCTCCAGCTTGACTTTCTCGTTTTCCAGGCTGCCACGCTGCTGGACCAGCCAGAAATAGTAGCCGCCTACCCCCCCGACCGACACCACCGCCACCAAAATGCCGGCCAAGAGAGGTAAGCTACCAAGGTCGGGGCCGGCCGGCCGGCCGCCGTCTTCCTCGGGTTGGCGGTCTTTGAGAAAGTTAATTTCGAGTGCATACATCGCTTAAGCCTCCCGGAGAGCGAGACCCAACACCACACCCAAGCCCGGAATATCCTCTGCTGGAATTTCCTGGTCAAGTTGAAGGCCCAAGGTGGAGAGGGGATTGACTAGAGAAGTCGGCCGGCCGAGACGGTTACTGACAAATCCATCCACCTGGCTGAGAGAGGAACCGGGGCCAGCCAAATAGATTTGCGTCACTTCCTGAGATTCAGCCTGATCCAGGTAGAAGTCAATGGAGCGCCGGAGTTCATCGACCAAGTCTCGCAGAACCCGTAGCAGGGCAGCCCCACCCCGTTGAGCACCCCCTGGTGCCGTGACGTCGGTGAGGGCAGTTCCTTCCACCTCAGTAGGTAGGGACATGGTTTTAATCCAGTCGGGGCTGCGGGGAATCTGGATGCCCATTGCTCGCCCAACGGCACTTTGCATTTCCTGAACACCGATGGGTACGTCCCGGGTAAAGTGGGGTACGCCATCGACTACAACGCTGATTTCAGTGCTATCGAAACCGATATCGACAATGGCCACCGCTTCTTGGGGGGTGAAACTCTGGCGAAGTTGCTCCCGTAGAGTGCGCAGTAGGGCGAATCCACTGGTTTCCAGAACATCTGGGGTCAAACCAGCTTTCTGAATCGTTTCGATAAAACTGTCTGTGACGTCCCGGCGGGTGGCCGCCAGCAGAACTTCCACATACTGGATGTCGTCATCCCCGCGAGTGAAGCCCAGCTTTTGGTAGTCGATATCTGCCTCATCCCGGGTAAAGGGTAGAAGCATGGGCACCTGCTCATTGAGGATGTTCTCCCGCAACTCCAGGTCATCTAGTTCAGCCGGTAGCTTGATTAGACGGGTTACAGTGCGGTGGGATGGAATGGCAAGGGCTGCCCGCTTGGCTTTGATCTTGTTGTCTCGAAGAACCGCCCCAATCAGATTGGCCACGCCTTCTAAGTCTTCGACTTTGCCATCTTGGAAGTATCCTTCAGGAACTTCCGCAGCCACAAGGGCCGCCAGCTTCAGATCTTGTTTGCGCTTCTGAATCTGCGCGACCTGGAGCCGCTGCTCTGTGATTTCGATGCCCACACCCTGAGCACTACCCTGAAACAGGTTAAACATAGGTTAGTCGCGCTCGTCGAACGGTAGTTCACAACTAGGCTCGGTGAGTGTGAGGTTGAACCGGTGTGCCCCAGATCACAGAACACACCCGCAGCGTAAGTTGTTTCCAGATTAGTCTATCGGCCTGGGAATTGTCATGATCCTGGGCTAAAAAATTGTATCTTGCCCGGCGAACCCGATTCCAGTTTCCGGCCATCCCCTCAGCTCAAGTCAGGAGGTTGGCGGTGATGCCAGGGGGTCGTTTGCTCGTAGGCATAGGCCACTTGAAGGATGTCAGCCTCGGCGAGCGGCCGGCCGATGATCTGCAATCCGACTGGCAACCCATCCGCTGTGAAGCCACAGGGTAGGCTGAGGGCGGGGAGCCCCGCCAGATTGACCGGAATGGTCATCAGGTCAGTGAGGTACATGCTCAAGGGGTCGGCGGTTTTTTCGCCCGCTTTGAAGGCGGGGGTTGGGGCTGTCGGCGAGACCAGCACATCCACCTGGGTGAAGGCCGCCTCGAAGTCCTCCTTAATCAGCGTCCGCACCTTTTGGGCCTTGAGGTAGTAGGCGTCGTAGTAGCCTGCGGAAAGGGTGTAGGTGCCCAGCATAATCCGGCGTTTAACTTCAGGGCCAAAGCCTTGAGCACGGGTAGCCTGATACATGGCCAGCAGGGTCGCCTCTGGTGCCCGCAAGCCGTAGCGAACGCCGTCATAGCGGGCCAGGTTAGCTGATGCTTCAGAGGGAGCCAAGATGTAGTAGGCAGGCAAGCCATAGGCGAACCGAGGACAGGAAATGATGGTAATCTCGGCTCCTAAGCTGGCCAAATGTGCCACGGCCTGCT
Source organism: Gloeomargaritaceae cyanobacterium C42_A2020_066 (assembly GCA_015272465.1). Taxonomy (GTDB): domain Bacteria; phylum Cyanobacteriota; class Cyanobacteriia; order Gloeomargaritales; family Gloeomargaritaceae; genus JACYLR01. The sequence continues at coordinate 5,882 of JACYLR010000087.1, forward strand.
GAAAAAGGGTGTTGACCTCCGGGTCTAGGCCCTCACCCAGGGTTTCCTGAACCAGGCCCACGCGCCGGCCGGCCAGAGGTTGGGTTTCCGAGAGAGATTCCAGGGTTTCGCTATACCGAGGTACATCTGTAGCCAAACTGGTGCTGTCCTTGGGATCATGGCCAGCAATGGCCTCGAGTACCAGCGCCGCATCCATCACCGTAGGAGTCAGAGGGCCAATCTGATCGAGGGAAGAGGCATAGGCGACCAATCCGTAGCGAGAGACGCGTCCGTAGGTCGGTTTAAGCCCCACGACACCGCAGAAGGCTGCGGGCAGACGAATCGATCCCCCCGTGTCTGACCCTAAAGCAGCCGCGCAAAGGCCGGCCGCCACCGCTGCGCCTGAGCCCCCGGACGATCCCCCTGGCACGCACTTCAAGTCCCAGGGATTGGCCGTCACCTGGTAGGCTGAGTTCTCCGTAGAGGAACCCATGGCGAACTCATCCAAGTTGGTCTTGCCCACCATCACCGCCCCACAGGCCGACAACTGGGCTGTCACCGTGGATTCATAGGGCGGACAAAAGCCTGCCAAAACCTTGGACGCACAAGTGGTGGGAATACCCTGGGTACACAGATTGTCCTTGATACCCATTGGGATACCGGCTAGGGGGTGGAGGGGTTCCCCTTGGGCCAGTTGCGCGTCCACCCGGCCGGCCTGGCGCAGGGCTTGCTCCGCTGTGACGTGTAGGTAGGCGCGTACCTGGGGGTCGTGGCGCTCAATCCGGCTTAGGTAAGCCTGGGTGAGTTCCGTCGCTGAAAGCTCACCCGCCCGGAGTTGACGGCCTAGGTTTTTCAGGAGGGACATGGACTAACCAACCGCAACCGGCGTTTTCGGCCAGCGGCCCACTGCCTGCCCAATTACGGCCAGTTCCTGCATCAGATCGTCAAAGCGATCGGGAGTGAGGGACTGCGGGCCATCGGAGAGGGCCTTGGCGGGAGTGGGATGCACCTCAATCATCAGGGAGTCAGCCCCAGCAGCTACGGCAGCCATCGCCATGGCGGGTACGTACTCGGCCCAACCCGTGCCGTGGCTGGGGTCAATCATGATGGGCAGGTGGGTGAGCCGCCGCAGCACTGGAACCACAGCCAAGTCCAAGGTGTTGCGAGTGTACTGGCGGTCAAAGGTGCGGATGCCCCGCTCACACAAGATGACATTGGGATTGCCCGCCGCAAGGACGTACTCCGCAGCCATCAGCCAGTCCTCAATGGTGGCTGCCATCCCTCGCTTGAGCAGCACGGGTTTGGGCTGGGCACCCACCTTCTTCAGTAAAGAGAAGTTCTGCATATTGCGGGCACCGACTTGAACCACATCGGCCACTTCCACAATCTTGTCCAAGTCAGCCGCATCCATCACCTCAGTGATCACCCCTAGGCCAGAGGCTGCGCGTGCCGCCGCCAGCAGGTCGAGGGCGCTCTCGCCGTGGCCCTGGAAGGCATAGGGGGAGGTGCGGGGTTTGTAGGCGCCGCCCCGGAGGAACTGGGCACCCGCCGCCTTGACTCGCAGGGCAGTTTCCACAATCATCGCCTCGTTTTCTACCGAGCATGGCCCGGCCACCACCACAAGGGGCTGGTGTTCTCCAAAGGGAACTGGCCCCAAAGGGGTGGAGACGATGATGTCGCTAGCTTCTCCGTGGCGATACTCACGACTGGCCCGCTTGAAAGGCTGCTCAACCCGTAACACCTGCTCAATCCAAGGGCTGAGTTCCTGAATGCGGAGGGGATCGAGGTCGGCGGTTTCCCCCACCAGTCCAATAACGACCTTATAGCGACCAGTGATCTTTTCCGGGGAGAGGCCCCAAGACCGCAGTTCAGCGTTAACCCGATCGATCTCCAGGTCGGGTGTCCCGGGTTGCATCACAATGATCATCGGCCTTGGTTCCTATCCGGTATGTACTGAACAAACTCTCTCTAGCTTATCGAGCGGGGTGGGTTTGCGGCCATCTCCGCCGGGACTGTTGAAACGGTGCAATAACTCTTTAAAAGTGTTTAGAAATCTATACTGACTGTGACTGGGGTGGATTCGCAGGGACGGTGATAAAGCTGGCCCGTGGGTGGCGGCACAGACATGCAACTGGGTAAGGGAATCCTAGGATCCCCGTTGCCGCCAAGACTCCCGCAACCGTCCCCAGTTGAGACGAAACTCTGTCCAGCCCCATCGTCCGCCCGGCCGCTCCGTGTCCCAGGAGGCAGAGAGTAAACCGTAGCTGAGGCCCAGAACCCCTAGGCCAAAAAAGCCCATAGTGACAGCAACTGTCGCCACAACGGGCAGTTCCAACCCCTGGCGAATCAGGCCATAGCTGGCGGGAAAGGTGAGCAAACCCAGGAGCGTCGGTATTCCGCAAAAGGCGGCCATCCGGCGGATCATCCGTTGACTGACAACCTCGGGGATGGCTGTGGCCGGTCGCTGCTGAACTGAGGCCGAGGCAAGAGCCGGCCGGCCGGGTGTGGATTTTGCTGCCTTGGGCCGCTTGCGATTCGGCTCAAAAGGCAAAGGACGTTCGGCCATAGGAATTGGGGCAGGGGTTGCTAGGCGCGAATACCCAGACGTTGGATGAGGGCGTGGTGCCGCTCCGGATTTTCCCGCTGGATGTAGGCCAACAGGCGCTTGCGCTGACTGATCAGAATTTTGAGGCCGCGTTCGGAGGTGAAGTCCTTGCGGTGAACCTTGAGGTGTTCGGTCAGGCTGGCAATGCGAGCAGTGAGCAGGGCGATCTGAACTTCAGGGGAACCCGTGTCGGTGCCGTGGAGTTGGAAGCCGTTAATTAGCTCCTGCTTGCGGGAGGGCAAGAGGCTCATGGTGAATGATGGCGTAGGGTTGCAGTCTTTCATCATACATCGGGGATCCCGATACTCGCCAATCCCCAACTACCCCGACACATTGATGGAACAGACCCACTCCGCGCCCGACGCTACAACTGCCTGCTGGTTATCTCGAAGATTAGGGGTATATCCCTAGAAGGCTTCAGGGTGACGAGGGGAACCTAGATGTGGATAGACTGAGCGTAGGTCTGTGCAAAGCATGTGCTTCATCCTGTTTCTGTGATTGCTCTCCCAGAACCACCGTACCGAGGTCATGTGTTGTTGGTGGATGATGAGCCGGAGAGTCGGCTGATCTTGCAACGCCTGTTGACGCGGCAGGGCTACTGGGTGGAAACCTCAAGCAATGGCACGCAGGCCCTTCGACTGGCGCGGGAACAGCTCCCAGAACTGGTGCTGCTGGACATCATGATGCCGGAACTGGACGGCTACGAGGTTTGTCGTCAACTCCAAGCGGACGAAGTAACCCGCCCAATCCCGATCATCTTTCTATCGGCCTTGGACGATGTTCAGGATAAGGTGGCGGGGTTTGCGGTTGGGGCGGTGGACTACATCACTAAACCCTTTCAAACTCGCGAGGTGATCGCTCGGGTGGAAACCCATCTCCAGTTGGGTCGGCATCGGCGCGGGCTTCAAGCCCATGTTCGCGCCCTCAATGAGGAGGTGCAGAGATTTCGGGTCACGTCCGCCCAACTCCAGGCCCTCAATGCCGAGCTTCAGGATCTGGCCCTGCTCGATGAGTTGACGGGGGTTGCCAACCGGAGACGCTTGGATCAGTACGTGGATGAGCTATGGGCCAAGGCTGCCTTGACCCAGGGATCGGTAGCCTTGATTCTGGCGGACTTGGATCGCTTTAAAGCCTACAACGACACTTTTGGTCATTTGGCCGGGGATGACTGTCTGCGCCATGTGGCAGCAAGTTTGCGGTCGGAGGTGCGGCCGGCCGATTTGGTGGCCCGCTATGGGGGGGAGGAGTTCGCCATTGTCCTACCTGGAGTTG
>JACYLR010000104.1 GCA_015272465.1 Gloeomargaritaceae cyanobacterium C42_A2020_066
CGAAACCCAGACTCTCCAAGATAGTTCCGAGTTCGTCGGTGCCCTGGATGCGGAGGTCAAGGCCATTCTCCGTTCCCAGATTGAAGGGATTATCACTCAACGGCCGGCCGTCTATGGCCAAAGGGTGCAGCCGGGGACGCTGATTTTCCAACTCCAGCCTGACCAGACGAAGCCCCAACTCCAGAGCGCTCAGGCCGAAGCGGTGGCAGCCCGTCAAGCCCTGGGTACTGCCCAGGCCAATCTCAAGGAAGCGGAAGCCAATCGCCTGCGGGCCGCCTCCGACCTAGAGCTGCAACGGATCAACTTTGTCCGGGCCAAGGAGTTGACCAAGGAGGGGGTGATTCCGCAGATTGACCTGGATACCCAAACCCGCAATGTGGAATCCGCCGCTGCCCAACTGAAGGCCCAGGATGAAGCGGTGCAGGCAGCACGCACGGCCGTCAAGCAAGCCCAGGCCAACCTGAAAAGCGCTGAGTCGAATGTCGGCACTGCCGAAGTTCCCTTCAACTTCAAGCAGGTGCGCTCCCCGATTAACGGAGAAGTGGGCAACATGAACTTCAAGGTGGGGGACTACGTCACCCCCTCCGATACGTTGACCACCATCACCCAAAACAATGTCCTTGACCTGAAGCTTTCCATTCCCAGCAACCGCACACCCCAGTTACGCATAGGGTTGCCGGTGGAACTCTACGACCCCAGCAGCGGCCGGCCGCTCAGTCGGGGCAACATCTACTTTGTCTCCCCTGAAGTGGATACCCAGGCCCAGTCCATCCTCACCCGATCCCGCTTTGTCAACAGCAACAACCTGCTGCGGGATCAACTCCTGGTGCGGGCCAGGGTGATCTGGTCTACTCGGACTGGGGTGATGGTACCGGTAACCGCCGTATCCCAAGTGGCTGGCGGCGATTTCATCTACGTCGCCCAATCCACCCCTTGCCCCAAGGTTGCCACAACGGGTGTCCCCGCCGAGGCCGGCCGGCCGGCCGCTCCACCTCCCACCCTGCCCCCCGGTGGTCAATTTGCCTGTCAACGACCGATCACCCTAGGGCCGGTGCAGGGCCAGAACTACCAAATTGTCAGCGGTGTCAAACCCGGGGAAACGATTGTGACCTCTGGCATTCTTCGACTCCAGAACGGTGCCGTGATCACGGCTGAACAACGGGAGGCCCAGCGCTAATGTTTTCAATTGCCAGCAATTTCATTCGCCGTCCCGTTCTTGCCACTGTCTGCACCCTGCTCATCCTGCTGATTGGGGCCGTCTGCATTCCCCTGCTGCCGATCAGCTACCTGCCGCCCCTCACCCCCGTCACTATCCAAGTGGCCGCCACCCTAACTGGGGGCGATGCGGAAACCGTGGAAAACACGGTGACTACCCCAATTGAGCGTCAGATCAACGGGGCCACCAACATGATCTATATGACCTCCGCCAGTACGGCGACAGGTCAGTCCCTGATCACGGTCTACTTTTCCCCCAACACCGATCAGAGCCTAGCTCAGGTTGACGTCCAGAACCGGGTGGGGATCGCTCAGCCCCTGCTGCCAGTGCAGGTGCAACAGCAGGGTGTCAGTATCCAAAAAACCTCCCCCGCTATCCTCCTGGCGGTAGGCTTCACCTCAACCGAAACCTCCCTTGACGCCAAATTCATCAGCAACTACGTTGACCTTTACATCAACGATGAAATTACCCGGATTCCAGGGATTGCGATTGTCAGCTACAGTGGCCAACTCCTCTACGCCATGCGTATCTGGCTCGATCCCAATGCCTTGGCTGCCCGGGGTTTGACTGCCAATGATGTGGTGCAGCGGGTTCAGGAGCAAAATGCTCTGATCGGTTTGGGGGGGATTGGCCAGCCCCCCAGTGCGGATGATCAGACCTTCAGCTTTACCATTCCATCCGCAACTCAACTCCCGGATGTGGAAGGTTTTGAGAACCTAGTATTGCTGACGCAACCTAATGGCGACCTTGTCAAGATCAAGGATGTGGGACGCGTTGAATTGGGTGCCCAAAACTACACCACGGCCTCCTTCACTAATGGCGTGCAGGGGGAGACGATGCTCATCTACCAGACCGCCGACGCCAACGCCTTGGATGTCGCCAATTCCGTGAAGGCTAAGTTGCAGGAACTCTCTGAGCAGTTTCCACCCGGCCTAAAATACGACATTGTTTTTGACACGACCCTGTTTGTTGAGGAATCCACCAAGGAGGTGCTCCTCACCCTGGCCGAAGCCATTTTTCTGGTCATCCTGGTGATCTATATCTTCCTCCAGGATTGGCGCGCCCTGATCATTCCGACGATTTCGATCCCGGTTTCCCTGATTGGTGCCTTGGCGATTGCCTTTGTCTTTGGCTTCTCCCTCAATACCTTGACCATGTTTGGGCTGGTGCTGGCTACGGGTCTGGTGGTAGATGATGCCATCGTTATCGTTGAGGCGATTGTGGAAAAGCTGAACCAGGGGATGCGCCCGCGTCAGGCGGCTCTGGATGCTATGGAAGAACTGACTGGGGCGGTCATTTCCACGTCTATGGTGCTAATGGCAGTCTTTATTCCAGTCACTTTTTTCCCTGGAACCACCGGGCGCATCTACCAACAATTTGCCCTGACGATTGCTTTTTCAGTGGCAGTCTCCACCTTTAATGCACTCACCTTTAGTCCAAGTATCGGCGGTCTGATTTTGCGGCGACCGGATCGGGCTATGGGTGGCCCTCTGGGTTGGTTCTTTGGCCTCTTTAACCGGGGTTTTGATGCCTTTAAGCAGGGCTATATTGCCGTTGTCGAGTTTCTGATTCGCCTGCGTTATCTCGTTTTGGCGGTATTTGTGGCGGGTCTGGGTGCCACAGCGTTACTTTTCCAAATCTTACCCACGGGCTTTGTGCCCCAAGAGGATCAGGGCGTCTTCCTAGGCATTATCAATGCACCGCCTGGGGTTTCCCTGACCTATACCGGCCAGGTTGCTAATGAAATCTGGGAAACTCTGCGTACCTACGATGAAATCCAGTATGTGACGGTTCTGCCCGGCCTGAGTAACCAGGGAAACAGTCCTAATGTGGGGACATTCTATGCCTCCCTAAAACCTTGGTCGGAGCGTACCCGGCCAGACCAGCAGATAAATGGGTTGCTTCAGCGAGTGAATCGCGATCTGGCCAAGGTTACGGACGCCCAGGTCGTGGCGGTGAACCTTCCCGGCATCATTGGTCTGGGGAATTACGGGGGTAATGAGTTCCAACTCCAGGATCGCTCTGGCGGCCGGTTTACCTTTGAGGAATTCATAGGTAATACCCGGGCGATCATTCAACAGGCCACCCAGGAGCCAGCAATTGGACGGGGTGTTTTCTCTCCGACGCCGCCGAGTACCCCCCAGTTGCGCCTCCAAATCGACCGGGATCGGTTGAAAGCCCTCAACATCAACTTTGATGATGCCATGTCTACCCTGGGTACCTACCTGGGATCGACTTTCGTCAACCAGTTCTCCTACGGCCCCCGCTACTACCAGGTGTATGTGCAGGCCGATGCCCCGTTCCGTAGCCGACCCCAAGATATTGACAACCTCTACGTGCGCTCCCAGAATAACCAACTGATTTCTCTAGGGGAGCTGGTCACCATTGAGGAATCCCTAGGTCCCCAGGTGGTCAATCATTTCAATATTTACCGCTCCGCTGACATTGTGAGTACGCCGGCCCCAGGGAAGAGTTCAGGGAAAGCAATTACGGCCATGACTAACGCCTTTGAAAAGGTGGCCGTACCCGGACTGGGCTATGAATGGTTTGGGCCGGCCCGTGAAGAATTGGCGGCCGGGGGGCTAGCACCCATCATCTTCGGCTTCGGGTTGATTGTGGTCTTCTTGGTGCTGTCGGCCCAGTACGAAAGCTATGTGGACCCGACGATTATTCTGCTGACGGTGCCGCTGGCGATTCTGGGTGCCCTTTCCTTCACCCTGCTGCGGGGCCTCGACAACGACGTATACTGCCAAATCGCTCTGGTGATGCTGATTGGACTGGCCAGTAAGAATGCCATCCTGATTGTGGAATTTGCCAACCAGGCTAAGGCCCAAGGGATGGGGATTGCGGCGGCAGCAGTGAAAGCGTCGGAGGAACGGTTGCGGCCGATTCTGATGACAGCTCTTTCAGGCTTGGCAGGCTTTTGGCCCTTGGTGGTAGCGACAGGGGCGGGCAGTAATTCCCGCCACTCGGTGGGGACGGCAGTGTTTGGGGGGTTGCTGGTGGCCACCTTCCTGAGTTTGCTGCTAGTGCCGGTGCTGTATGTGATCATTAAGAACCTCGAGGAACGCTTCCTGAAGCCCCCCTCGTCGGGTTCTTCACCCCGTCCTACTAGCGCTTCCACTCAGGCACTTACCTCTGGAGATGCGGCCGGCCGGCCGAGCCAGGAACCGGCCCACCGCATTCAGGAAGACCCCTCATCCTAAGTGCCCTAGAGATTACAGGCCAGCAACCGGTTGAAAAAGTAGTTGGTCATCTTCGCGCCAAAGGGAGAGTTCCACCAGCGGGAGGGATGGCAGCCCGCGGGGGCCTCCAGGCTGTAGGTCAACTCGTCGCACTTGCGCCAGCGCTCCCCGTTCCACCAGCCGACCTGCTCACCCATTTTGCGGATTAGCTCGTTGTCTTGGCGGATCGTACTCTCCAGGTCACCACCAACTTCTTGATAGATACGCAACTGCACACCAAAGCCAAATCGGCCCTGACTGTAGGTTTGCCAGAGGCGGTCGATCACTTGCAGGGCTGCACAGGGAAATCCCCGCATCGTTTCGGGGGTAATGTCTTCCAGGTTTGATTGACCTGTGACAGCCAGAATTGCGTTGACAGTTTCCCGGTCAGCCTCCTCCCACCGGCCGGCCGCTAGGGCATCGTGCAGGGCTTGGTAACGATACACGTCGGAAATCAGCAACAACTGGGTTTCCAGGCGGGCAACTTGTGTTTCAAGGGCCTCAATGCGTTTCAGCAAGTCAGGGGTGTCGGGAGTTGCAGCCATGCCAGGGGGAAGGTTGGGGGCACCAGCCTACGCTACAGCATCCCTTAATGTTTCGTCAGGCATTACGCTTGGTGAGGAGGCCCAGGCACCTCAGGTCAGTTGCCGCATCCAAGTCCAGAGTTGCCGGTATTGGTCAGTCGAGCCGGGCGAGAGGGGCTGGAGAAATTCGCTCCGTTGGAGAACCTCTGGGGCAGGAATTTGAGCAGGATGACCCAGGGCGATCGGGTTAGATGGCGAGGCATTGCCTAGAAGTCGAGGGGGCGCACTGGTGCCTTGGGTCAGTAAACTCTGGCCCTGGCGCGGCTGATGGCAGAACTGGAGCCAGTCTTGGGCCAAGGGCGGCACTGCACCTGCTGCACGGGGGGCAACCCACAGGTCGGCCCACAGCGCTGTCCCGGAACGGGGCACCACCACCCCCAGCATGGGATTGCGACGGGCTACCGGCAGGAGGTCACTCGACCAGCCCACTGCTGCCCACACATCTCCCTGCATCAGGGGCTGAAGGTAGTAGCGGTTACTGTACAGACGGACTTGGGCTTGCAGGTGGGCAAGGGCATTCCGTAAGCCTTTGATGTCGGCCGGCCGGCCGGTGTTGTAGCTCTCGCCCAGGGATTTAAGGGTCAGGCCCAGGACCTCGCGGGGGTGGTCAACCAGGGCCAGGCGTTGCTTCAGGGCCGGCTGCCACAGGTCAGACCAGTCTTGGGGCGGGTTGTCCCCAAATCGATCCCGGCGGTAGGCGATGGCTGTTGTCCCCCAGGCATAGGGTACAGCCCAAAGGGCACCCTGGGGATCGGGCTGGCCCTGGGCGTTACGGCGCGCCAGGGTAGGCCAGGGGTCGGGTAGTTCCTGGATCACCGGGGTGTCTAGGGGTTGGAGCCAGTTTTGGGCAATGGCCTGGGACAGCCAGAACTGCCCTAGGGTAATCAGGTGGTTGCGGGCTTGGGGCAGTTGGGCAAACAGATCATCCAGTTGAGGGCGCGCCTGTACCTGGAGTGCCGGCCGGCCGGTGCCTTCTCGGCGAAAATCCTGGAGCCAGCGATTGGGGAAGGAACCTTTCAAGATCCCTAGACGCAGGGCTGTACGTTCCCAGGCTCTACAGCCTCCCAGGGTATACCCCAGGCTCCACACGGCTGTCTGGGCCAGTAATGTGCGGCGGTTGATGGCCATCAACTTATCCAATTCGGGAGGGCATTGATGCTTGGGGAGTGCTTCAGTACCCCTGCGGAAGTGCGGCCGAATGCCCGGGGGTAAGACAGACTGCTTCCGGCCGGCCGCTGGATGTCCTCAAGGGGCGAACTCATACACGATATCGGTAACGCGCCCTTTCCAGTAGGGTTTGACCCCCTCAGGGAGCAGCCAGGCCACTTCGCCCTCCAATGGGATGAACATACCCCCCTGGTGGGTGTAGTTCCAGAACCGTCCAGACCAAGGTGTTGGGACGAGATCGTTGCCCACGGTGCGGCCCCGGGCGGCGGCATACACCTGTTCAATCAAATTCTGCTCATTGAATGTGAACACCAGTGAGGCGCTCAGGGCACCGGATGTCAGGGTTCCCAAGGCAGTGTGATCATTCACCGCGACCCAAGTCACCCCCTGGCTAGGCAACAGGGCCGTGGGATACCAGGCTGCCTCGGCGAAAAAGCGCAGGAGTTGGCCCGCAGCGATAGCTTCTGTCCCCTGTAGGTCAGCCAGGGGCCACAGACCGAGCAAGGACGCGTGTAGCCGACCCTCTCCCGCCAGAAAGGCATCGTGCACCCACACGGGCAACCCCGGGAGTACTGTGACCCGCCCATTCCAGACAAAGCCGGGCTGCTGTGTGAGCACCTGTTGTTCGGAGGTAAAGGGTCGCCACTGATCGGTGGTTTGACCCAGGTTGAACAGGCCCTCGTGTCGCATTTGTACCCGGACAACCATCGGCCGGCCGGCCTGGAGTGTCTTACGGAGGAAGCGCTGCACAGGATCGGGCAGTCCACTGGTTTCCTCCAGTTGCACCCACTGGGGGCGAACCGGCTGCTGGGAGGCTGCTAAACGGGCATTCAAGGCTTGGGTGTCAGCCTGCCACCGGCCGGCCCCGTAGATGCGCGCCCCTAACCAGGTTGCGCTCAACAGGATCACGAGGACTAGGAGCAGGAGTAGCAACCCCATTACACCTCATGGAAATCAGTTGTTGAGGGGACATTGTACAACGGATAGTCACCAGGGAAGCCACGAATTTCAGCAGGGCAAATCGTGGGGAACCTAGCCACATGCGGCGTGATCCTTGGCCCGCTTCAGCCATAGTGACATAGCGATCCGGGTTGAGCGACCGACCGCCGATGCGCATGACAGGGCACTTTATCGGTTACGGCCACCTCAACACCGAGCTAGCGTGCAACAAGACTAAGTTCCCACTGGAACGTAGTGTTCGACGGTCGGGAAGGGATCGTAGAAATGGTGCAGCAAAGCCTTCCATCTGTCGTAGGAAGGTGACCCTCGAAACCCCTGCGTGTGATCCTCAAGCGGTCGCCAATTGACTAACAGGAGGCACCGGGACGGGGTAGTAGTAAATAAGTAGTGAAAGCTTCTTTAGGCCGAGTCTAGAGATGCATTATAGTTGTGGACAAAGTGCCATATCAACCTTTCATGATTAAAACGTCTATACATATCGAAGTTGAGAGGCTGTCAGGCCGCGCGGGCGATGATGGCAAACCGACCTTTGTCCCGCCCCGACGTGGGCAGGTTGAGAAACTCCGTGTGGATAATCTCGAACTGTACACGCTGTAGTAGCGTTAGGGCGACCTCCGGTGAATGTGAGTCGTAGAAAAAGGTCTGGTCGAACATCCTGTCAGTAAATGCAGGACGCGCTGAGCCGCCCACGGTTAACGCAAACTTACCCCCAACTGGAAGGCATTGTCGGACGCGTTGAAAGATTGACGGGTGCGTGCCGCGAGGGATGTGAAAGAGGGAGTCCCAGGCAATAACAGCCGAATATTGATGGGTTGGGACAAAAGTCTCAAGGCTAGCCAGAACCCACACCTGTTCGGGTAACAGCCGCTGAGCGATTGCCAACATCTGTGCCGATTGGTCAACGCCTGTGATCCGAAACGCCCGGTTGACCAAGTGTTCAGCGATAGGTTTCCCAGTGCCACATCCCAGATCGAGAATCTCAGAACCCGGCGCTAGATCTTCGCATAACCGAGTGAGTAGCTGTCTTTCAACCTCTGACAGTTGCACTCGAGTCTGCGCCCACTGTGAAGCGATAGCATCGTAAGCCTCGCAGTTCATAGGCTGCTTAACCAGGCTTGTAGGGTAAGAACTGGCCAAAGCTGCATCTGCCAGTTGTAGCGGCCCTGCTGGTGTTCCTGCCAAAGCTGGCGAATCACGGCCGGCCGGAAATAGCCCTCGGCCTGTAACCGTTCGGGGGCCAGCAGGTCTTCCCCCCACTCCCGCAGGGGCGGCTGGCGTAACCATTCCGCCAGGGGAATCAGAAACCCCATTTTGGGGCGATCCACCAGGGCGCGAGGCACATGGCGGTAGAGCACTTGACGCAGAACCCACTTCCCCGTTGAACCACGTACTTTCATGGCCAGGGGCAGTTGCCAAGCAAAGGACACAATCCGAGGGTCTAACAGCGGGGCGCGGGATTCGAGACCGACCGCCATTGTGGCCCGATCGACCTTGGCTAAAATGCCATCGGGCAGGCTGGTTTGACTGTCCTGCACCATCCATTGTTCAATCGCCGGCCGGCCGATGCCCTCGGTCTGTCGTCCAGTAGACCAGGGGGTTTGCAAGGCCAGGCTGGGGTCGCACCACTTGGCCACTAGGTGGGGAAACATCGCGGCCGGTTCCTTTTCCCGCAGTACGGCCGCGAGACGATGCAGGCTCTCGCCTGGCGCAAAGTAGAGGTTGGGCAGGCCCAGACGGGCAAAGTCACGATTCCAGGCGGTGGTCGGCCGGCCGGCCAAGACCTGCGCCAGTCCCTGTCGCCAGCCCAAGGGCCAGAATCCCAGGGCGTTCCAGATGCGCTGGCCCCAGAGGTAGGGCGTGTAGCCACCAAACACCTCGTCTCCCCCATCCCCTGACAGGCTGACAGTCACCCGCTGCCGAGCTAAGCGGGCCACCAATGTGGTGGGAATTTGGGAGACATCCGCCAGGGGTTCATCGTAGAGGGTTGGCAACTGGGGAATCACCGCCAGACAGTCCTGGGGGGTTACCTGGAGCGCGGTGTGGTCGGTGCCTAGGTGGTGGGCCACGGCCTGGGCATAGCCCGCTTCGTTGAATTGGGCCTCGCCAAAGCCAATGGTGAAGGTCTGAATCGGCCGGCCGCTCTGGGCTTGCATCAGGGCCACCACCGTCGAGGAATCAATCCCCCCCGACAGGAACGCGCCCAGGGGTACATCCGCCACCATCTGTTCCCGGACTACCTGCCGCAGGCGGGCCTCAAGTTCCGCCACAGCATCG
>JACYLR010000204.1 GCA_015272465.1 Gloeomargaritaceae cyanobacterium C42_A2020_066
CGCTATGGGCCGTCCTAGAGAACCTCTGGAGCCAGTCGCCCCTGTGGTGGACAACCCTGGCGCTGACTCAAAGCCCTGGCAATTTGGCAATTCTACACCTGGGCCAAGGAGCAGGGCCGGCCGGGGTCAGCGTCCTTATTGTGGCGGTCAACGGCGGGCTGGCCCTGGCATGGCAACACCGCAGCCGGTCGTGGCTGGGGCTGACCCTCGGTTTGTGGGTCATGGGCCATGCTATAGGGCTGAGTCTCTACGGTCAGCCGCTTCAGGATCTCCCCGGTCAGGCCCTACGTGTCGGTCTAATTCAGGGCAATATCCCCAATCAGGAGAAGTTCACGCCGGCCGGCCGGGTGCGCACGAACCAGGTCTATGGGACGGGTTATCGGGACTTGGCTGACCGGGGGGTTGATCTGGTGCTGACTCCAGAGGGTGCCCTGCCCTACACAGAAGTGGCAGCCGAGGTGATAGCGCCAGACCTCTTTGCAGCAGTTCGGGAGCGTGAAATCCCCCTGGTCTTGGGGGTCTATGGCCAGAATGGCCGCGGCCGGCCGACCAATGGGTTGGCCCTGATCCTAGGCGATGGTCGGGTACACGGCCGCTACGACAAGGTACGGCTGGTACCCCTGGGGGAGTACATTCCCGGCGAGGACGGGTTGAACGAGTTAGGCATTCCGGTACAGCGGCTGTCCCTCGTGGGGGAGGGCTTTGCGGCCGGCCGGCCGGATCAGGTTTTCCGCACCCCTTGGGGGCCGGCTGGAGTGGCTCTGTGCTACGAGTCCGCCTATCCCGATCGGTTTCGCACCCAAGTTCAAGCTGGTGCTACCCTGCTGCTCACCGCCGCCAACAACGACCCCTATTCCCCACGGATGATGGCTCAGCACCAAGCCCTTGAGGTGATGCGGGCTATTGAAACTGACCGCTGGCTGGCCCGCGCCACCAACACTGGGTACTCCAGCCTGATCGATCCCCACGGTCACGTGCGCTGGCAATCCCAGGCCAATCAAGTGGAGACCCAAACGGTCACCCTTTATCGCCGTTCAACCGGGACGCTCTGGGTACGCTGGGGAGACTGGCTTACCCCGGGCTTGGTGGGGCTAGCGGTTCTGAGTCTGGCGGCCGGCCGGTGGCGTCCTGGATGAAGGCCCGATAGCGAGCCGTTAGAGACTCGACGGCCCGTTCGTAGAACTGCTGACCCTGCTCCCCAGTCGCCAACGTCGGATCGGATCCCATGCGGCCATCGGGGAAACGCCGCCGGAAATCGGCAGCGGTATAAATGGCATAGTCCGTTGTTCCAAGAGGGGCTAGGGTTGCCATTTTGACGCGATCGGGGTAGAGGTAGCGGGTCAGGGCAATTTCCGTGGGGGTGGCGTGGACGCCCTCTCGATCGCCGTAGAGTTCGCGAGTGAGTTGATAGACCCGCGGCTGTGCCCACCAATTCTGCACTTGGCAGCGTACCTGGTCAGCGGCCGGCCGGCCTTGGGTGGTCAAAGTCCAGTACACCTGAGCAAAGGCCGCCTTGAGGGTGGCAACATTCCCACCGTGGCCATTGACGAAAAAGAACTGCCGGAAGCCAGTTCTATGTAAACCAACCAGGAGGTCTTCAATCACCGCAATGAGGGTCGTGGGACGCAGGCTGAGACTACCGGGAAACTCCATGTGGTGTTGGGCCATGCCCACCGCGAGTACGGGAGCCACCAGCGCGCCTGTAGCTGCGCCCACGCCGCGGGCAACCGCTTCAGCGCAGAGGGCATCCGTGCCGATTAAGCCGGTGGGGCCATGCTGCTCCGTGGAGCCGATAGGGATGACTATGGCCTGAGAGGTTTTCAGGTACTGTTCAATGTCCGGCCACGTACTCAACTGCAACAGCATCCCCAAGTCCCTATGGCACAGTAGTTAGGCGCAAACGAGTGCACGCCCAATAGTCTCGTTTCCGCTAATCGCAAACCTAGTCAACCTGGAGCGGGCAGCAGAAGAGAAGCAGTGATGGACACAACCGGACTCCAACCAGTGACCCCCACAATGTCAACGTGGTGCTCTATGCCTATGCCGCCAGAGTTGTAGGCCATTGACATTTAGCTTTTAGCACGTATTTAGCATATCGCCCGTCCTGACAAGTCCACATGGCAGGGTTTTGCTGACTCCAGCAAAGCTCACACGGGAGGCATGAATACACCGCCTGGAGGCATAACTCCACCAGGCGTGTTCATGGTACATCCTCTGCCCGCTTGAGCATAGACACCAACCCGGGAGCTACCTGGAGATGGATTCTAGGTCGGAGAGCTACCACATTTATGACGCATGCTGTGGGGTAGTTGTATGACTTCATGGAGGTACCTTTGGGGAGAATCACTGTTTATGTCCCAGATGAACTCAAGCGACGAATGGATGCTCTAGGTAATGAGGCTCCTGTCTGGTCTCATGTCGCCGTAGCAGCATTCGAGGCGAAAGTGGCCGAAATCAACCAAAAAAGGCTGGAAGCAGCAAGAGAGTTAAATATGACCACTGTCTTAGATCGACTAAAGGTTTCGAGGGAGAAAAACATGTCAAGCAAGAAGACCCGAGGCTACAAGGATGGATATCGTTGGGCAGCTACCAGGGCAGAAGTACCTGTCCTGGAGGCTGTGGAAAATCTCCCAGAGGACTTTTTCCTCTACGACACAGCGATCAACACGTACAACTACGCTGAATCTCTGTGTATGAAGGTCTTCGAGGATGAAGACTGTGGCCGGCCCGACGTGGGACTCCTGCTCGGTATTGAAGATGACAAACTTGCTAGAGATCGAGACTACATGGAGGGCTTCGTCGATGGAGCGATAGCTCTTTGGAAGGAGGTCGAGGCAAAACTGTAACCTGGACTCTAATACTACCTGGGAACTCGAGCAGAGGGATATAATTTCTTTTGGAGATGTTATAAGGTTTTGATTGCCATCAGGGTTAAGCCATTTCCTAAGGTGGCACTGCGCAGACCCTGGGTGTGTAACTGGCTGCATCCACAGCCTGGTATCACAGGGTTCTACATGACTCTTTGTTCACTAGTCAACCTGGCTACTGTAGGCAATCCTATCAGGAATACCCAGTCAGGTCAGTTGATCTACGGAAGCCAGGGGTGTCGTCAGCGGGGCATGATTGGAATGAGCGCTGTAATAGGCAGGTAACCTATGGGGGCGGACTATCAGGAACTCCTGGCGGAATGTAGCCAGCCACTGGGTGCTATTGGCCTCTTGCGCCGCCATCGAGGCTACCTGGAACTGCTGCCCAGCCTGCGCCGCCTCGAAACTAGCCTGGTCACCATCCTGCTGCCCCTAGTGAGTATGCCCCGGCCGGCCGGCCCGACCTATAGTGCCCTGCCCTGTGAGGTGGCCCTGCTGCCCTGCGACCCCACCTGGCAGGTGAAGATGGATCAGGAAATCCTGTTGTTTCTCCATCGGCCGGGGGAAGATTTGAGTGACCTGTTGGGGCGCTGGCGAGAAACCCAGACCATCCTCAGTCAGCCCTATACCTGGGTGATGCCCCCCCAGCACCAGCACATGCACAACGAAGGCTCAGAACGGGTCTACCCGCTGTTCGTGCTCTGGCCTGCTACCCCCGGTCGGATTCGTCGCGGCCTCCAGGGGTCGGGTCTGCCCTGTGTGGTGTGGGAGGAGAGGCCGGCCGACCTCTCATCTCCAGAGGCTGAAGTTGCCCCGGACGGCGAACGTACTTAGGGGCCGCACCTAGGGGCCGCCGCAGTTCAGAGGACTTACTGATGTGGTTTCCCTGAGCGCGACTGCTGCTTTTGAATTGCCCGGTGGCGCAATCCCCACGCCAAAACCGCCATCACACCCAAACCTGGCGCGCTGGCCAAAGGATTACCGTTGATGCCCGTTAACCACTGGGGAACTTCGGGGTTGACCTGGAGGAGTTTGCCGACCTGAACCAGGTAGTAGGCCCAGACCAGCCCCCCGTGGAAGCCAATTGGAAAACCCAGGCGGCCGGCCGTGGCTTGGCGTCCCCAGGCCAGGGCTAACCCCAAGGCCATCAACCCCGGAAACTCCACCCAGGTTGCCAGGATCACCGCCAGGGGCTTGAGAAAATGGCACACTGCGAAGATGCCACTGCTGATCCAGGTGGCCCGGCCGGCCCCATAATCCTGGGCCAACTCAGTCCACAGCCAGCCCCGAAAGAGCAATTCTTCAGCCACGGCCACCCCGAGGCCCAGCGCCAGACCCTCTCCCAGAATCCGAGGGAAGTTGACACCGGGGGCTTGCCACGTAGCCCACCCCAGCCAACTCTCCGCCCCCAACAGAGCACCGAGGGCAACAAAGGCTAGGGCGAGGCCCCACCCCAACTCCCGCCCATTCGTAGGAGAGGCTACAAGGCCGAACCCCGCTAGGGGATAGGAAAACCGACGCACCCATCGGCCCCAGAGGGCAATCAGGGCCAGGAACTCACCGTACAGCAGCAGTGGCCCCACCCACTTCACCCAGGTCGCGCCCGCATTCAGGGCCGGCAACAAGGGGAGTGCCGTAGGCACCCACAGGGCCAGCAGAGCAGCAATAAATATCCCAAGCCTTACGGGGGCCGGCCGGCCGGCAATCCCCTGAGCGAGGTGTTCCCAACGACGACCAGGCTGCCGGTTCAATTACTCTGCCGGTTCAATGGTGCTGGTCAGGCCGTGGCGCTTCAGGGTTTCGCTGTAGAACTCCGCTGGCTCCTGGGCACAGACAATCACCAAACCCACACCGGTCAGATGGGCTTCCATCATGATTTCCGTAGCCTGGGTAACTGAGAGACTGGGGACTGCCTTGATCAAAACCTGCACCACGTACTCCATAGGATTGAAGTCATCGTTATGGAGCAGGACTTTGTAGTTGGGGGCGTGTTTGCGGACTGTGGATCGCTTTTCCAGGGTTTCTACGGACACGAACCTCCACCTCCTAGGCGCGCACATTTCGGCCCGGCCGGCCGAGACTGCATAAGACGTTTACTATTTTTTAACATTTTGCCCCAGGGGGTGACAACCGCTTGATTGACCTGGGCACTGTCGCCGGGTCAGTCGGATTCAGGGCTGCACCTGCACGCCCCGCCAGAAGGCGATATACCCCTTGATGTTGGCAGCGGCGGGCTTGGGGTCGGGGTAGTACCAGGCCGCGTCGGGGTTGGTCTTGCCTTCCACCACCAGGGTGTAATAGCTGGCGACACCCTTCCAGGGGCAGGTGGTGTGGGTGGAACTGGCTTGGAGATAGGCAGGGTTGACGGCGGACGGCGGGAAGTAGAGGTTACCCTCAACCGTTTCGAAGGTGTCGCTCTCGGCAATCACCGCCCCATTCCAGATGGCCTTGGCCATAATCAAATCCCCTATTGCCGAAAACGCAAGCTAACCTCAGTGTACTCTAGCCACGTTGGTAGAATCGGGCTAAGGAATGGACGTCGCCACCTTTGGGCAATGTCTGGCATGGACTCAGCCGCTAGTCACCTTGGCTAGGCGCAAGGCTTGACCAACAGGGGTGTCGTGGTTCCTGTACCCCTGGGCCAGGCCCCACTATTGCGTTGGGATACAGAGGGTATGTTATAGGTGGAGCACACGCGAGTAACTCTCGACCTGGTAGTAATGTTGAGCCGTGAACTTTGAGTGGGATGAGTACAAGAATCAAAGTAACCTCGTAAAACATGGATTTGACTTTGCTGATGCCTTTCATATCTTTAAGGCACCGATGCTTGTCGAGTTTGATGATAACGAAGAGTATGGCGAGGAGCGATGGATTGGCATCGGCTTATTGAGTGGACGGGTTGTAGTCATTGTCTATGTCGAGCCTGATGAAGGAAAAGTTCGTGTTATCTCCCTACGAAAGGCATGAACCCATGAACGTAGACCCTATGAACAATACCTCCAAAACCGACTGGGCCAGAATTGATGCGATGGCTGATGGAGACATTGACACTTCGGATATTCCACCTTTGCCGGATGAGTTTTTTGCTAAGGCACAGTTGCGGATGCCTCAGTCACCAGTAAAGGTAGCAGTTTCGGTCGATACCGATACGCTTGCTTGGTTTCAGTCCCAAGGGGAAAGTGCTGATCAACAGATGTCTATAGCGTTGAGGATTTATGCGGAGGCGCACAAAGCCCACCTGGTCTCAGTAAGTAAAGTGAACCCCCTCCAACAGGCAAATCATACAAATACAGCAGACGGCTGAAAAGTGGTGCTGCTGCGTCAGTCCTTCCCCAGTGGACTGCTGATCGAGAGCCTGTGGTCGTTACCCCTGATCTGAACGCCATAATTGGTTACGCCAACGACCGCATAGCTCAAGTTCTAGCCATGCCTGGACTGGTGGTGATTTCTCAGACGGCTGCCGTAGGAAATGTGATTACCGATCTTGGCTTTGCTTCCCTTGGCAAGTGAGCCAGATGAAGGGTACGGCCAGATCCTCCATCTGCCCCTGCTCATGGGATGGAACGTGTTGCTTTCAACGGCAATACGGGTGATTAGGGGTTGATCTGCTGACTCCCCCAAGTATCACCCCGCCGCTCATACAGCCAGCGGTTTTGCGGTTCGCCCCGCAGTTCCAGGTGGTCAACTCGCTCCGGTTCGAGCAGGAGGACACAAAAGGGAGCTACGGGTTCATCGTTCGGTGGTGGGTCACCTGTGAAGGCTTCCCGGCCGGCCGCGGCAGCGCCGGGTTGGGGCCAGGTAAATTGCAGCCGGGCTGGGTCGGAGAGTTGCTGCCAAAGCTGCTGCCGGAGTTGATGGTCAGCGGGATCGGGGGTATCAACTGCAATGAGCCTGATCTGACCTAAGAGCCGGAACTGCTCGCGGGTCTTGGGGAAGTACCAGCAGATCTCGGCCCAGGGTTGGATCACTGCTTGATGAGCCTTCTGACTACGCCGATCCGTGACAAACAGCAACTGGTTGGTGTTGGCCCGAAAGCCGCGAAACACCACGGTGCGGTTGGCCGGCCGGCCGTATTCATCGACGGTGGCCAGTTGCACGTAGCGGCTGTAGACCAAGCTGCGGTTGCGGTGTAAGGCATGGGCCACGGCCGGCCGCCACGGGGCTAGGGTCACACCCAGTTCTCCCATAACAGCGTCCGACACAACCCACCCATTCTGGAACCCAACGTTAGGCCCACCGCCCTACCCTAACCTGCGCCACGGGTTGCCAGGTAGCGCTCAATCAACAGCACGGCCACTAGGTCATCCACGGGGACTGGCGGCACCCGCAACCCTTCAGGTAGAAGGCACTGTAGGCCGCGGGGTGGGTGTAGTTGCCAGTACCGCTGCCGAGCTTCTAGCGTGCTGTGTCGCTCATCTATGAGGACAACGGCCGGCCGGCCGCCGAAATGGGTTTGCACACGGGCCAGCCACTCACGGGCCGTGGTTTGGTTGCCGAGAATCAGGGTTTCTGGGGTGAAGCGCTCCACGAGGGCGGAAAGCTGGGCCAGGGTATCTGCGGCCGGCACTACCGCCCGGAACAAGATGTACTGGCGGTCATCGACCACTGCCAATCCACACTTGTCGCGTCCGGGGTCTAGTCCTAGGAAGTTCATGCAGGTCTTAGGCCAAAGCGGTTGGTGCGAACATCAATTCGATAAAAGGGGAACTATTCAATTTGCCCTTCTTACTCCCACATACATTATTGAGAGAGAGGATATAAAGCCAGCCCGGCACAGGCAGCCAGTGCGACAATTAAGGGTTCCGGCAACTTCTTCCCGAATCTCCAAAGGGCAATGAGCGTGATCAGTCCTATGGAAACCGTTGAGATGTCTCGCAACGACTGTTGGCCAAGGACAACTACAGCACCTGCAATTGCTCCCGTAGCTGCTACAGTCACACCATTGACAAACGCTGAAATACCAGGGTTCTTACCATGCTTCTTGAAGTAAGGTGCCGGAATAACTGTTAATAGGTAGCATGGGATGAACATGGCGATTGCAGCTACACAAGCCCCTGGAAATCCAGCCACCAGGAAGCCAATGAAACCTGTTGTGATTACGACTGGCCCTGGGGTAATCATCGCTACAGCTACTGCATCAAGGAATTCCTGAGGATTTAACCACCCAAAGTCCTTAACAACTCCGCCGTATAGAAATGGTACAATGGCTAGCCCACTGCCGAAAACAAATGATCCGGCCGCTCCGAAGAAAAGAAAGATTCGTCCCAGGGATGCAGAGGATTCACTCGGCAGTGTTCCCAGTAAGGGTAGGTAGGACATCGCTATCAGACTATTAAGCTTATTGGATTTGAGCCACTGCTTTGGTGGAGACTTTATCAGCCAAACTAAGAACCCTGCGCCCAAAATCAGTTCTACTCGTTCCGACTGAGTGATGATTGTTGATAAAGCATAATTAAGTAAACAACCCAAAGGAAAACAACCCAAAGGAGTCGATCAGTCCCGACTGTCTTACGAGTTAACTTATAGGTGCTGATAGCAATGATGCCAATTACTGCTGCACCTACACCATAGAAGACAGCCTGCATCCAACTGAGTCCTCCGTAGACCGTATAGGCCCAACCTAGGCAGACCACGATCAGAAATGAGGGTAGAACGAAGGCAATGCCAACGAGTGCCGATCCTAGAAGTCCGTAGTCGATATAGCCCATGTAAAAGGCAAGTTGGGCAGCAAGAGGGCCAGGAGCTACTTGAGCCAAGGTCAACCCTTCTTGATATCCAGACTCAGATATCCAGCCGCGCTCTTCTACCAGATCTCTGTGCATATACCCAACGAGTGCGATAGGCCCCCCGAATCCAAGTGCTCCGAGTCTTATAAAGTAGTTAATGAGTTGTTGTAATGAGTATTTTGGCTTGCTTAATGATTGATTTTCGGGCGGTTCAGTCATGGTAAGGTTCCAACTTCGATGTACTCTCTAAATCCGCCGTTTAGGTTGACGGGTGTAATCCTGAGTCAGAATAAATAGACTTGCGGAAGGCACCAGCAAGCACTCTATCACACCCTTAGGTTGTTGTCGGAGACGGATCAAGGTTCAGGAAGAGGGTGCTGCCCCCCTCCACCCGCAATACTTGGAGGGGCACCGGCCGGCCGCCGAGGTAGGTTTCCACACGGACCAGCCACTCACGGGCCGCTGTTTGGTTACCGAGGATCAGGGTATCTGCGGCCGGCACTACTGCCCGAAACAAGATGCATCGGCAGTCATCAACCACTGCCAATTCACACTTGTCGCGTCCGGGGTCTAGTCCTAGGAAGTTCACCTACAGTTCAGAGAGGATGGTGCAACCTTTAAGGCATGACTCGCCTTTTCAAGCTACTTGAAGCTGCATCAAAGTGCAAGTGCCATCTACGGTGCAGATGGCACTTGCGAGCGTAGAACCTCCACCAAAGAGGGTATTCCGAGACATACTGCATCCCAAATGAGGGCACCTCTATTAATTGGCGAATCGCCCCCTTACTGAGAATGAGCCAGCT
>JACYLR010000246.1 GCA_015272465.1 Gloeomargaritaceae cyanobacterium C42_A2020_066
AGCCCAGAAAGCCAGTGCCGGAGCGGAGTTGCGGCTCCAGGAAGAGCAGTTCAAACGCTATGAACGGTTGGAACACGAGGGCGCCACCAGTCGAGAACTCCTGGATCAATTTCGCACCCGGTTGCTCACCTCTCAGGCCGAGGTTCGTCGCCTGAACGCAGAAATCGAGGCCCAGCGGGCTGCTGTTACCCAAGCCGAGAAAACGCTTCAGCAAAGCCAGGCAGCCGTCCGAGAGCAGCAGGTGAACCTGCGGGACTTGCGGATTACGGCCCCCTTCGCCGGCCAAGTGGGGGATATTCCGATCAAAGTAGGGGATTACGTCACCCCCGAAACCGAAGTAGTCACCCTGGCGGATAACCAGGTGCTCTGGGTAAATGTCCCCATCCCCGCCGAACGGGCCAGTGAGTTGCGCCTGCAAATGCCCGTCCAGATTCTCACCCCAGAGGGGCAGTCCCTCGGGCAAGGCCGGGTGTTTTTCATCGCCCCCACTGTGAACCGCCAAGACCAATCCGTCCTGGTGAAAGCTGCCTACGACAACACGGCCGGCCGACTACGGGCCGATCAGCAGGTCAAAACCCAGATCATTTGGCGTGAACAATCTGGCGTCGCGGTTCCCACCACAGCCGTTGTCACCTTGGCGGGTCAATCCTTTGTCTATGTTGCTGAACCGAACCCAGAGCAGCCGGGCCAACGGGTAGCCCGTCAGCGGCCGGTACGCCTCGGCCCAATCCAGGCCAATCGCTACCCCGTTCTCGAAGGCTTGCGGGCCGGGGATCAAGTGATCACGACGAACTTGCTCAAGCTCTCGGACGGCGCGCCGGTGGTTCCCGAAACCCGCGCCAGCCAGACCCAGCCCTAACCTCTACCCCCTGGGCCTATGTTTGTTGATTTCTTCATCCGCCGGCCAGTCTTTGCCACGGTGTGTGCCCTGATCATCATCGTGGCGGGCTTGGCCAGCATTCCCACCCTGCCGGTGGATCAATTCCCTAACATCAGTCCACCCCAGGTCACAGTCTCAGCCACCTTTGACGGAGCCAACGCTGAGGTTGTCGAAGAAACCGTGACCACGGTGCTGGAGCGACAGATCAATGGGGTGGAGGGTATGCGTTACCTCACCTCCACCAGTGGTAACGACGGGGGTAGCAGCATCACCGTCACCTTTGAACTGGAACGCAACAAGGATCTGGCGGCTGTAGACATTCAAAACCGCGTGACGCCTGTGGAGTCCCAACTGCCGGACTTAGTGCAGCGGACGGGCGTCAGCGTGGAAAAGCTGAGCAACAACATCCTAATGGGCATTGGCCTGTTTGCCGAACAGGATCGCTACGACTCTACCTTCCTCAGCAACTACGCCGACCTCTATCTGGTGGATACCCTGAAACGAGTCAAGGGCGTCAGTGATGTGCGGATCTTTGGGGAGCGGCGGTTTGCCATGCGCCTCTGGCTAGATCCCACAAACCTGGCAAAACGCGGTCTGACCCCCCAAGATGTGGTGGCCGCGGTGGAGGCCCAGAATCTCCAGGTGGGGGCGGGCCAACTGGGACAACCCCCTGCCCCGACCGGCCAGAGCTTCCAACTCAGTCTGCGGGCGGTGGGGCGGCTCCGAACCGCGGAGGAGTTTGACGACCTGGTGATTCGGACTCAGCCCGACGGCAGTTTGATCAAGCTCAAGGATGTGGGGCGCGCCGAACTGGGGGCGGAAAACTACAGTTCCTTCCTGCGGTTCCGGGGCCAGGAGGCCGTGGGCCTGGGGATCTATCCCCTGCCGGACAGCAATGCCCTAGAGGTAGCTCGTGGGGTCAAAGCTGAGATGGTTCGTTTGGCTACCAGTTTTCCGCCAGGGATGACCTATCGGGTGGCCTACGACACCACCAACTACATCGAAGAATCGATGCGCGAGGTGGTGCAGACGCTGATCATGGCCATCGTGCTGGTGGTGCTGGTGATCTTTATCTTTCTCCAGGATCGGCGCACCACCCTGATTCCAGCCGTGACGATTCCCATCGCCCTGATCGGCACCTTTGCATTCATCAAAGCTTTCAACTTTTCGATCAATAGCTTGACCCTGTTTGGCCTCACCTTGGCCTCTGGCCTAGTGGTGGATGATGCCATTGTGATCGTCGAAAATGTCACCCGCTTTCGGCAGACGGAGGGGCGCGATCTCTCACCCCAGGACTGCACCGCCCTCTCCATGCGTCAGATTACCGGGGCTGTGATTGCCACCTCCCTGGTGCTGATGGCGGTGTTCGTGCCAGTAACGGTGTTTCCCGGCACGACGGGCCGCCTCTACCGCCAGTTTGCCCTGACGATTGCCTTCTCGATTACTCTGTCCACCTTCACCGCCCTTACCCTGACGCCGGCCCTGTCCGCGCTGCTGCTCCAGCATCAAGCCGCAGATGGAGAATGGACGCCGCGCAACCCGGCCGGCCGGCTCATTTACGGCTTCTTTCACAGCTTTAATCGGGCGCAGGATGTCCTACGGGAGCGCTATGCCGCCACCCTGGAGTGGCTGGTGCGTCATCGCACACCCGTCATTATTGGCTTTGTGGCTTCCCTGGGTCTAACGGTAGCGGCCTTTCGGGTGGTTCCTACCGCATTTTTGCCTGATGAGGATCAGGGCTATTTCATCACCATCGTTCAAGCGCCCGAAGGGGTTTCCCTGGAATACACCAGCGATGTCATGCGCCAAGTGGAGGCCCTCTTCCTCAAACAACCTGAGGTAGAAGCTACCTTTGCCGTCGGCGGGTTTGCCTTTAGTGGCACAGCCCCCAACAGCGGTGTCGTCTTTACCACCTTCAAACCCTGGTCGGAGCGGCGGGATCATCAAAAATCAGCCCAAGCCGTGATTGAGCGGGTCCGCTTTCCCCTGCTAGGCATTCCCGGTGCCCTGGTGATTCCCTTTAATCCACCCGCCATTCAGGGGCTGAGTAGTTTCGGTGGGTTCCAGTTCCAACTCCAAGACCGCGGTAATAACAGCATTGAGGATTTAGCAGCGGTGGCCGGTGAATTGATCCAGCAGGGCAACCAGGGTCAGGCGCCTGGGGTCACGGGTTTGTTTACGACCTTTCAGGCCAATACACCCCAGTTGGAAATCCAGGTGGATCGGGATCGGGCCGCGGCCCTGGGGGTGAGTGTGCAGGATATTTTCAACAGCCTGCTAATTTACTTGGGGTCGCGCTACGTCAATGATTTCACCCTAGAGCGGCGCAACTATCGGGTCTATGTCCAAGCCGATCAAAACTTCCGGGCCGAGCCGGGGGATTTAAATCTGCTCTACGTGCGCGCCGCGTCCGGTGAGATGATTCCCCTCAGTCGCCTAGTGACCGTGACGCGTACCACCGGCCCCCAATTCATTAGTCACTACAACCTGCTGCGCTCGATTGAAATCAACGGCTCCACGGCCCCTGGCTTCAGTTCGGGTCAGGCCCTGGCGGCGATGGAGAGTTTGGCCCAGCGGGTGTTGCCCAGCTCCATGGGCTACGAGTGGTCGGGGGCTTCTCGGGAGGAAATCACGGCCGGCCGGCAAGCCCCCCTGATTTTTGTCCTCGGTCTGGTGTTTGTGTTTTTGGTGCTGGCGGCCCAGTACGAAAGCTACATTGACCCGCTGATCATCATGCTCTCAGTACCTCTGGCGGTTTTGGGAGCCTTGGCCTTCCAGATGGCACGGGGACTGCCCAACGACATCTACTGCCAGATCGGGCTGGTGATGCTGATCGCCCTGGCCAGCAAGAACGCCATTCTGATCGTCGAATTTGCTAACCAATTGCGGGCGGAGGGGTTGCCTCTGGTCAAGGCGGCGGTGGAAGCCTCAGTCCTGCGGCTGCGCCCGATTTTGATGACGGCCATTTCCACCCTAGTGGGCATTTGGCCGTTGGTGATTGCCGTAGGTGCCGGGGCCGCTAGTCGTCAATCCCTGGGGACGGCAGTGTTTGGCGGCATACTCGTTTCGACAGTGCTCTCCCTGTTCGTGGTGCCCGTGCTCTACATTGTGGTCGGGCTGCTGGTGGCGAAGGTACGGCGGCCGGCCGGCCAACCGGTGGCGGGACATTAGGCTGACCTCACGCCGCTTGGGTCACCCCCCTACGGACTGAAGCTCGGCTCTGGCAACCCGACCAGACGACGAAAGGCAGCCTGGGACTGGAGGAGACTGAGATCAGGGTCGGAGGCCGCTAGGGTGCGGAAGCGGGGGGCGAGGTCGATGGCCATCTGGAGAAACTCTAGGGCAACCCGGCTGTTCCCCTGCTGACTGGCAGCATAGGCTTTGTTGTAGTAGGCCAAGGCGTAGTCGGGGTTGAGGGTGAGGGCCTGATCCAGCGCCGCCAGGGCCTCGTCGTATCGACCCAGCTTGATCAACGTATGGCCCCGGTTGTTCCAAGCCCGGTCATCCTGGGGGTTGAGGGCGAGGGCGTGGTCGTAGGCGGCGAGGGCCTCGGTATACCGCTGCAACGCAAACAGGGCCGACCCCCGGTTGTTCCAGGCACGGGCCTGGTGGGAATCCAGGGCCAGGATGCGGTCGTAGGCCCCTAGGGCGTCGGCCGGCCGGCCGAGGTGAATCAGGGCATCGGCTTGCATCTGCCAGGCTCGGAGGTTGTCAGGCTGTTGTTCCAAAAGGGGGGTCAGGGTTGCCAGGACGGCATCGTACTGTTTCAGCCGCCGCTGGGCTTGGGCCTGCTGAAGCCAAGTTTGGGGGTCTTGCGGGGCATGGGCATAACAGGTCAGGGCCTCGTCCGGTTGCTGGAGATCCAGGTAGGCATCCCCCCGCAGTTTCCAAAGGGTGGGGGATTGGGGCAATTGGGCGAGGGCCTGATCGGTGACCAGAATAACGTCGGCCGGCCGATCCATCGCCAGCAGAACCTGCCCCTGTACCACCCAGAAGTCAGCCCGTTGGGGCTGGAGGTTTACGGCTGCTGTGGCATCCCGCAGGGCTTCTGTCCACCGCTGTTGCGTCAGGAGAACCTGGGCGCGCTGGGCGTGGAGGGTCGGGTTTGTGGGGTCGCGCGCGATGGCTTGGTGGTAGGCGTTGAGGGCCAAATCAGTGTCGCCCAAGGAGTTCCCAGCCTGGGCCAGCACCTGCCACGGCCGGCCGGGAGTGGGTTCAGTCGTTTCTGCCAGGGCTATTTCCAGGCCGGCCGCCGCGGTTCTCAAGTCCTCAAGGCGCGGAGGAGATTCCCCTAAAACCTCCTCCAGGGTGGCCAAGGCGGCCGGCCACTGGGGAGCGGGGGGCGTACCCTCCTCTGGGGTTGGGCTGGCAACCCTGCGTCGGGGTTGAACTTCGGACGGCGGGATTGGTTCCGACCCGTCGTGCAGTTGGGCCAACGTCTGCATCCCATGGTTCGTGGCGGACGCATCGAGCCTGACCTGGATTACCTGCTCCATCTGGGCCAAGAGGGCATCCACACCCGCCTGATAGCGCTGGCGTTCCTCAGCAACGACTTCAGCCAACTGGGCTTGAAAGGCCGCCCCAAACGCTGCCTGCCATTCCTGCTTCAGTTCAGCCCGCACCTGGGTCTCCAGTTGCCGCCGCAGCCACCACAGCAACCCGAACCCCGCCGGGGGCAGCAGGATCAGCACCAAAATCAGGGTCATCACCAGGAGGCCGGCCGGCCGCAGGGCGCGGGTCACCTCCCGTTCCACCAGGGTTTGCACCTGCTGGGCCTGACGGAGTTGCTCCAACTCAGCCCGCTCAGGAGGACTCAGGGGTGCAACGGCATCGCCCACGCCAATGCTGGCCAGATAGCCTACCAGGCCGACCAAGCTGACCCCCAACTTGACCCAACGCATAGCCAATGGTCACCTGAGGTGAAAAACTGGGGGAACCCTAAAAGCCAGGACACCTGTCTCCTACACTAAGGGGTGAAGGCAGTCCTTGTTGACATCCGGCAACCTGGCTTCCCCTGCTTAACCCTGTACCGGTGCGTGGATGCACATCACAACTATGAACCTGTTGGCCTCAACCCTGTCGTGTCGTCGAGTTTTGCTCAGCCTTCTGGGGGGATCGTTGCTGATCACGGCCGGCCTACCCGACGCCCTGACCCGGGGGATGGCTCAGACCCCCGCACCCAAGCCAGCGGCGCCCGCACCCAAACCCGCAACACCGGCCCGACCGAGCACTCCCCAAGCCACCCGCAGCATCGGCGACCAACTTAAGCAGGTTCCCGTCTTTACCTTGACCGATGGCAGTGGCCAGCGGAGTATCACGGTGACAGTCCCCGCTAAGGACGGTAAACCGGCCCAGGAAATCGGTCTCTTCTTCTTCAGTCCCCAGGATGCCCAAGCAGCCCTCCAGCAGGTGCGCAGCCAAAACCCCCAGGTGGGTAAAGAAGCCCAAGTGCGTACCGTGGGTTTAGACAAAGCCTACGACTTGGCCAAGGCAGCCCGCACCCAGAAGAACACAATTGGGGTGAGTTTACAGGCCCCCGCCGATGACGTGAAGGCTGCCGTGCAACTGCTCCAAGCCAGTGGCCAAAAGGTGACGGAGTTCAACGGGATTCCCCTGTTCTTTGCCACGGGTGGCCCCCAGGAAAATCCCTTGACCATGGAATTGACTGATCCTAAGGGTCAGAAGCAGCAGGCCGTGCCCTTCTTCTTCAGCAAGAAGGATTTGGATGACGTGCTGGGGGATATGCGTAAGCAAGACCCCAAAGCGGCAGCAGGCGCTAAAGTCCAAGTCAGTTCCCTGGAGCGGATTATCGACCTCCTGGAATCCAGTAAAGACCCCCAGCTTCAGAAGATTGTCCTGATGCCTGCCAAAACTGCCGTCGAATTCGCTGTCCGTCAGGAAAAAGAGGCTAGCACCAGCAGCCAGCGGCCGGCCGGGGCAGCCACCCCCGCTGCACGCCCCGCGTCCCCTGCCCCCAAACCGACCCCGGCACCCCAGCGCTGACATGGTCAATGGCTTAGGGGTCAACCTCTGGGCCTGGTGGCGACAGACCCGCGCCGCCCTCACCCAGGCTGACCAGCAGTCCCTCGATTGGCTGGTTCAGGAACTCACGGGTCTCGATGCCCTGGATTTACATCTGGGGTATCTTCGCGAGCCTGTCATCGCAACCCAAGGCCACCCGACCGATGTAGCCACCCTAGCTTCCCTGTGGGCGCGCCATTGCCAGGAGCGCGTCCCCGTCCAATACCTGGCGGGCCGCACCTCCTGGCGGGATTTCCAGCTCCAGGTTGGCCCGGGTGTCCTGATCCCCCGACCAGAAACCGAGCAGTTGGTGGACTTGGCCGTGGCTGCCGCTCGGCCGGCCGGCTTGGACAGGGGCGACTGGTTGGACTTGGGGACGGGCAGTGGAGCCATTGCCCTGGGAGTGGGACGCGAGCTACCGCGGGTGACCGTGCATGCCGTAGATCGCAGTCCAGCAGCCCTGACCATTGCCCAAGCCAATGCCCGGAACCTGGGCCTGACCAACCGAATTCAGTTCTATACCGGAGATTGGTTTGAGCCACTGGCCCACCTACGGGGTCGTGTCCAGGCGCTTTTGGCCAATCCCCCCTACATTCCCACCGAAGACTTGGCTCACCTGCAACCAGAGATTGCCCACCACGAGCCGCGCTTGGCGCTGGATGGGGGATCCGACGGCCTCGACAGCCTGCGCGTCCTAGTGACCCAAGGGTGGCGTTACCTCCGACCCGGGGGTCTATGGGCGGTTGAGACGATGGCAGGCCAGCCTCCCTACGTGGTCGATTTGCTACGGGCCACTGGACACTATCGTGACCTACGCACCTACACGGACTGGGCCGGCCAGGAGCGGTTTGTCCTGGCGACGGTTGGGACTGGGGATCGCACGTCGTCCTAACCCCTAGGGTGGCGTAGTGTGGCCGGCCAGCCAGCAACTCAGGGCAATGGCCAGGGCATCCGCCGCGTCGTCGGGGCGAGGGATCATCGATAACTGTAATTCCTGGGCCACGGCAGCCTGTACCGCCCGCTTATCGGCCCGGCCGTCTCCTGTCAGGGTTTGCTTCACCTGGGGTGGCGAAAACTCAAAGACAGGTAACTGGTGTTGTGCCAGTACTAGGATCAGTACGCCGCGGGCTTGGGCCACCGCAATCGTGTTGCCCATCCGGTAGAAAAACAGCTTTTCCACAGCAGCCACGGCCGGCCGCCAGGTATCCACGAGGGTATGGAGATCCTGATAAAGCGTGGCCAGCCGGTCACCGATGGCGGCTTCCTTGGAGGTCTGAATGACTCCGTAGTCTAGGAGGGTTGGAGTTTCGCTGCGAGTTTGGCTTTCCAAAACCCCGAATCCCACCGTGCCCAAACCGGGGTCAAGACCCAGGATACGCGTCATTTAGAACCAATCATCCTCCGACCGGCGCCGCTTACTGACCTGGGGTGCGTAGATCCGGGTCAAGTTGGCTAGCCCCACCTTGGCCAGGGCCTGGCAGGCGATGTGGGCATAGCCCTTCTGACCCTTCACCACCAAAGCAGGCGGTTCCAGACGACTGCCACATACAGCACAGCGCCGCCCCCGCCACCGCTCCGATGACACCAACCCTAGGGCCTCCTGGAGGCCCTTCCCCAAGCGACCCCGCCGACGTCTCATGGCATTACCCGCTCGTAGCCTACTTCCTTAACCATAAGGCCAAGGGGATGGGTGTGACACTCAGCCAGACGCAGACTGGCTTGGCCTAAACTGGGTGGGCAGTGAACCTTTCGCCAGTCGGCCTATGAGCCAGGAACAGCAACATCCCCAATGGGCCGTTGATCGGCATGCGGTCGATCAACTCCTGGATGGGGAACCTAACGACTACAACCTGGCGGAACTGGGGCGACTGCGGATTCGCTACCAGGGATTTCCCGGTGCCCGCGATATCCAAGCAGATCTTGATAAACTCCTCAAGCGCTGGCAGCTCACGGAGGCAGAACTCTTTGAACGAACCCGCGCCATCCACGCCCAGGGCCAGGTTTATCGCCTTCGCTCTGCGACCCAGGAGGACTGGAACTGATTGACTGTGACTTGCCCTTGAACTCACCCCTACCGGCACTGTAGGTCAGGCACGCTCAGGCGGCTGAGGACTATAAGCTACTGGAGTCCAAGCTCTTAGCTTCCGCAGGCGTCTGGGGCAGGTGCAGGCCACATTCCTGCTTGAGGCCCCGAAATCGGGTTTGGCGCTCGTGATCATCCTCCAGGGTCAGAGGCCGACTGGAATGCCAATCTCCGACACTGACGTAGCCCTGATCAAACAAGGGGTGGTAGGGCAAGTCGTAGGTCGTTAAGTATTGGTAGATATCACGGGATGTCCAGGTGAGAATCGGCAGAATCTTGTAGATGCCATTCTGGGTGACGACGGGTTCTAGAGTGCGGCGGTGGTCTGTCTG
>JACYLR010000171.1 GCA_015272465.1 Gloeomargaritaceae cyanobacterium C42_A2020_066
CCTGAACTACAAGCAGCCTCCGGATCTTTCGTCATCCCAGCCCCTGTCCACTAGGTTCACGACCTAGCGCAGCACCTCCACGGCCGGCCGGGCATTCACCTGGGTGTCTGTCACGAGGTAACCATCTTCCAAATGAATAATGCGATCAGCAATATCCAGAATTCGATTGTCGTGGGTCACTAGTAAAATCGCACAGCCCTGCTCCCGTGCCAGTTTTTGCATCAACTCCACCACATCCCGGCCCGTTTTGCCATCCAACGCGGCCGTTGGTTCATCCGCCAGAATCAGGCTGGGATGGCTGACCAAGGCGCGGGCAATCGCCACCCGCTGCTTTTGCCCCCCCGACATGTTGTGGGGAAAGTAGTTAATGTGGGTGCCCAGGCCCACCGCTGTCAGCATCGCCTCCGCCATTTGCCGGGCCTTGGCTGGAGGAATCTCCCGGTGGAGTTCCACGGACATCTGAACATTCTGGCGGGCCGTCAGAAAATCCAACAGATTATGGCCCTGGAAAATGTAGCCCACCTGCCGACGCAGCCGAATCTGTTCCAGCTTGCTTGCGCCCCGCAGTTCTCGCCCCAACAACCGCAGACTGCCCTTCTGCACTGACCGCAGCGCACCCACCAGGGTCAGTAGGGTAGTCTTCCCCGACCCGGACGGCCCGGTGAGCAAGACAATTTCCCCCTTGTGTACCGTCAGGTTGATGTCAAACAGGATCTGCCGCGCAAGGGTTCCCTCCCCGAAGGAATGACAGAGACCCTGAATCGCCAACACGGGTTCGGGCAAGTTGAGTCCCACAGCCACCTCCTAGAAAATATCCGCCGGGTCGGCCGCCCCCAGCCGCCGCACTGCCACAGCCCCAGAAATAAAGCACATCAGCACCGTCAATCCAAACACTGTCGAAGCCCGCGCCAGGGTCATGCCAATTGGCAACAGGGTCGCCTGCTGGGTGAATACATACATACCCGTAGACAGCAAGTAGCCGGGAATAAACCCCACCACCGCCAGGATAAGGGCCTCCTGGAACACCACGCCTAGCAGGTAGAGGTCGCCATAGCCCATGGCCTTCAGGGTGGCGTATTCCGCCAAGTGGTCAGAGACATCCGTGTAGAGGATTTGATAGACGATCACCGTCCCCACGGCAAAGCCCATCACCACCCCTAGGCCAAAGATAAAGCCGATGGCCGTACTGTTGGCCCAGTACTCCCGCTCCAGATCCACAAACTCTTCATGGGTGAGCACCTGGGTGTCAGACGGCAGTATGGCTTGGAGCTTGGCCTGCACCGCCGCGAGGTCAGCCCCTGGCTTCAGGGTGATCAGACCCACATCAATTTCTCCCGGTTGCCGGCCGGCCGCCATGCGCAGGAAGTTGAGGTCGCTGGTAATCACATTGCCGTCGGCCGAGAAGGAGGCCCCCAGACTAAACAGACCCCCCACCGTCACCCGGCGGCCATTCAGTTCGGTCTGGACGGTTTTGCCCTGATCAAACCACTGGGGTACGGGACCAAACTCGGCGCGGGAGTTGCGGTCAAACAGGACCACATCAGCTTTGCGAATTTGATCGAGATTGGCCTCTACCTCTGGGATGGCCAGAATGGAGCGCTCCGGGTTGAAGCCCATAGCCAGAATGGAGCGGGTTTTGCCAGTTTCGGGGTTGCGCCAGACGAGCAGGTCAACATACATGGGGTTGATCGACGCCACCTCTGGCAAGCTCTGGGCCTGATAGAGCCGCCGCCGGGGGAACTTTTTCATGGCAAATAGGGCTTCGGAGAGAGGACTCACGAGCACCAAGTCCGCCTGAATCCGCTCCTGCACCGCCACTGCTGCATCAAACAAGGCGTCCCGAAAGCCCAACTGGACAAACATCAACACGTCGGCAAAGGTAATGCCCGCAACAGCCACGAGCAGCCGCACCCGCTCCCGGGAAAGCTGCAACCAGGCGAGAGGAATTCCCATGGCATTTCCTTAGGAATTGGGTTGAATCTGGACACTGACCTGCATATTGGTCAGATTCTGCACGAGGCGACTGGCGGCGGGGTCGAGTTGAATCTTGACTTCCACAACCCGCGCGTCTGTTTCAGCCACTGGGTCAGTGTCTAGGACATCTTTTTTGGCAATACGTAGTCCCACTTGCGACACGGTGCCCTGAATCGGCTGAGGAATAGCCGCCGCTGTAATCACGGCCCGCTGGCCCACCCGGACGCGACTGATATCTGTTTCATAGACCTCGGCGACCACATCCATCCGCTGGGTCTGACCTAGATCCAGAATGCCGGTGTCCCCTACGGTCTCGCCAATCTTGGTGTGGACTTTGAGCACCTGACCGTCTAGGGGGGCGCGCACGTAGGTCAGGTCTAGGTTCTTCTTGGCCCGCAGGACTTGGGCTTGGGCCTTGCGTACCTCAGCTTCGGCGAGTCTGACATCTACATCGCGCACTTCGGCTAGGCTGACCAGAGTGGCGCGGGCTTGACGCAGTTGTTCGGTGAGGGTGTCTACCTGGAGCCGAGCATCATCGAATTGGGTGGCGGAGATAGCCCCCTCTTCAAACAGTTGGCGGTTGCGATTCAGATTGGTCTGGGCAATCCTTAGTTCCGCTTCTAGACGGGCAATGGCTGCACGCTGGGCTTGGAGATCACCGGCTTTGGCCCCGGCTTTCACTTGGGCGAGTGTAGCCTCGGCAATGGCCAATTGTCCCTGGGCCTCAGCCAGTTCTGCCTGGCGGGTGGTGGCGGTGTCGAGGGCTGCAAGAATCTGGCCGGCTGTGACCACATCCCCTTCCCTAACGCGTAGTTCGGCCACCCGGTTGCCTTCAATGGAACTGGGGGCTGACAAGGTGTAGACCTCGCCGCGGGGCTCCAGGCGACCGAGGGCTGAAATGGCCTTGATTTCAGTCACCACGGGGGTGATCGGTACCTGCGCGGCCGGCCGGTTGCGCCACACCTGTAGGCCAGCCCAGACCGCTAATCCCGTCCCCAAGACCACGGGCACGGCAATCAACCAGGATCGTTTAACCGTGAAGCCGACACCGGGCCAGGATTCGGAATTGTCCACGGAATGTACCGAAAATCTTAAAGGTTAATATAGCGCAATATCGAGCATATGCTCAAGGTTGCAGTAGGTTCAGTCCGGCAGGCCCAGAAGGGCGCAACGCAGGTGTTCGTGGTCGGGGGAGGTTCGCACTGCCAGCCGCAGGTAGTGATCCCCCAGTTCGGGGTAGCTGAGGGTGTCCCGCACCAGTATGCGCGCTTGCACGAGTAACTGCCGCTGGAGATCGGGGGCCGGCCGGCCGGTTTTGACTAGCAGGAAATTGGTGACGCTGGGGTGGGGGTGCCAGTCCGGTCGCACGGCCAAGGCAGCGAGGAGGTCGGCGCGGGCTGTGGTCAGCCAGTCCCAGGTCTGCTGTTGAAAAGCCTGATCGGCTAGGAGTCTCGGCACTAGGCCAGCAGCTAGGGCATTGACAGGCCAGGGATCTCGCCAGTCCTGATAGCGCTGCCACCGTTCTGGATGACCGACGGCATAGCCGAGGCGCAGCCCTGGCAAACTATAGAACTTGGTCAGGGAACGCAGCACAATCAGGTTGGGATAGTCCCGTACCCAGGGGATCAGGCTCTGGTCTTGGGTGGGGGGCAGAAAGTCCATAAAGGCTTCATCTACCACGACCAAGGCCCAGTGCTCTAGGAGTTGGGTGAGGCTCTGGCGGCAAAACAGGCAACCGGTGGGGCTGTGGGGGTTGGTGATCAATAGGCCCGACTGGCGGCCGGCCGGCAACTCGGCGAGGGGATCGGCGAGGCTAGGCCAGGGTAGGGGCCAGGGACGCAGGTGAGCACCGGCAGCCTGGAGTGCGCGGCGGTAGTCGCCAAAGGCTGGCGTCACAACCGTAACTGACTTGAGGGTTGCCAGGTCGCGGGCGATCCAGGTGAGCAGTTCGGCGGCCCCATTGCCGGGCCAGATCCAAGTGGGCGGCACGTGATGCACATCCCCCAGGGCTTGGCGCAACTCTCGGTACTCCGGATCGGGGTAGTGACGCAGGGTAGGCAGAGCCGCCAGCAGGGCTTCCGCCAGCCAGGTGGGTGGCCCCAGGGGGTTGATATTGGCGGAAAAATCCAAAATAGCGTCAGGGGAGCAGCCGGCTTGGGCCGCCGCCCAGCGCAGATTGCCCCCGTGGGCCGGCCGCAGATCTGTCATGGGTTGCCTTTGACCTAAGCGGCACTATTCTACGCAAGGTGTGCTCAGACCACGGGTTCGGGCTGGGAGACAGGGGTGAGGCGGGCACCCCGATCGATCAGGGTCTGGCGCAGGGTCATCCCATTCACCTGACGGGGGGAAATGCCCAGATCGAGGGACAGGCCGCAGGCCACAGCCGCCGCTTCCCCCATGGCCCGGCAGTTGGACTGGACCCGCACCGATCCTTGAGCTTCAAAGCTAGCGGAGAGACAGCGGCCGGCCACCAGCAAATGCTCCACGCCCAGAGGCACCAAACAGCGGTAGGGAATTTCGTGGTACGTGCCGGGGGGTAGGTGGGTGAGTCCAGGGCGCTGATCCTGGGTGGGTCGGTGGATGTCGATCGGGTAGTTGTTGCAGGCAATGCCGTCTGGGAATTTACGCGCCCCTAGGACATCCTCAGCAGTGAGTACGTACTCCCCCTGGATGCGGCGAGACTCCCGCACCCCCACCAGAGGCGCACTCAGCACCAAGTAGGCCCCTTCGCAGCCAGGTAGGTAGCGGCGGCAAAAGGCGACATAGCGCTGGATGATCTGGCGGCCGCGCACTTGGGCCTGGGTGAGGTGCCAGGGGTTGGTGCCGTCCACCTGCTCACTGATCCGAGGGCAGTTGAAGGCCAATTCCCCCGGCCGGCCGGCCATGGTAAACACCTGGAAATATTCACCATCACTTTCCTGGAGAACGCCTTCAGCCACAGCCTGGCGAAACAGGGGTTCCAGCGTCCAGCCCCGGCCCCAAACCATCGCCGTGTGGATCAGGGGTACCGCGCTGCCCTCGGCTGTGGGCATGACGTCGCATCGCCCCAAACTTTGAAGGTAGGCCGCCAGTCGGTCTAAGTCCACGTTGCCCAGGTGGAAGCGCACGGAAAAGGGTTGGTTGATACCCGTCTCTGGGTCGCCACTGGCAAAGGGTACCCCGGCGCGCGCAGCCACATCCCCATCCCCGGTGCAGTCAATCACCCGTTGGGCGCGAATCCAACTCCGGCCGGCCTTGTTGGCGATCACAATCCCCTGAATCGCCCCCCCTTCAACCACGACATCCTCCACCAAGGTGTAGTAGAGGAGGTGGCCACCACTCTCGATCACCATCTGCTCCAGGGTGACCTTGAGCATTTCTGGGTTAAACCAACCCCGGTTGCCGTCCTTCCACACCCCGGATTCCATGGCCCGATTGAGACGCTGGTTGATCTCCCAGTCAATGCCCCCATTCAGCGGCCGGCCCTCCACCTGGTTGGGCATCATGGGCGTCACTAGGGCGCCGGTCTGGGTCCCACCCAGAAACCCTAATTGTTCGATCACCAGGCTTCGGTAGCCCGTGCGGCCGGCCGCAATCCCGGCCACCGCTCCGGCCGTTCCGCCACCCACCACCAAAATATCCACACTTTCCAGCGGGGGGATCGCTTGGGCCGTCACCTGATCCGGGGTCAGCATAGGCAGTCTGGAGTTAAACATTTAGGCGATGTAGGCCAGTAGCCAGGTTCTCGGCTCCCACCCACGTCACCGTGCTATCCAATGTAAACTTTGTACATCTTGCTGCGGGAATTGGTCATGAGTCCTGATTCGGCCTATTTGGAGGTGTACTCTGACGGTGTCCAGTCGGTCGTTTCCCTGGATCAGGAGCGCACCACCCTTGGCACCGACCCCAGCAGCAACCTGGTTCTACAGAACCCCAGCCTGGGGGATCACTGTCTGGAAATCGTCCGTAAACCGGAAGGCTACCTCCTGACGGTCTTCGAAACCAATGCTCTCGTCACCCTAAACGGCCGGCCGCTCGGCCCCTGGGAAACGCATCCCCTCCATCCCTCCGACACCCTGACGCTGGGTTCCTACACCTTCCAGTTCTACGGGGCTGCGCCCGAACCCCCAGTGCCATCCACCAACGGCCAAGCCCCGGATCTGGTATCCATCCCAGGGTTCGAGCCGGAGGCCCCAACGTTCGTGGCTCCCCCCTCTGGCTCTCCCCCGATTCCTGTTCTAGGTGTACTCACACCGCAGGGCACCCAGCAATATCCGCTCGTGCAGGACAGCCTCACCCTGGGCCGCCACCCCGCCTGCGACATTGTGATCGATGTGCCGGTGATTTCTGCCCGCCATGCCCGCCTGCATCGTGTGGAACAGGGCTACGAAATTGAGGATCTGGGCAGCAGCAACGGCATCTACTACCAAGGAGAGCGCATTCAGCGGCGTCTGCTGCGGGACGGCGACACCCTACAGATCAGCCGCCAAGTCACCCTCTCCTATGCGCTGGGCGTCTCCGCCGAGGTCAATCCTACCCAACAGGTGGCCCCCCATCATCTCGTCCCGCCCCGGACGCTGAACATGGCCCGGCCGGCCGGCGACCAAACCATACTGCTCACCGATGACCCCGGTTCCACCACCGACTTCGACCTGGAACCCCTGGATCTCCACGGCCGGCCGAGTGTGACCATTGGCCGGGATGCTGCCAGCGATCTGGCGATCAACCATCCCACCGTCTCCCGCCGCCACGCCCGCATTGATCGGCAGGATGGCTCCTTTGTGATCACCGACCTGGGGTCTACCAATGGCACCTTTGTCAACGGCAAGGCGATCAAGGCCCCTTGTATCCTGCGGGCCGGTGACACGATTCGGATCGGTTCCGAATGCCTGGTGCTCAACATCGACGAAACCCTCACCCGGCGCGATGAAAAGGGCAACCTGCGGATTGACGCAATTCGTCTCAACAAGGTCGTCAAATCCGGCACCCAGGTGCTTAATGAAGTCTCCCTGTCGATCATGCCGCGGGAGTTTGTCGCCATTTTGGGGCCGTCCGGATCGGGTAAATCCACCCTGCTCGACGCCCTCAACGGGCTGCGGCCGGCCACCGGCGGCACCGTGCTGGTCAACGGCGTTGATCTCTACCGCAACTTCAGTGCCTACCACGCCGAAATCGGCTACGTGCCCCAGAAAAACATCATTCACGAGGAACTGACGGTCTACCAGGCCCTAGATTATGCGGCCCAACTGCGGATGCCCTGGGACACCACCCCCACCGAACGCCAGCAGCGAATTAACGAAGTCCTCAGTGAACTGGGCCTCAGCCACCGCCGGGACGTGGCGATCAAAGCCCTGAGTGGGGGACAACAGCGACGGGTCTGCATCGGGGTGGAACTGCTCACCAAGCCCAGCTTGTTCTTCTTGGATGAAGCCACCTCCGGCCTAGACCCCGGCACGGAGGCCGACATGATGGATTTGCTCCGCCAACTGGCTGATCAGGGCCGCACCATCCTGTTGATCACCCACGCCACTCAGAACGTTGAACTCTGCGACCACATCATCTATATGGCTGAGGGGGGCCGATTGGCCTACTTCGGGCCGCCGGATCAGCTTATCCCCTACTTCCGGGACAATTTCAAAGATAAACTGGCGGGGTTTAAACTGCGGGACATCACCGCCATCTACCGGGCGCTCGACAAGGAAAAGAACCCGAAGGCCCCCACCGCGGTCGAGCTTCAGGAAACCTTCCGCCAGTCACCCCAGTACCAGCGCTACGTGGCCAGCAGGCAGCAGCGGCTCGAGCATAGTGAGAAAACCGCCAGCACCCGGATGCGGCCCCCGGAAACGGCTGCTTCCCAGCGGGTGCAGTCCTTCTGGCGGCAACTGTGTATCCTGTCGGCGCGCAATCTGACTATCCTGTCGCGGGATCGGGGCAGCCTAATCCTGATGTTGGCCCTTGCACCCCTACTGGGGAGCCTGGATTTCGTCACCTGGCGGCGCGACCTGCTAGACCCCACCACCGGCAACGCGCCCTTAGCCCTGTCGATGATGTTTGTCACGGCTCTGTTTGCGGTGCTGATTGGACAACTGACCACCACCTGGGAACTGGTCAAGGAGGTGGAGGTCTACCGCCGCGAGCGCATGGTTGGGTTACAACTGGCTCCCTACATCCTCTCTAAGGTCTGGATCGCCGTGCTGTTGGCGGCTTACCAGGGGGCGGCCTTTCTGCTGATGAAAAAGCTGGCGGTGGACTTGCCGGGGGGTCTCCAGGTCACGCTGGAGATGTACGTCACCC
Organism: Gloeomargaritaceae cyanobacterium C42_A2020_066; assembly: GCA_015272465.1. Taxonomy (GTDB): domain Bacteria; phylum Cyanobacteriota; class Cyanobacteriia; order Gloeomargaritales; family Gloeomargaritaceae; genus JACYLR01. The sequence continues at coordinate 8,248 of JACYLR010000171.1, forward strand.
TGACCTTGACGATCATGGGTGGTATGATGCTGGGCCTGCTGGTCTCAGCAGTCTCCCCTAACCAGAACTCGGCCCTCTACCTAACGCTGTTGGTGCTGGCTCCTCAAATTATTTTCAGTGGCGGCATCCAGCCTGTCAGTTCCTTAGGGCCTGTGGGCCAGTTTTTCAACCGTCTGACGATCACCAAATGGCCCTATGAAGCTTTGGTCAGTCTTTCCGGTTTAGGGACAGATTTGGTCAGTGATCCCTGCTGGACGGAGAAAACAGCAGCCCAGCGAGAGGCGCTCACCGATGCCCAGTTGGCGTCCTGCCGCTGTCTGGGGCCAAATATTTTCCGTTCCTGCAACTTTCCCGGGATTCGGGATAAGTACAACCCGGCGGTGGATGAACCGGCCCCGGTCAAGCCTGAGGAGCCAGGCTCACCGCCCACCAACCCAGCGGATTTTGCAGCCTTCCAGGACAAGCTGAAGGCTTACCAGGCTGCCATTCAACCCTGGCAGACCCAGTTTACGGACTGGCAGACCCGCCGCAGCCGGGCCATTAATGAGGCGGAAGGGTTGCTCAATGCGTTCTTCCGAGACAACCGCCAGATGTTCAATGTCAATATCTGGGGATACTGGCGCAGCCAAGTCCTACTCATCCTGGGCATGTTGGTGATCATTCCCTTCTTGCAAAAACGGAAGGACTTTGCCTGAGGCGGCCGGCCGGTAGACTACCCTTAGGTTTCACCTGTCCTACCCAGGCATAGACCCCTTGGCGGGGAGTTGTGTCTTCCCTGGAGGTTCCCCATGGCCGCCAAACCGCGCATTGACTACCTGCTCAACCTCCAAGAGGTGGGCAAAAGCTATCTCCAGCCCAACGGCCAGGCGATCACCATTCTCCACAACATCAGTCTCACCCTCAATCCAGGCGAAATCGTTGCCCTCCTAG
>JACYLR010000014.1 GCA_015272465.1 Gloeomargaritaceae cyanobacterium C42_A2020_066
GCAGTCAACACCCTCCCCCAGCCACCCCGGTCTCGGCGGGTTGGCCGCTTCCAGGGACACAAAGCCCATTACAAGAAAGCCATTGTCACCCTGGCAGTCGGCAGTGAGATTGTTCTGTTCCCCGAAGTCTAGGTCGTCATCCCCCCCCTGAGAGGCCAGTATGGGTCTGCGTATTTATCGTCCCATCACCCCCGGTAGCCGCCATCGCTCGGTATCGGACTTTAGTGAGATTACCCGGAACGAACCGGAAAAGTCCCTAACAACGGGCTTGCACCGACCCAAGGGCCGTAACAACCGAGGTGTAATTACCACCCGTCACCGGGGTGGGGGCCATAAGCGTCTCTATCGCTTGATTGACTTCAAACGAGATAAGCGTCAGATGCCCGCCCGGGTCGAACACATTGAGTATGACCCGAACCGGAACGTTCGGATTGCGCTTGTAGTCTACCAAGACGGCGAAAAGCGCTACATCCTCCACCCCCGCAATCTTAAGGTGGGCGACACGGTGACCGCTGGGCCCGATGCGCCCATTGAAACTGGCAATGCACTGCCCCTCAGCAATATCCCCCTGGGTACGGATGTTCACAATGTGGAGCTGACTCCCGGGCGCGGCGGCCAGGCAGTGCGGTCGGCAGGCGGCTCGGCCCAAGTCGTGGCTAAGGAAGGTGCTTTTGTGGCCCTTCGTTTGCCTTCAGGGGAAGTGCGTCTGTTCCGGCGAGAAGCCTATGCCACCATTGGCCAATTGGGCAACGCCGAATTCAGTAACCTGGTGCTGGGCAAGGCCGGCCGGACACGGCACCGGGGTCGGCGTCCCCAAGTGCGGGGGGTCGTGATGAACCCCGTAGATCACCCCCACGGCGGTGGTGAAGGACGGGCCCCAATTGGTCGGAGTACGCCAGTGACGCCTTGGGGTAAACCAGCCCTGGGACGGAAGACGCGCAAGCGGCACAAGGCAAGTGACTCCCTAATTTTGCGTCGTCGTAAGTCCTCCAGAGGTTAGGTGTATCCATGGGACGTTCAGTTAAAAAAGGCCCCTTTGTGGCGGATCACCTGCTGACCAAGGTGGAGCGCCTCAACGCCAGCAATAAAAAAGAGGTGATCAAGACTTGGTCGCGGGCCTCAACCATCATTCCCTTGATGATTGGCCACACGATTGCGGTGCATAACGGCCGCCAGCACGTCCCCGTGTACGTCACGGAGCAGATGGTGGGGCACAAGCTCGGTGAATTTGCCCCGACCCGCACCTTCCGGGGCCATGCCAAGAGTGATAAAAAGGCACGGCGCTGAGGACAGAACCATGGCTACTGAAACTAGAACTGAAGTCCGAGCGGTACTCCGCCACATCCGCCATTCGCCCTTCAAGGTGCGGCGGGTTCTCGACCAGATTCGAGGGCGCTCCTATCGCGAAGCCCTGATGATCCTGGAGTTTTTGCCCTACCGAGCCAGTCGCACTGTCCTGAAGGTTTTGCGATCTGCGGCCGCCAATGCGGAGCACAATAGCAGCTTGGATCGGGCCACCCTTGTGGTGAGCCAAGCCTATGCTGATCAAGGGCCAACCTTGAAGCGCTTTCAGCCCCGTGCCCAGGGCCGAGCCTACCAGATTCGCAAGCCAACGTGTCATATCACGATTGCCGTGGCGGCAGCTGAGTCAGCCCCCACTGACACCTAGTGAGCCTGTATTTAGCGTTTTGAGGACGACCCGTGGGACAGAAGACACATCCAATTGGCTTTCGGCTGGGGGTAATCCAGGAGCACCGCTCTCGCTGGTTCGCCCCCCCCCGCAATTACCCGGCCCTCCTCCAGGAGGACAGTCAGATTCGCGCCTTTGTCCAGCGACAACTGCCTAATGCCAGCATTGCTCGGATAACGATTCAGCGAAAGGCAGATCAGGTCGAGTTGGAGATCTGGACAGCGCGTCCTGGGGTTGTGGTAGGCCGGGGTGGCCAAGGCATTGACACTCTGCGCAAGAGCCTACAAGCCCATCTGGGTAGCCAGCGCCAAGTCCGCATTGAAGTCAAGGAAGTGCAGCGGCCCGATGCGGAAGCCACGCTGCTGGCCGAGTACATCAGTCAGCAGTTGGAAAAGCGGGTCTCCTTCCGGCGGGTGATGCGCCAAGTGATCCAGCGGGCCCAGAGGGCTAATGCCGAAGGGATCAAAATCATGGTGGCCGGCCGCCTGAATGGGGCTGAGATTGCCCGTACTGAGTGGACTCGCGAGGGACGGGTTCCCCTGCAAACGTTGCGGGCGGATGTGGACTATGCCTACCGTACGGCTCAGACCGTCTACGGCATTCTGGGCATCAAGGTTTGGGTCTTTCGGGGTGAAATCCTACCCGGACGACGGGATGCAGGCCCAGCCGGCCGGCCGGTGCAACGCCGCCAGCGCCGCCGCCAGTTTGAGGATTACTCCGACCGGCCGGCTGCCCAAAGTTAACTCCCCAGAGACACCGCCATGCTTAGTCCGAAGAGAACTAAATTTCGTAAACAACAGCGAGGCCGGATGCGCGGGGCAGCGACACGCGGCAACACCATTACCTTTGGTGACTTCGCCCTGCAAGCCCAGGAACCCGCTTGGATTACCGCCCGCCAAATTGAGGCCAGTCGTCGAGCGATGACCCGCTATGTCCGTCGGGGCGGCAAAATCTGGATTCGGATTTTCCCGGATAAGTCGGTTACCCAGCGGCCGGCCGAAACCCGAATGGGATCGGGTAAGGGTGCTCCTGAGTTTTGGGTGGCGGTGGTACGGCCAGGGACGATTCTGTTTGAAATGGGTGGGGGTGTAACCGAGGAGATTGCGCGGGAAGCCATGCGCCTAGCAGCCTTCAAGCTACCCATTAAGACAAAATTCCTAGTTCGGGAGCAGGAGGTTGACATCAATGCCGTTTCCTAAAGCAACTAACTTGCGTAGTTTGAGTGATGCTGAAGTTACCGAGGAGATTCTTGCCCTGAAAAAAGAGCTATTCACGTATCGGTTTCAACAAGGCACTCGCCAAACCGTCAAGCCCCACCTGATTAAACAAGCCAAACACAAACTTGCTCAACTGCTTACCCTAGAGCAAGAGCGCAAACGGAGTCAGCCTGTCGTGGCGACTGAGGAGACAACCTGATGGCCATCAAAGAGCGAATTGGCAAAGTCATCAGCGACAAGATGGACAAAACCGTGGTTGTCGCTGTCGAAAATCGTGTCGCCCACCCCCAGTACGGCAAAATTGTCGTCCAGACACGCAAGTATAAGGCCCACGATGAGAACAATCAGTGCCGGGCCGGGGATCGGGTACGGATTCGGGAGACTCGCCCCCTGAGCAAAACCAAGCGGTGGGCCGTAGTGGAAATCCTCGATGCGGCCGGCCGTGTCTTGGCGACTGTTTCGTCCCCCGGTGAAGCACCCGGAGGTGTGAAATGATTCAGCCTCAGACATACCTCAATGTGGCCGACAACAGCGGCGCGCGGCGACTGATGTGCATTCGTGTCCTTGGCGCGACCGTCGGTAGCAAAGGCCTCACTCGCGGAGGCGGCGGGGGTAACAAGCGGTACGCCGGTATCGGTGACATCATCATCGCCGTCGTCAAAGATGCTGCCCCCAACATGCCCGTCAAGAAGTCGGATGTGGTCAAAGCCGTTGTCGTCCGTACCCGTAAAACGCTCCGGCGCGACAGCGGCATGAGCATTCGTTTCGATGACAATGCTGCGGTCATTTTGGACAACAACGGTAACCCTAAAGGCACCCGTGTGTTTGGCCCCGTTGCGCGAGAACTGCGGGATCGCAACTTCACCAAAATTGTTTCTCTGGCTCCGGAGGTGATCTAGATGGCACAATCCTCCACCCCATCGCTAAGGTTTCGAGTTCATGTCCGCCGGGGAGATACCGTCCAGGTGATCTCTGGCCACGACAAGGGCAAGGTGGGTGAAATCCTCAGGGTTCTTCCTAAAACCAGTCAAGTGGTCGTCAAGGGCGTCAACATTCGCACCAAGCATGTCAAGCCGCGCCGTGAAGGAGAATCCGGCCAAATTGTCACCTTTGAAGCCCCAATCCACAGTTCCAACGTCCTCCACTATTCCACCAAGGAGAACGTCGCCAGCCGGGTTGGGTACAGAGTTACTGACGATGGTGAAAAGATACGGTATCTCAAGAAAACTGGAGAAACTCTAGAGACTGCCCCCCAGGGCAAGTCCGCAGGCAAATAGTTCACCCAATCGGCATGTCCCCTGACCACGCCCAGGGGAGGAGAAGCAACCCATGACCAATCGACTCAAAGAGCGCTACCAGAAGGCCATTGTGCCCAAGCTGATGACTGAATTTCAGTACACCAACATCCATCAAGTACCCAAGGTGGTCAAGGTGACGGTCAACCGCGGCTTGGGCGAAGCCTCCCAGAATGCGAAATCTCTAGAATCTTCCCTCAAGGAGGTAGGGGCCATCACCGGCCAAAAACCTGTGGTGACCCGTGCCAAAAAGGCGATTGCAGGCTTCAAAATTCGCCAAGGCATGCCCGTTGGGGTCATGGTTACCCTGCGGGGGGAGCGGATGTACAGCTTCCTAGAGCGGCTCATCCACTTGGCCCTGCCCCGTATTCGTGACTTTCGGGGTATTAACCCCAAGGGTTTCGATGGCCGGGGCAACTACAGCCTAGGGCTACGGGAACAACTGATTTTCCCGGAGGTCGAGTACGACCAAATTGACCAGATTCGGGGCATGGATATTTCAATTGTGACGACTGCCCAGACTGACGCGGAGGGCCTCGCTCTCCTCAAGGAACTGGGTATGCCGTTTCGGAGTTCGTGAGGCGGGCGTAGGGGCCAGAAGGAGGAACGGTGGTTAACGATACGATTGCAGATATGCTGACCCGGTTGCGCAACGCCAATCTGGCGCGTCATCAGACGACCCAGGTGCCTGCAACCCGGATGACACGCAGTATCGCTGAAGTCCTCAAAAGCGAGGGCTTTATCGACAGCCTTGAGGAGGCGGGTGAAGGCGTCAGCCGCCACTTATTGATTGGTCTGCGTTATAAGGGGCGGCGGCGCCAGCCGGTGATCACCACCCTGAAACGGGTCAGTCGTCCTGGGTTGCGGGTCTACAGCAACCACAAGGATCTTCCCAGGGTGCTGGGTGGAATTGGAATTGCCGTGGTCTCTACGTCCCGCGGCATCATGACTGACCGTGAAGCCCGTAAGCAGGGTATTGGCGGTGAAATCCTCTGCTATGTCTGGTAAGGAGGTAAACCATGTCTCGGATTGGTAGACGTCCGATCCCCGTACCGGCGAAGGTGACCGTCACCCTTGAGGGGCAGCGGGTAGCTGTTAAAGGCCCTAAGGGGGAGCTAAGTCGCGAGTTACCTCCAGAAGTGGTAGTGATGCGGGAAGATGCCAGCCTACTGGTTAATCGGGCGAATGAGTCTCGCCGTGCCCGCCAACTTCATGGCCTGTGTCGCACCCTAGTCGCCAATATGGTGGAGGGTGTGGATCGGGAATTTAATCGGGAACTCGAGATCCAGGGGGTGGGCTATCGGGCCAATATGGATGGCCAGACCCTAGTGCTCTCTGTAGGTTACAGCCATCCTGTGCGCATTGAACCGACTCCAGGCGTGGTACTGGAGGTGAAGGACAAACCCGGTGAGGCCGGCAAGAAGGTCAATCAGGGTACGGTGGTCGTCGTACGTGGCATTGACAAAGAAAAGGTGGGCAACTTGGCCGCGACCATTCGTTCTGTACGGCCACCCGAGCCCTACAAGGGCAAGGGCATCCGCTACAGCGGTGAGCAAGTGCGGCGGAAGGAAGGGAAGAGTACTGGGAAGAAGAAGTAGCCATGAAACTAACCCGACAGGAGGCGATCGAGCGTCGCCATCGACGGATACGCAAAAAGGTGTTTGGCACCCCCGATCGTCCCCGGTTGGCGGTCTTTCGGTCCCACCAGCATATTTACGCTCAACTGATCGACGATACCCAGCACCACACCCTGGCAGCAGCCTCAACGCTGGAGTCCGATGTGCGTCAATCTTTAGCCTCCGGAGCTACCTGCGATGCCTCATCCCAGGTTGGCAAGCTGTTGGCAGAGCGGGCCCTCGCCCAGGGCGTTGCCCGGGTGGTCTTTGATCGGGGGGGTAACCTCTACCACGGGCGGGTCAAAGCCCTAGCTGAGGCTGCTCGCGAAGCTGGCCTGGATTTTTAGGGAGAAACACCATGACAAAGGTTGCACGTAAATCCGGCCGCACCCGTGAGCGTGAAAAGGAGAGCGATTGGCAGGAGCGGGTTGTTCAAATTCGCCGGGTTACCAAGGTGGTCAAAGGGGGCAAAAAGCTCAGCTTCCGGGCTATCGTCATCGTAGGTAACGAGCGGGGCCAAGTAGGGGTCGGCGTTGGCAAGGCCAACGACGTAATTGGCGCAGTGCGTAAGGGAGTCGTGGATGGCAAGAAGCATCTCGTGTCGGTTCCACTGACCCAGAATAATTCCATCCCTCACCCCACCACAGGATTGGGTGGGGCAGCTAAGGTACTGATTCGGCCGGCCGCTCCCGGGACTGGGGTCATTGCCGGGGGTGCAGTCCGTACTGTGCTGGAAATGGCTGGGGTGAAAAACGCTCTTGCTAAGCAGTTGGGGTCGAGCAACCCCCTGAATAACGCCCGGGCCACGGTTCAAGCTTTGGGTTTACTCCGCACCCTCGGCCAAGTGGCGGAGGATCGGGGTATTCCCCTCGAACAACTCTACAGGTCATAGGCGATGGAGATTCATTCCCTCAAGCCCCAAACGGGAGCAAAGCGGCGTAAACGGCGGATCGGACGAGGAATCAGCGCTGGACAGGGGGCTAGCGGTGGTTTTGGGATGCGAGGCCAAAAATCCCGCTCAGGACGCGGCACTCGCCCAGGCTTTGAAGGGGGCCAAAATCCCCTTTACCGGCGCTTGCCCAAGCTGAAGGGCTTCCGCCCACCCCAAGCCAAGCAATTTACGATCCTTAATGTGGGGCGGTTACAGGATTGGCCTGCCGACCAGCCGGTCACCCTGGTCAATCTCCTTGTGGCCAAATGGGTCAAGCAGCCGGAAGGCCCCCTCAAGGTGTTGGGTGACGGGGAACTCACCCAGGCTCTCACAGTGGAGGCCGCAGCCTTTACCGCTAGCGCTCGCCATAAGATTGAGGCAGCGGGAGGCACCTGTATCCAGGTTGAGGGCCGGCCGGCCGCCTCGGAAGCGCCTGTTACAGCATCAACCGCAGACTAGACGGCCTAGCATTCCCGTCCCAGACACCCCCGACGCAGCAGCCTAGGAAGGAGAGCATTCATGGACGTGGCCCGCGGCAAAAACCCCAGTGCCCAGGAAACCTTCGCCCAAATGGCCCAAGCGGCCGGCCTGCGCGGCCGAATCTTGGTGACCATTGGCATCCTGGTTCTGTGCCGATTCGGGATTTTCATTCCAATCCCTGGAATCGACCGTCAAGCCTTCGCCCAAAGCATTGCCAACAACCCTGTCGTCAGCTTCCTAGACATTTTTTCCGGGGGTGGCTTGTCCACCCTAGGGATTTTCGCCCTAGGGATTTTGCCCTTCATCAATGCCTCGATCATCATCCAACTCTTAACCGCCTCCATCCCGGCTCTCGAGCGGCTACAAAAGGAGGAGGGAGAGGCCGGCCGTCGGAAGATCTCTCAGATCACCCGCTATGTCGCCCTAGGTTGGGCCGTGGTTCAGAGTGTGGCCATTAGTCTTATCTGGGTGCGCCCTTTTGCCTACGAGTGGGGACTGCTGTTCATCCTGTCCACTGCGCTTGCCCTGACGGCGGGTTCCATGTTTGTCATGTGGCTGGGTGAGTTGATCACCGAACGGGGCGTAGGCAATGGCCCCTCCCTGCTGATCTTCGTCAGTATTGTCTCTGGATTGCCAGTTTCGATTGGAAAAACCCTGGAGTTAGCCCAAGGTGGGGGCAATGTAGGGGGGGTCGTGGTTCTGCTCCTGGCGTTCCTTGCCATGGTGGTCGGTATTGTATTTGTTCAGGAGGGGATACGCCGCATCCCGATCATTTCGGCCCGGCGGCAGGTAGGGCGGCGGATGTACCGAGAGCAGACTAACTACTTACCCCTACGCCTCAACCAGGGAGGGGTAATGCCGATTATCTTTGCTTCTGCATTTCTGATACTGCCTGCCTCCTTGGCCCAATTCACGGCCAATCCGATCCTGCAACAGGTGGCCGCCTACCTTTCCCCCAGCGGCCCAGCCCCCTGGGCCTACGTGATTTTCTATCTCATCCTCATTTTGGCGTTTAGCTACTTCTATGCCACCCTCATTTTCAATCCGGTCGATGTCGCCCAGAACTTAAAGAAAATGGGGGCGAGTATTCCTGGGATTCGGCCCGGCAAGGCGACCAGTGAATACTTGGAACGGGTTTCCAACCGCCTGACCTTACTAGGTGCTTTGTTCCTCGGTCTCGTGGCCATCTTGCCAACAGTGGTGGAAGGCGCCACACGGGTGACTACCTTCCGGGGACTAGGGGCAACCTCCCTGCTGATCCTGGTCGGGGTGGCTATTGACACAGCCAAGCAGATTCAGACCTACGTGATCTCTCAACGCTACGAAGGCATGGTTAAGCAATAAATGCGCTGTATTTTTTTGGGGCCGCCCGGAGCCGGGAAGGGAACGCAAGCCGCCATCTTGGCCGCCGAGTGGCAGGTTCCCCATATTTCCACTGGGGATATGTTTCGGGTGATGGCCACTGCAGAAACACCTCTCGCCCAAGAAATTCGGGGCTACCAATCCCGTGGTGAATTGGTGCCAGACCACCTGACGATCCAGGTTGTGCGGCAGCGTCTAGAGCAAGGTGACGTGCACAAGGGTTGGATTTTGGATGGCTTTCCTCGCACAGTTCCCCAAGCAGACGCTCTAGACAATCTCCTCAGTGACCTCGGTCAGGCCGGCGATTGGGTCGTCTACTTTGAATTGCCGGAGGACATTCTCAAGGCCCGCCTGCTGGGCCGCGGCCGGCCGGATGATACCCCTGAGGTCATTGAAACTCGGCTCCAGGTTTACCAGTCACAGACGGCCCCATTGATCGACTTCTACAATCATCAGGGCAAACTGGTCAAAGTGCAGGCTGATGCCCCCGTGGAAATCGTCACAGCCCACCTGCGCGCCTTAACTCCCGCTTAAGTACCAAACGATCCGTCCGGAAAGTCCTGATAAGC
>JACYLR010000090.1 GCA_015272465.1 Gloeomargaritaceae cyanobacterium C42_A2020_066
GGTTACGCAGACACCGCAGGTTATCCATGCCAACCCTATGGATATAGGCTTGAATCGCACTGGAGGGCGCGACATAAGCGTCCTGAAGTAACTCCTCAACGGCGGGTTGGTCTTCGGGACGGGCTGGAGCATAGTGCCACACGATCGAGCCTCACCACTGCGGTTCTCAGGGTAACTCCCCTGACCCTGCGGTTGGCCTCCCGTAACTTTGGCTACATCACAGAAGTCACCTCGTTATGGACAATACCCAATGGCTGACCCACAGGGTGTTGCCTGCCGGGAATGCCTAGCCCAACTCAGTTCCCCCTGTCAGGGCTGAACGACCGTGCCAGGTTCCTCTTGGATTCTCCGATGTCCTGGTCGCCGCCCCCCCCAGATCTCTATGCCAGCGCCGAGCAATATCGCACCCTCCTGGAGTGGATGAATGAGGGGGTGATGATTGTTAACCCAGCCGGAGTCATACAGTTTGTTAACGATGCCTACTGTGGGCTGCTGGGGTTTGGGCGCGAGGAATTGATTGGGCTGGATGAATTAACTCTGGCCGCTACCCCCCAGGATCAGGCGATCCTGATGACCAAAAAAGACCTCCGCCGCCAAGGCATTTGTGACCGTTATGAAATTCGCCTGCGGCACCAATCGGGAGATTGGCGCTGGGTGCTGGTTAGTGGCACACCCCTCCACGATGACCACGGCCGGCCGGTGGGGTCAATGGGCATTGTTACCGATATCACTGAGCGCAAGCGCGCCGAAGTTGCCCTGCGTCAACGGGAGCAATACCTTTCTGGGATGGTTGCTTTCCAGCAGAGGTTACTGATGCCCGGCACCCATGACCCCGCCTGGATCTTGGAACCACTGGGTCTGGCCTCAGGCGCTAGCCGGGTGTACGTCTTTGAAAACCACCGGGACAGCCAGGGCCAACTCTGTACTAGCCAGCGCTGGGAGTGGTGTGCCCCCGGTATCCCCTCGGAACTGGCCAATCCGGCGTTGCAGTGTGTTCCCTACAGTATTCTGCCCCACCTAGAATCTAGCCTCGCTCGGGGCGCCATCTATGGTGGTCAGGTGGCTGACCTCCCTCCTGGAGAGCGTGAAATACTTGAACCCCAGGGCATTGTCTCCATTCTGATCCTGCCTATGACTGTGGGTGAGGACTGGTTGGGGTTCATCGGCTTCGATGCCTGCGAGTTTCCCCGTACCTGGACTGAGTTGGAGGTGGATTTGCTTAAGGCCGCGGCCGCCACCCTGGCCTTGAACTGGGAACGCCGCCGAATTGAGACCGTGTTGCGCCAGACGGAGGCTAAATACCGCAGCATCTTTGAGAATGCCGTCGAGGGGATCTTCCAGACCACCCCGGCCGGCCGCTACCTCAGTGCTAACCCGGCCCTTGCCCGTATCTACGGCTATGCCACCCCGGACGACCTGATGGTTGCCCTGACCGACATCCGCCAGCAACTCTACGTTGATGCCCGCCGCCGGGATGATTTTGTCCAACTCCTCCAGCAGCATGATGTGGTCACCGGCTTCGAGTCCCAGGTGTATCGCCGCGATGGCACGGTGATTTGGATTTCGGAAAATGCCCGCGCTGTGCGGGATGAGGACGGTCAGTTACTGTACTACGAGGGAACAGTCGAGGACATCAGCCGTCGCAAACAGGCGGAAGACCAACTGGTTCATAACGCGTTTTACGATACCCTGACGGGTCTGCCCAACCGCGCCCTGTTTATGAAGCGCCTCCGCCAAGTCCTGGGTCGTAGTCATCCGGAGCTCTGCTTCGGGGTGCTATTCATCGACCTGGATCGCTTTAAGGTGATCAACGATAGTCTGGGCCACTTGATCGGCGACCAACTCCTGGTGGAGATGGGTCATCGCCTGGGACGCTGCGTCCGCATTGGGGATACGGTGGCTCGCTTGGGGGGGGATGAATTTGCGATTCTGCTGGAGGCTATTCGGGGAGAAGCCGATGCCCTACAGGTGGCGGAGCGCATTCAGGTGGAATTGGGAACACCCTTCTGGCTGCATGGCCATGAGGTGTACACCAGCGCCAGTATTGGTGTGACACTGCCGGCCGGCCGAGATCTCCAGCCAGAAGATGTCCTCCGGGACGCGGATACAGCCATGTACCAGGCCAAGGTCAGAGGCAAGGCCCAACATATCCTGTTTGACCAGCGCATGCAGGTGGAAAGTCGCAATCGTCTGCACTTGGAAATGGATCTGCGCCGGGCCGTCGAGCGGCAGGAATTGCGGGTGCAGTACCAGCCGATTGTGGCGCTGGCGGACGGCAAAGTGACGGGGCTGGAGGCGCTGGTGCGCTGGCAGCACCCGGAGCGGGGGTTAGTCTCCCCTGCCGAGTTTATTCCCCTGGCTGAGGAGACGGGGCTGATTGTTCCCATAGGGCAGTGGGTGCTGCAAACCGCTGCTCAGCAGATGCAGCACTGGTGTGTCCACGGTTATGTGGGGGCTGGTGTGACGCTCCATGTCAATCTTTCGGGACGTCAGTTTGCCCAGTTGGATTTGGTGGATCAGGTGATCCAGACCCTAGATCAGGTGGGTTTGCCAACGGCTGCCCTGCGGCTGGAGATCACCGAGGGGGTGATCATGGAGAACTGGGAAGTGGCCCAGGCGAAGCTGACCCAGTTGCGCCAGTTGGGGATTTGGCTGTGCCTGGATGATTTTGGGACGGGCTATTCATCCCTGAGTCGGTTACACCAGTTTCCCATTGACACCCTCAAGATCGATCGATCTTTCGTCATGCGTTTGGAAACGGAAGCCGAGGAAATTGTCCAGACGATTCTCACCTTGGCCCAAAATCTATCCATGTCGGTCGTGGCGGAGGGCATTGAGACCCTAGGACAGTGCGTCAAGCTCCAGACCTTGGGGTGTATCTACGGCCAGGGCTATCTCTTCGCCCGGCCCCTTGACCCGGAGCAGGTGCCTGCCTTGTGCCGCGCCCCTCGTGTGGGTGTCAGTGCCTGGGCTAACATGCTGGGCTAAGGGCTGGATGGAGAACAGAACCCTTGGTATTGGTAACTAAGCCCTGGGCAGTGCCCCGTAACCGCTAGGCTGGGAGCGGTGTTGATTCCACGTCTATGCTCGACCTCGATACGCTTTTGGCGGGCTTGGAGACGGCGCTCTATCCCCAGCGCTGGCCCCTGACGGAGTGGTTGAGGCGTCCTTTCGGGGGCGATTTGGAGGGAGAGGCAGTCGTACTGCCTGTGGTGTGGGGGGGCTACGACCAGACGGTTTGGTTTTCCACAACGGTGGCACTCCCGGCTCCGGCCGGCCGACCCCTAGTTCTCCGCCTTGAAGTCCCGGAAGGGTTGGTGTATCTCAACGGCCGGCCGTACCAGGGGGTGGATGTTAACCACAGGGTTGTGTGGCTGCCTGCGGATCTTGAACCGGGCACGGTGCTGGAGGTGGGGATAGAAGCCTACAACGGCCGGCGGGATGACCCCCATACCTTTGCCCTAGCGGAATTGGCGGTTTGGGATGCTGAGGTGCATCGGTTGATCGTGGCGTTGCAACTCCTGCGGGATGACCCGGAACCGGCCGGCCGAGATTTGTTGTCAACCATCCTCCCCCTGTTTGCGGGGCAGGCGACTGAAGGTTGGCAGGCTGGGGTGCCCCAAGCCCTAAGCATCCTACACGGGGGCAGTCCTGAGCCTGAGGCCCAGCCGGGTACGGTGCATTTGATTGGCCACTCCCACATTGATGTGGTCTGGCTGTGGCGGTTGGCCGAGACCCGGCGCAAGTGTGCCCGCACCTTCTCCACGGCGTTGCGGTTAATAGCCCACTGCCCGGCCTTTTATTTTACCCAGAGCCAAGCTCAACTCTATGCCCTGGTCAAGGCCGACTATCCCGATCTCTACCGCGAGATCCAGGCGCAGGTGGCGGCCGGCCGGTGGGAAGTGGAGGGGGCGGTCTGGGTGGAACCGGATGGCAATTTGCCGTCGGGCGAGTCTTGGGTGCGACAGTTGCTGGTCGGTCAGCGGTTTTTTCAGCGGGAGTTTGGGGTGACTTGCCAGGTGCTGTGGCTGCCCGATACCTTTGGGTACCACGGTGCCCTGCCCCAGATTTTGCGTCAGGCGGGGGTGGACTATTTTTGCACCACCAAGCTGAACTGGAATGACACCACTGTGTTTCCTCTGGACACCTTTTGGTGGGAGGGCATTGATGGCACGCGCCTCCTCAGCCACATTCCACCCGTGGGCTTAGAGGGATTGATGCGTGTCGCCGACCTCCACAAATCCTGGGACACCTATGCCCAGCAGGCTGCTTGTCCCCATGTGCTGCAAACCTATGGCTACGGCGATGGCGGGGGCGGGCCGACTTTGGATCAGGGGGTTGCGGCGGACCTGTGGCCCCATCTGGGAATCCGGCCGGCCGTGCGGGTCTCTTCCGTGCGGACCTTTTTCCAGGCGGTGGCGGCGACGGCGACTGACTTGCCTGTGTGGCAGGGAGAACTGTACCTGGAAAAGCACCGGGGCACCTACACCACCCACGGTTGGATCAAGCAGGAAAACCGTCGCCTGGAGCGCGCCCTCTACACGGCGGAACTGCTGGCCAGTCTGTGGGCTTGGCAGACGGGAGACTGGGACAGCTATCCCACGGCCGGCCTAGCGGCCGCCTGGGAGGGGGTGCTGCTCAACCAGTTCCACGACATCCTGCCGGGCACGTTTATCAGGGATGCCTACCCGGACATCCAGGCCACCTACGCCGAGGTTCACGCCCAACTGGAGCAGGTGATCGCCGATTTAGAAGAAAACAGGCCCCGGCCGGCCGGCCGCTGCACGGTGTTCAATGTCCTGTCCTGGAGTCGCGGGGATTACTTCATCCTGCTCCTAGAGGATTGCACCATTGACGGCTTAGAGTGCCAGGTTGCGGGCCATGGTCAGCCCCTGAACACGCAAGTGATCCCGGCAGGGGATATGTCCCAGCCCCCTGGGTTACTGGTCTATCTCCCGGATGTGCCACCCTGGAGCACCGTCACCCTAACCCCTGAACCCACCGGCCGGCCGCTTGACCCAGCCCCAATTCCCCTACAGACCCGCGTTCTGGAAACCCCTTACTATCGTCTGGTGTTGAGTGAACAAGGGCCGATCCAGGAACTGTGGAGCAAACCCCTCGGCCGGCCGGTGCTCACCCCAGGTCAACCGGGCAATCAGTTCCAAACCTTTCGGGATGTGCCTCGCCAGTGGGATGCCTGGGATGTGGATGCCGACTATCAGGATCAGCCCCTTGACCTGTTCCAACTGGCGGCGATGCAGGTCACTGAACAGGGGCCACTGCGCTGGGCCGTGGAGCAGACCTACACCACCCCCCAGGGATCGCAGCTCCAGCAGACGATTTACCTCTACCATGCCAGCGCTCGCATTGATTTCGTCACCACCGTGGACTGGCACGAGACCCAGGTGCTGCTCAAGGCGGCTTTCCCCATCCCGATTGAGGCTGCTACGGCCACCTACGAGATTCCCTTTGGGGCTCTCGGCCGGCCGGTGGGGGATGCGGTGCAATTTGAGGTGCCGGCCCAGGGCTGGGCAGACCTGTCAGGAGAGACTTGGGGCGTGGCGCTCCTCAACACTGGCAAATACGGTTACGACGCCCCGCCGGGGTGGTTACGCCTTACCCTTCTGCGCGCCCCGCACTATCCCCACCCCATTGAACCCTGGCACCTGACGGATGGCGCGCGCATCGACCAGGGGGAACACCACTTCACCTACGCCCTCTACCCCCACGCCGGTGACTGGCGCGCCGCCGATCTGCCCCGCCAGGCTCTGGCCCTGCACCATCCCCTGGTTTCGCAAGCGCTGCCGTCCTTCCATGCTCCCCTGCGTATTGAAGGGGAAGGACTCGTGGTTGCCGCGCTCAAAAAAGCAGAGGATGAGCCTGCTCTGATCCTGCGCCTCTACGAGAGCCACGGCCGGCCGGTGACTGGGCGGATTACCTTTGCCCAACCCGTGGTTGATGTCACCACCTGCGACCTCCTGGAGCGACCAATCGAATTCGTGCCAGTGACCGATCAAGCCTGTGCGTTGACCTGGCGACCCTTTGAGATCAAGAGCCTCCTCATCCGGCCGGCCGCGACCACCGATCCCGTGCCTAGGCCCTAGGACACTGAGGGTTCTCCAGGGGAGGGCAGCGATCGCGACCAGACCTTGGCCAGAACCGCGCCCGACAGGTTGTGCCAGAGGCTAAAAAGGGCCGGCGGCAGGGCTGCGGCCGAATTGACAAACTGGGTCGCCAGCGCCACCCCCAGCCCCGAATTCTGCATCCCCACCTCAATCGCCACCGTCCGACAATTCTGTTCGGCCATGCCAAACAGGCGACTCCCCCAATAGCCCAGCCCCAAACCCAGGCCATTGTGGAGCGCTACTGCTAGGAGGATGGTTAGGGGGAAAGTCATGATCGCCTGCTGGTTCTGGGCAAAGACAGAGGCGATGATCAGCACCACCAACAGGACGGAAAAACCAGGCATCAGCGCCAAGATAGGCTGAAGTCGTCGCCGCAGCACATGCCGTAGCATCAGACCGCCCACCAGGGGTACCAGCACAATCCAGACAATCGAGACCATCAGCGGCCAGGGCGCCAGATCGATTTGTGTTCGGGCCAGGAGGGCAATCAATAGGGGGGTCAACAGGGGGGCCAGCAGCGTGGAACTGAGGGTCAGGACAACCGAGAGGGCGACATTGCCCTTAGCCAGGTAAGTGATCACATTGGAAGCCGTGCCGCCCGGACAAGCCCCGACAATCACCAGGCCAATGAAAGCATCCCGCGGCAACTGCAACAGGGTTGCCAATCCCCACCCCAGCAGGGGCATGATCAGGAACTGCAAAAACACCCCCACCGCGATCAGGGATTTTTGATCCCAAATGGCTATGAAGTCAGCCACCTCTAAGGTCATGCCCATCCCGAACATGACGATTCCCAAGAGTTGGGGGATGAAGGGGGTGAGCCAGGTAAACGCAGGTGGATGGATCAGGGCCAGACCTGCAAACCCCAGGGCTAAGAGCAGAAACTGCTGCTCAAGGGCTGTAAAGACCTTCCGCAGCATTACCCCACCTGTCGGGTATCTAGTCATCGGGAAACTGCCAACAGGCAATCGATTCCACCCGCTCTCCCCCACATTGGGGACAGGGCGGCTGATGCACCGAAGTTACCCATTCGTACCCGCAGGTGTGGCAGTGGCAGAAAATATTCACCCGATCTGCTTCAGCCACCGCGGCCTGCCAAGCGATGAGACTATCGGGATCGAGGGTAGATTCGGCCATGGGTTATCCAACGAGGGCTTCAGGGTCTCTCAACTCAGGGGCTATCGGGGGCAAACAGGCCCTGGCGCACGTCCTGGCTGTACTGTTGCACCGCGGCGGTAATCTGGCCGCGCAGGTCGGCATAGGCGCGGGCAAAGGGGGGGCGGCGGCGGCCCCAGCCCAACAGGTCGTAGGTAACTAGGATTTGGCCGTCACAGTGGGGGCCGGCCCCAATGCCAATGGTGGGGATTTCTAGGGAGTTGGTGATCTTGCGGGATAGCTCGGCGGGGATGTGTTCGAGGACGAGGGCAAACACCCCAGCCTGTTCCAGGGCTAGAGCCTGCTGGGCAATCCGGCCGGCCGCTTCTTCGGTTTGGCCCTGCTGGCGAAAGCCCCCCAGTTGGTGCAGGGATTGGGGCGTTAACCCCAGGTGACCCATCACGGGAATGCCCGCCTCCACCAGACGTGCCACCGTTTCCACCAACCAGGGATGGCCGCCCTCCAACTTGACCGCCTGGACGCCTGTTTCCTTGAGGATGCGGCCGGCCGAGTGGAGGGCTTGGGCCGGGCTTTCCTGGTAACTGAGAAAGGGTAGATCACAGACTGTCAGGGCTTGGGTGATCCCGCGGCGCACTGCCCGCGCATGGTGGATCATGTCCTCCAGGGTGACGGGCAGGGTGGTGGGATGACCGAGGGCGACCATCCCCAACGAGTCCCCCACCAGCACCACATCCACATCGGTTTGATCCAGAACCTCCGCCAAGGCATAGTCCCAGGCGGTCAGGGCCACAATCGGCCGGCCGTCGGACTTGCGCTGGAGCAGTTGGGGCACCGTAATCGGCATAGGCCACCGCAACGGGACTAGGGCCAGTGTAGGCCAGGACCCCCCAACCCCGATAGCCAAGGGACGGTATCATTGGTAACAGGTTGCCGGCCGGCCGGATGGTACAACACAAAACGTCCTGTCAATCCATGGCTGAGGAGAGGAGTCGTTGAAAAAGATTGAAGCCATCATCCGCCCCTTTAAGTTGGATGAGGTCAAGATTGCCCTTGTGAACGCCGGGATTGTGGGCATGACGGTGTCCGAGGTGCGGGGCTTCGGCCGGCAGCGGGGCCAGACGGAGCGGTACCGCGGCTCAGAGTACACCGTAGAGTTTCTCCAGAAGTTGAAGGTAGAGATCGTGGTCGAGGACAACCAGGTGGATCTGGTGGTCGAAAAAATCCTCTCGGCAGCCCGCACTGGCGAAATTGGTGACGGTAAGATTTTCATCTCCACGGTGGAAGCCGCTGTTCGGATTCGCACGGGCGAAGAGAACCAGGAAGCTATTTAATAGGCCCAGTGAAGGCTGTTGCGAGTCATTGAGCCCGCCAAGAGCCTCAGGGAGGGGCGAACCGAGAAGGGCATCCGGTATCGGACGGGGAAGTTCTATCCCGAATTCAGGGTCTGCTCTCTACCGACCGGACACTTCCGCTGACCAGGGATATCCACCGATCTCTGGGTGTGAGCTCCATAGGCGCGCAACCTATCCAGGTCTTTGCCCTACCAAGGATGTGACACACCCGTCAGGCTCACTACTCCTGGCTAGTGGGCCAAGGTGATTCTCCAGGTATTCCCACGGTACCTACCGATATCAGCAGCCGGCAACGGGGCTGGCTGGAATAGTCACTGTTTCGGTCCCTGGGGGAAACTGGATAGGGATCAAGGCGCAGAGCGATTGGGCGTGATAGGGTCATCCCAGTTGATTCCCACCACCCGGATTTCCCCGTGGACATTCAGCCGTCAATCCCG
>JACYLR010000125.1 GCA_015272465.1 Gloeomargaritaceae cyanobacterium C42_A2020_066
CAGCTTTCCCCTCCAGAAGCCAGGGCCAGCAGCCTCAGTTCGCCACAGTCCACCTATTGTATCAACCGGGAAGAATCTCCTCGGTGGGGGAATCGGGGTCAGCGACACTGGGCACCGCGGCCGGCCGCAGCACCTGCCGCAGGGTGGCATTGACGAGGCGAAAGCTGGTCTCTTCGCCGTAGCGTTTGGCTAACTCCACCGCTTCGTTGATCACTACCTGGTTGGGCGTATCAGTGTATAACAACTCGGTGGTGGCCAAGCGGAGGATGCCGCGGGTCAGGCGGGGCAGGCGGGCCAACTGCCAGCCCACCAAACTGGCCTGGATCCGCTCATCCACTGCCTGAGCCTGGGTTCGCCAGGTGCATAGCAGATGGAGGGCATAGCTGCGAATCTCCGTTTGACGAGTCTGATAGAGCCATTCCGGCAGATCGACACTCGTTCCTAACCGATTAATGGCCGCTTCCGTGAGAACGATGGCCTGGTCCAGATGGGCACGGGAGTCAAGGGCATCGCCTAGGGCAAGGTCAGCCTTATGCAAGGCGCTGTGGCTGCGTTGGAGTTCTGCGGCTGCCTGCTCCAGAGTTTCCTGAACCTCCGAGCGCAGGCCCCGAACACTGGCAAGCAGGAGTTCCTCAAAATCCAGATTCGCCAACCGTTCTGGCTGACTGGAAAGCTGACTAAGGCCCAGTAGAGCAAGCTCGCGGGCCACCTGGCGACTGCGCATAGGTCTAACCTCAGGTGGATTCGGGTTCCAGTTTGGGAAACCGCAGCGCCCGGCCGGCCGCCAACCGCTCCGCAGCGTTGGGGCCACTTAGTTCAGGGCTGACGGTGGGGTTGACGATCCCGCCCGAGATCACAAGTTTGAAGGCTTCCTCTACAGAAATGGGCAGGGGTACCGCGTCCCGTTCGGGGATCACCGCGTACCAGCCGGTGGCGGGGTTGGGAGTAGAGGGGACAAAGATGCTCAACATTGTCTCTCGCCGTTCTTCAGGCAGGGCAGCCTCCAACATCGGGCCGAGGGTACCGGTGACCAAGGCAATCGTCCAAATGCCCCGGCGGGGGTATTCCACCAGCACCACTCGGCGGAATTGGCGGCTGGAGTCCCGCAGCACAGTCTCCAGGATTTGCTTCAGGGTTTTATAGACTGACCCGGCGAGGGGAATCTTTTGAAGGACGCGCTCACCCAAGTCCAGCAGCCAGCGCCCAGCAATGTTACGGGCCATCAGGCCAATGAAGAGAAGACCCAACAGGGGCACAGCCAGACCCACCCCCAGATTGAACAGGTATTGCAGGAGGGGAGGCAGATGGAAGGGGTTGAGTTGTTTGGGGATGCGCGTCAAGATACTCACAACCCAACTGGCCGTTGCGAAGGTCAACCAGATGGTGGTAGCCAGGGGAATGGCCACCAGCAAGCCCGCAATCAGATCGTTTTTGATGTGCTGACGCCAAGTGTCCGGCAACATTTGCCAGGTTGTCCGCATAGGTCTTCCGTGACTGCCAAGGGCCGTTGAGACTGCTTATTCTAGGGGCGTCTGGGAACGTCACCCCATGACTTCGGTAAAAAAGATAACAACCACTACCAGTTTAGCGCAGATGTGAAGAAAGGTTACGAACGGAGGGAGAGCCAGTCGGCGATCGCTTCCCAGCCTTGACCTTGGCGGGTCACCACTGGGATATCCCCTGTGAGGTCGAGGATTGTGGACACCTGCTGCACTGGCTCCGGGTCTACCTCCAGGATGAAATCTACCTGGTTGGCCCACCGCTCCCCCCACCGGCCGGCCGGTTCTTGGTCGTAGCCAGGGACAGAGGTGGAGATGAGGGGATTGCCCAGGCCCTCCAGCAACGCCTGACAGAGGGGATGATCCGGCACCCGCAAGCCAGTGGTTTTGCGCTTTGGGTCTTGGACGAGGCGGGGCACCAGCTTCGTGGCGGGCAAGATGAACGTGTAGGGGCCAGGTACGAGGCGGCGCATCACCCGGTAGTTGGCGTCGCTCACTTGGGCGTAGCGGGCAATGGTGGCCAGGGAAGGGCAGAGAAAGGTGAGGGGCTTGCCGCTGGCGTCCCGCTTGATCTGGCGTACCCGACTGACGGCCGGCCGGGAGTGGAGGTCACAGCCAATGGCGTAGACCGTATCGGTGGGGTAGAGGATCACGGCTCCCCCTTGGAGGGCGGTGACGAGCTTTTGTACCTGGTAGGGCTGCGGATGCTGGGGATGAAGGGTGACGTGGGTGGCCATTGCTTAGAATAAGTTTGTAGTTTTCTATACCTGTGTTAAGTCAAGGTTAGAATAATCCGGACGATCGACTGTAGTTTCCACAGTTACTGGTCGCTCAAAATTGTTACCTATGCCGGATGAGGGAGTACCGTGGGGCCACAGACCTTGCCCAGTTGGCGCACCTATGATCCAGAGGCGATTCGGCGATACTACCGCTGGCGACCCCTACAGGTCATCTGGCGCACGGGCTATGTGCTGTGGTCGCTGACGGCCTTTGTGATTAGCTTGGTGTGGGATGCCTGGGAGGGGCAAACCCTGGCGCGCCAGCCCCGGCGGGCGGCCCAGTTGCGGGAGTTGATCACCGAACTTGGCCCCACCTTCATCAAAGTTGGCCAGGCTCTTTCCACCCGTCCCGACCTCGTCCGCAAGGATTACCTGGAGGAGTTGACCCTGCTTCAGGATCAGTTGCCACCTTTCCCAACACCCCAGGCTCTCCAGATCATTGCCGAAGAACTCGGCCGGCCGGCCGAACTGCTGTATCTGGAACTTTCCCCAACCCCGGTAGCTGCTGCCAGCCTGGGGCAGGTCTATCGTGGACGACTCCAGACCGGTGAAGATGTGGCGGTCAAGGTACAGCGGCCGGGACTCGTGCCCATTCTCACCCTGGATCTGTACATCCTGCGCTTGCTAGCCCGTTGGTTCGGCCCCTGGCTACCCCTCAACCTGGGCCACGACCTGACGATGATTGTGGATGAGTTTGGCCGCAAACTCTTCGAGGAAATTGACTACCTGAATGAGGCCCGTAACGCCGAGCGCTTTGCCGCTAACTTTGAGGGCGATCCCTACGTCAAGGTGCCCTGTATTTACTGGTCTCTGAGTAGTCACCGAGTGCTCACCCTGGAGTGGATCAATGGCTACAAGCTCACGGATGCGTCAGCGGTACAAGCCGCGGGCATTGATATGCATGCCTTTGTCCAAATTGGTGTGCGGGCCGGCCTTCAGCAATTGTTGGAATTTGGCTTCTTTCATGCCGATCCCCACCCTGGAAACCTGTTTTTAACCACCGATGGTCGGTTAGCCTACATCGACTTCGGCATGATGGATCAGTTGGATCAGACCACCAAGGAGATACTGGTGGATGCTCTGGTACATCTGGTGAACCGGGAGTACGAAGCATTGGCTACGGACTTTGTCCGCTTGGGGTTTTTACCCGATGGCACTGATATTCGTCCCATTGTGCCAGCCCTAGAACTCCTCTGGCAGGATGCCATGGGCAGTCAGTTGCGGGAGTTTAATTTCAAGGCTGCCACAGATGAATTCTCCGACTTAATGTATCGCTACCCCTTCCGGGTGCCTGCCCACTTTGCATTGATTATTCGCTCCCTGGTCACCCAGGAGGGCATTGCCCTGAAGCTATCCTCCGACTTCAAGATTATTGACGCAGCCTATCCCTACGTGGCCAAGCGGCTTCTGACTGGGGAGACGCCCCAACTGCGCCGGCGTTTATTGGATGTGCTGATCAAGGATGACCAGTTCCAGTGGTCTCGCCTGGAAAACTTGCTTCAGGTGGCGCAAGCTGAGGGCACCTTTGAGTTGGGGCCGCTGATGGGGCCGGCCCTGGCCTACCTGTTCTCCGATGAGGGCCTGTTCTTGCGCCAACATCTGGTGATGGCCTTGACGGCGGATGATCGGCTCCATACGGAAGAGATGGGTGCCCTCTGGCGTATTGTACGCACCCAGATGCAGCCGGAAACCCTAGGCCGCTTGGCCCTGGAGTCCTTGGGAAGCTGGTCGAGTCAGACGCCCTTGCGGGAGTGGGTGACCCCGCCGGCCGGCCGCTCAGTCGCCACCCCTTTGGCGCGCTAACTGCACAGCCAGGTGCTCAGCGATGGCCCCCATCCAAGCCTGATCCTGGGGACTATAGCCGCGGGGCGTGTGGGCGGCCAAGATCAGCGCCCCGTCACCCCCGAGGGGGAGGATCAGCACCCCCTGGGTATTGGGGGGTAGGTAGTCAAATTCAACTCGCCCCGGATAGAGCTTCAGATCCACCAGGTAGATTGCCTGACCCTTGGTGAGCACTCGGCTCAGAATTGGGCCTAGCTCCACTCGGCCGGCCGGCCCCAATACCCCGCGGCGCAGTAGGGTTGCCCCCCCATACCAGACCACGACACAGCCCGTGGCGGTTTGGGTCAACAGGGTATAGGACGCCCAAGCCAGGGTTTCCTTGAGGCTCTCCGGCAGCGCATCCGCCCATTCCAGTCCCGGAGTGCCCTCCAGTTGTACAGCCTCGGCCGGCCGGGGTTGCACTGTTTGCCAGAGTAAGCCAGTTAACACCAATAGCGCACTGAGACCAATGCCCAGGGCATCGGCCCGAGCCTGACTGGGTAGCAGGGTTCCCGTCAGAATATGATTGACCCCCACCAGGGTGCCGCCCACCAATCCGGTGATCAGCGGCAGCGCCCGCCAAGCCGCGGCCGGCCGGCCGGGAGCCATCTATTCGGCCTTGAGGGAGGGTTCTGTGATCCTCTGGAACAAATAGCCCGTACCCCGCGCCGTCAGGATCAAATCTGGATTACTGGGGTCATCTTCTAGCTTGGCCCGCAGCCGAGAGATGTGGACATCCACCACCCGCGTATCCACGTGGCGCTCCGGTGTGTAGCCCCACACCTCCTGGAGGATTTCCGTGCGGGAAAAGGCTTCCCCAGAGCGGCTGACCAAAAGTTCCAGCAGACTAAACTCCATACCTGTCAGGCGAATCCGCTCGTTATTCTTATAGACCTGACGCTTATTGGTATCGATTTTGATGCTGGTGATGGTGATCACCCCCGAACTGGGAATCCCCGTCGCCGTCGTTGTCTTATCTACCCGCCGCAACACCGAGCGAATACGAGCCTCCAGTTCCTTTGGGGAAAAGGGCTTGACCACGTAGTCATCGGCCCCCAACTCCAAGCCCGTGATCCGATCTGCCACATCCCCCAGGGCAGTCAGCATAATGATCGGCACATCCGATTCTTTACGCAGTTCCTGACAGACGCCGTAGCCGTCGAGCTTGGGCATCATGACATCCAGGACTACCAGGTTAGGGTGCTCCCGGCGAAACACCCCCAGGGCCTCCTCCCCATCGGCCGCCGTCACCACGTCATAGCCGATCATTGAGAGACGGGTTTCCAGGATTCGACGGATGCTCGCCTCGTCATCCACCACCAGGATTTTCTCTTTACGGTTTTCCAAAGGTCTGGCTACCCCTAATCAACGTGGATGAGTAACCCTAAGAAATCCGCCTGACTCCTGATCCCCAGCAGGTTCTCTAGGGGTTCTACCCCAGAACACAGGGGCTGGATACAGGAGAACACAAGGCGCGACCCTGGGTCTGACACATCAGTATATCAATGCAACAGTAACGTAAGCCAGGAAGCGTCTCCGATCCGGCAAAGGCCGTGGGTACCGCAACAAAATCCCGTTATACCCTGCAAGAGTTCTTAAGAAACTTTTCTTGATCCCGCCCAGAATTTCAGTTCCCAAGCTCTGAATCCCCCCACTTACTCCTCCTCCAAGGGCGCAAAGCCTTGGCGCTGAATATTTTCACAGATATGGCGTGGATCAAGAAACTGGAGTAGGTAATCGGGTCCCCCTGCTTTGGAGCCAACCCCCGAAAGGCGATAGCCCCCAAAGGGATGCCGGCCCACAAGGGCACCCGTGATCCCCCGATTGATGTAGAGGTTGCCGCAGGCCATTTCCGCAGTTGCCCGTTCGATGTGGCTGGGCGTGCGGGAATAGAGGCCCCCCGTCAGGGCGTAGGCGGTGCCGTTGGCCAAGGTCAGGGCCTGGTCAAAGTTAGCCACTTTGAAGACCGCCAGCACCGGGCCAAAAAGTTCCTCTTGGGCTAAGGGGTGATCGGGGGCAACATCAGTGAATACGACCGGCCCGATGTAGTAGCCCCCTGCTGGGGATGGCATTTCAAGGGTCAGAGTGGCCTGGGTACGTGCCTGGGCAATAGCGACTTGGAGCCGGGCCTGGGCGGTGGCGTCAATCACCGGGCCAATGCGCGTCGCCGGATCCTCGGCCGGCCCCACCCGCAGGGAGCGCACAGCTTCTAACAAGCGGCTGAGGAACCGGTCGTACACGGCCTCTAGGACGATCACCCGCGAGCAGGCAGAGCACTTTTGGCCACTGTAGCCAAAGGCAGACTGAACTACCCCGGCCACGGCCTGATCTAAATCGGCACTGGCATCGACAAGGATCGCGTTTTTGCCCCCCATCTCAGCGATCACCCGTTTGAGGTGGGTTTGCCCAGGTTGCAGTTGGGCCGCTTGGGCGTAGATCTGGCAACCGACTTGGCGCGAGCCGGTAAAGGCAATTAAGTGAACGGCAGGATGGTTAACCAGTAGGGGGCCAATCTCTTCGCCGATGCCAGGTAAGCACTGAAACACACCAGGGGGAATGCCAGCCGCCACCAGCAGTTGGGCCAGTTGGCTGCCGACCACCGAGGACTGTTCTGAGGGTTTGAAAATGACCGGATTGCCTGCCACTAGGCCGGCCGTGACCATGCCCGTGGCAATCGCTAGGGGATAGTTCCAGGGGGCGATCACCACGGTGAGGCCGCGAGGCTGGTAGCGGTAACGGTTGGTTTCGCCAGGATAGTCATAGGCGTGGCCCGCCTCCAACCGCCGCATGGATTGAGCATAGTAGCGACAGAAGTCAATGGCTTCCGAGACTTCGGCGTCTGCTTCCCGAATCGGCTTGCCCACCTCTAGGACAATCCAGGCCACTAGGTCAAGTCGTTGGGCTGTCATCAAGTCGGCCAGCCGCTCCAGGCAAGCGGCCCGCTCGGCTACGGGGGTTTGGTTCCAGGTGCGGCCGGCCGTTTGGGCCACCTCTAGGGCTTGCCTGACTTCGGCCGGCCCAGCCAAGCCGATCATGCCAATCACCTGCTCCGGGTTACTGGGATTGACCGAGGCTAGGGTCTGGGCGGTGGGGTGCCATTGACCGGCAATCAGAGGCCAGTAGGATTTGCCCAGTTGCTGCCGCACTCGCCTAATTGCAGCTTGAACCTGATCTGGCAGGGTCAGGTCACTGAAATCTCCGTCGGGAGCATTGGCAAAGTCGGCCGGCCGGGGATAGGGCTGGGCTTCCCGGGGTGACATCTGGGGTGTGGCCAGGAGTTGGGCAGCATCCACGCCACGGACACTCTGACGCAGAAAGGAGGAGTTGGCCGTGTTTTCCAGGAGTCGCCGGATGAGGTAGGCCATGCCCGGCAACAGGTCACCGTAGGGCGTGTAGACCCGCACCCGTTGCCCCCGCTGGGCTAGAGCCTGGGCCAACCGATCCGCCATACCGTAGAGCACTTGACACTCAAAATGCTCTGGCCCTAACCCCCGCCGCTCGGCAATGGCTAGGGCATGGGCCTGGGAGCGAATATTGTGGCTGCCAATGGCTGGATAGACGATACCCGCGTGCTCCAACAGGAGGCCAGTCAGGTGCTCGAAGTTGGCGTCTGTGGATGCCTTATCCCGGTAGACCGGTTGGGGCCAACCCTTTTGGACGGCGTGGATCGTCTCCTGATCCCAGTAGGCCCCCTTGACCAGCCGCAGGGTGACAGGGGTGCCCCGCTGTTGTGCCCAAGTGAGCAGTCGGCGACAGTCTGCTTCGCTGTCCCGCAGGTACGCCTGGAGGGTGAGGCCCACCCCCGACCAGTCCCGGAACTCCGGCTCCAGCAGCAGTTCCTCGACAATCGCCAGGGTCAGATTTTTGTAGGCGTACTGCTCCATATCAATGTGGAGCATGACTCCCTGGGATTGGGCATGGCGCAGCAAGTGCCGCAAACGAGCTTTGACGGCGGCCGCACTGCCCGCCCGATCGAGGGGGTCGAACTGGGAATAAAAGGCCGTCAACTTGACTGAAAACTGGAGCTTGGCCTGCTGGCCGCCCACCCAGGGATCAAGTTGGGCATCGGCCGGCCAAGCTTGGGTGGCACCTTGGAGTTGGCTGATCAAATCCTGGTAGCGCTCTAGGTAGGCCTGGGCTTCGGCTTCGGTGATCACCGCCTCCCCCAGCAGATCGAGGGTAAAGCTGAGGTGGTCGCGCCGCAGCCGCTCCAGGGTTTTGAGCGCCTGACGGGGATTTTCACCGGCGATGTATTTGCGCGCCAGGGCCTCAACGGCGGTGGTCAGGGTGGTGGCGGCCAATTGGCCCGGCAGGGAGTCCGGCTGAGAGAAATTAAGTAGGCTCTTGAGGGGGCCGGGCAGTTCGACCTGGGGCTGGTTCAGGTACTCCAACAGGTGGCGACTGATCTCGGCTTTGCTGGTCAGGGCGGGCAGGCAATCAATGAGGCGGAACAACTGGGTGCGGAGGCTGGGGTTGTCCATTGCCCAGGTGAGCAGCCGATCCTCCCAGCGGCCCAAGTCTCGCATTTGCCCGAAAAAGGAGCGACTCTCCTGGGTGGCCCCCAGCAGTTCCTGGGCAATGGCCTGGGTGCGCGTCTCATCGATTTGGGGTGCAGTAACCACAGAAAACCCTCCTGTCCTGTTCCCATCCTAGGCGCGTGGTGGCTCCCTACTCTCAGGGCTACTCCGCTTGCCCCGCCGCCGGCCAGCTTGCCATCCGCAGCCGAGACCTGCATTCAAGTCAGCACGTTCCCGGACGGAGTCCGGTTCCCCTTTGGGCGAGAATGGGGGCAGAGTG
>JACYLR010000017.1 GCA_015272465.1 Gloeomargaritaceae cyanobacterium C42_A2020_066
GATAAGCGCACTTTCCCAATTCGCCAAAGTGGCAGTGTGTTTATCACCGTCCCCTACAGCCGTATGAACGATGAAATGCGGCGGATCGCCCGTTTGGGGGGCAAGATTGTCCGCATCCACTCCCTGTAGATCGCCACTCTTAGGGACTGGCATGACGGCAACCGTTCCTGAGCACCTGACTCCGAGTGAGGCAATTGCCAACCTGTGCCACCCCGACCTCAGCCTGCGTTACTACGCAGCATGGTGGTTGGGGCGGTTTCAGGTGCGGGAGGGGCTGGAAGCGTTGCTGGCTGCCCTTGGAGATGAGGAGGACCGGACGGCGCTGGGCGGGTATCCCCTGCGACGCAATGCGGCCCGTGCCCTGGGAAACCTGGGGGATCGGCGGGCCGTGCCGGCCTTAGTCGAGGCTTTGGCCTGTACTGATTTCTACGTGCGCGAAGCGGCAGCCGTGGCTCTGGGAAACCTGGGTGATCCTCAGGCTGTTCACCCCCTAGCAGTTCGCCTGAGTGGGCCTGCAGGGGACTCGGTGTTGGGTACTGTCCATTTGCCAGAACCCTACCCGGCGATTCTGGCGGCCCTGGGTAACCTGGGGGATGCTTCAGTGCTTCCTCAGGTTTATCCCTTCGCAAACCACAGCTTGCCCCGGGTTCGTTATGCGGCTTGGCGCGCCCTCTTTCAACTCACCCAGGACTTGGCCTACATGGATCGGCTGATGACGTCCTTGGCCCAAGAGGCGGTGCCCCTGCAACGGGTGGTACTGGCGGATTTGGGGGCAACGGGCTATCTGCCGGCCGCCGCGGCCATTGCCCAAGCCAGGGCCGAAAACAGTTTCAAGCTGATGGCGTTGCGGGGGTTGGTGAGCCAGCGCCTGGCGTCCGGGGAGGACAGCGCCCGCCTTGTGCCCGTGTTTGACCTGATGGATGGCTTGCTATGACGGCGGTGGTGGCCCTGGATGATCTGATTACAGCCGTAACTGAGGCGACTTCACCGGCCGCCCTGGTTGAGGCCGTCACGGCGCTGGCCCAGGTGTCTGATCGGGCGGCCATCCCTGCCCTGATTACGGTCTTGGGCTACAACAATCCGGGCGCGGCCCAGATCGCTGTGCAACGGTTAATCGCCTGGGGCCGGCCGGCCGTGCCGGAGTTACTGGCCCGCCTGGATGACTACAACTACGGGGCACGGGCCTACGGGATTCGGGTTCTAGCAGCTATTGGCGATGGTGCTGCCCTGGATGTGTTGCTCCAGGCTGCCTTGCGGGATTTTGCCCCCAGTGTGCGACGGGCAGCGCTACGCGGTCTGGGCAACCTGGATTGGCCGGCCGGCCGCCTGGAACGTCAGTCCGAAGTTTTAGCTGCCCTCGAACAGGGGCTGATGGATGGGGATTGGTCCATCCGCTACGCCAGTGTAGTAGCTCTGGAACACTGGGGTTGCCGGGCCAGTCGGCCGGCCGACTTACCAGCTCACCTGCTCCCCAGCTTGGCCCACTGCGCCACAGAGGATGGGGATTCTGTGGTGCAGACCCGTGCCCAGCTTGCCCTGACCCGTTTAACGCCCCCCGCTGCCTTTGAACCCTGTCATTCCTAGGAGACCCAACCATGTCCCTGTCCCTACTGTCCTACGCCCCTACCACCCAAAACCACCGGGTTACGGATTTCGGTACGCCGGAGCGCAACGAGGATACGCCCCGCCCCTACCGGATTGAGGATGCCACCTCACCCCAGGACATGGATGCGCTCATCTGGGCGGCCTACCGTCAGGTCTACAGCGAACATGTGATTTTGGCCAGCAGCCGCCAGAAAACTCTGGAGTCCCAGCTCAAAAACCGGGCGATTACAGTGCGGGACTTTGTCCGCGGCTTGGCCCTCTCCGAACCCTTCTATCGCCTGGTGGTGGAAACCAATAATAACTACCGGTTGGTCGAGGTCTGCCTGAAGCGCCTACTGGGGCGCGCCCCCTACAACAAGGATGAGGAAATCGCCTGGTCAATCCGGATTGGTACCCAGGGCTTCCGGGGGTTTGTGGACGAGCTGATCAACAGCCCCGAATACGAGGCGGCCTTTGGGGATTCCACCGTGCCTTATCAGCGGCGACGAATGGAAGGCCGGCCGTTTAACCTGGTAACCCCCCGCTACGGCTCTGACCACCGGGCCAAGTTGGGCTTGGGGATGCTGGACTGGCAGTTTACGATGCTGCGGTTCTACGAAAAGCAGGGTACCTCACGGCGGCTGGCCCAGGCTAAGGCGGGCGACCCGATCCTCTACCGCCAGTTGGCCCGTACAGTGACGCCAAGTCCATTTGCTGGGCAAACAGTTTCCGTGGCCGACCTCGACTTTGCGGCCAAGGTGCCCTATCGGGGTCGGCGTTAAAGTCCTCCACGCCCGATGAGCTGCCTAGCCCTCGGGTTGGACTTTGGCACCTCTGGGGCGCGGGCGGTTCTTGCCGATCCGTCGGGGAAGATCCTCTGGCAGACTCGTCAGGAGGGATTAGCGCCCACCTGTAGGGCTTGGCACGGGGCGCTATTGAATCTGATCGCTGCTCTGCCGATACCTTTCAAGCCTCTGGTGACTCGTCTGGCGATTGCGGGAACTTCAGCCACGACTGTGCTCTGCGACGGGGCCGGCCGGCCGGTGGCAGAACCCTTGCTCTACAACGACTCCCGTGCTCAGGTCTGTCTGGCGGAACTGGCTCAGGTTGCCCCACCGGGTCATCTCACCCTGAGCGCCACCTCCAGTCTGGCTAAGCTTTTCTGGTACCGGTCCCAGCCTGGGTTTGGGGAAGCCCGTCATCTACTCCATCAGGCCGATTGGTTGGCCGCTTGCCTGCACGGCCGGCCGGGCTGGAGTGACTGGCACAATGCTCTCAAATTGGGCTACGACCCAGCCACTGAAACCTACCCGGCCTGGCTACGCGCCCTGCCTTTTGCCCATCTCCTCCCCCAAGTCGTCGCACCTGGTACGCCCCTCGGCACGGTGTTACCAGATCTGGGCCTGTGCCGGGACTGTGTGGTTTGTGCGGGCACCACTGACAGTATGGCCGCCCTGATTGCTAGTGGTGCCGGCCGGCCGGGGGATGCGGTGACCTCCCTGGGGTCAACCCTGGTGCTGAAACTGGTGAGCGAACAGCGGCTGGAAGATAACGCCAGTGGGGTCTATAGCCATCGGTTGGGGCAGGATTGGGCCGCTGGGGGAGCCTCCAACTGTGGCGGCGCGGTCTTGCGTCACTTTTTTAGTGACTTGGAACTGGTGGAACTCAGCACCCGGATTGACCCAGAGCAGCCCAGCCCTCTCAACTACTACCCCTTGCTCAGGCCGGGGGAGCGGTTCCCGATCCATGACCCCCACCTTGACCCCCGTCTCGAACCCCGGCCGGCCGACCCGGTGGAGTTCCTCCACGGTTTGCTGGAAAGCCTGGCCCGGATCGAAGCCCAGGGCTACCAGAAACTGCAAGCCTTGGGGGGGCCACCGGTTGTCCAAGTCCTGACGGCAGGCGGCGGGAGTCGCAACCCCACCTGGACTCACATTCGCCAGCGCCACTTAGGTGTGCCGGTGCGGCCGGCCGACCATCAAGAGGCCGCCTATGGAGCCGCGAGGTTGGCCGCACTAGGCGGGCTTGTCTAGGTTGAGCTGTGCCGGCATGGCCCAACCTATGAGCGGATCGACCCGGACGAGGCCGAGTGATAGGGGACTCAGGGAATCAAAGTCGGAGGAGGTGGCAGCTTTTTCTAGCTAGGGCTACGTCGAAATACAACGCGGGGAGTTTCCTAGTAAAATAACCTTGCCTATCGATGCCATAGGGCGTTGAGCACTCTAGCTGCTTAGGTAGTTCACTAGCATGACTACTGCCGGAGCCGTCTGGATACGCTACGCCAGGGGCTCCACCTCCTCAGACGCCATTAGGCGTTAAACAAACTTAAAGAGCCGAGCAGCCTTCCCGTAGACTCATGCTAGATCTATGTCTAGATGTTTAGGTAGGGTTCCCTAGTGGAGCAAACCATGGTCACTTCTCCAAGCACCCTCACGTCAGACAGATACAGCCTTGCCCCTATCGTTGACTTCTGCCTCCCTCTCAGGGGTAATAGCTTTCCAGCGGATCATAATTACGGCTTATATGCGGCTCTTGTCCACTTAGCTCCCGAGTTCCGCGAAATGCCCGACCTGGCGATTCACACAGCGGCTGGACTAGGAGACGGACAAGGGGTGATTCGATTAGCGGCCTACTCACATCTCACGATTCGCGCGCCAATGCAGGTTGCCCCGGTCGTGTACCGTCTTGCGGGGAAAACGATTCGGGTAGGAAAACATGAGGTTCAACTCGGCATCCCCAAGGTAAGCATGTTGAGTCCGGTAGCAAGACTAAAGGCAAGGATCGTCACCATCAAGGCTACTGAGCAAACCAACACAATGGAACCAGAGGGATTCCTCAAGGCTGCTCAGCGCCAACTGGAGCGAATGAGCATCAAGGGCAATGTCAATATTCCAAAGGATTCCAAGAACCAGTACATCAGGAAAACTCTGAAGATAAAGACCCACACAATCGTAGGGTTTACTACAGTCATCGAAGACTTAAGTGAAGACGATTCTCTGAAGCTACAAGCTCAGGGGTTAGGCGGTCGTAGGCACATGGGATGCGGATTTTTCCTGCCGGCCTAGGAGAACAAGAAGTGTATAAGCAGCTACTAGCCAAGTCCGTACCTGACTTCCAGGAAGAGTCTCCCCAGCAAAGGGGAGCAACAACGTATACCGGGCACATCGCCTTGGTTATGGAAGGGGCGGACATCCTTCTAGATGAGATAGGGGCAGACATCCTTCAACAGCTTGGGCTGAGTTCACTGGGATTTGAGACCTTTGCCGGAACTGTCCGCTTGGCAGCGTATCTCCATGACTGGGGTAAGGCGAATCAGCATTTCCAGGAAATGGTACGACTGAGTTCAAGTCATCAGTGTTTTCGCGAGCATCAACCTAAACTAAAACGGCTTTGGTCTGGGCATGGCGAGCGCCAGATGATTCGCCATGAGTTCTTGAGCGCAATCCTAGCCTTACGTGTGCCCAGCTTCCGGAAATGGCTAAGTCAGCAAAGCAGTGCCGATCTGGTTACGGCTGTATGGGCAGCGATGGGGCACCACCTCCAGGCCGGTCTGGGGCTAGATAAGAAACCAGCGGGTGAGTTGACGCAAATACCCGATGGTACAGGCCAGAAGTTGAACATCTATACTCACCACCATGACTTTGGAGTAGTTCTCGACTTGGGAACGAAGCGGCTGAATTTACCAGGCCGGCCGGAGTTACCCCAGGAAATCTGGACCAAGGACGAATTGGAGGAGGCACTAAGGTCGCTCCGAGATGAGTTCATCGACTATGAATATCATCTTGATCAGGAGCAACAACGGTTCATTGCCGCCGTCAAAGCTACAGTCATCGCTGCCGATTTAGCCGGCTCTCTCCTGCCTAAGGTGGGTGAAGACCTGAATGCGTGGATGCGGGATGCCCTGCACCTCTCCCTGTCTGCCCAAGATATCCAGGCCCTCCTGGATAAGCGCCTGGACGGCAAAGAATTGCGCCCGTTCCAGGTACAAATGGCTCAGGCAATGCATCGGGTCACGTTAGTTAAAGCGGGCTGCGGCACTGGGAAAACCGGGGGTGCCTATGCCTGGGCTAAGCAGCAGGCCAAAGACCGTCGCCTCTTCTTTTGTTATCCCACCACGGGCACGGCGACCCAGGGTTTTCTGGACTATGCCGATGGGGCTGAGATGGAGGCAGCCCTGATCCATTCCCGTGCTGACCTGGATCGGGACTTGCTCTTTAACAGCGAGGGGAATCCCGAGGAAGACGACACAAATGATCACCTCGCTCGTCTCAAAGCCTTCCAAGCCTGGCGTAAACCTCTAGTCATTTGCACAGTGGATACGGTACTGGGGTTGATCCAAAATAACCGCAATCCACTCTATGCCTGGCCGGCCCTTGCGCAAGCCGCCTTTGTGTTTGATGAGGTCCACGCCTACGACGACCGACTATTCGGTGCGCTCCTTCAGTTCTTGAAAGCCTTTCGCGGTGCCCCGATCCTGCTCATGAGTGCCAGTTTCCGGGCCAGCCAACTTAAGGCACTCCATCAGGTACTTGGAGAACTAGGGGAGGCGGACAGTTCACCCATTGAAGGACCATCTCATCTGGAGGTTCTGAAACGCTATTCACTACAACAGATTGAAAGCTCTGCGGGTGCATGGCCCTCCATATCAACGGCTCTTCAACATGGTGAGAAGGTGTTATGGGTTACGAATTCCGTTAAGGACTGCATTCACCTTTATCGGCAAGCCCAGACGCAACTGTCTAGCCGAGGAGTGCCCATCCTGATCTACCACAGTCGGTTTCGGTACCGGGACCGGGTGCAGAAACACAAAGCTTTGATAGCGGCCTTTCGAGAATCGGGGCCAGCACTAGCCATTACCACCCAGGTGTGTGAGATGTCCCTCGACATCAGTTGTGATCTGCTGGTAACCGCCATGGCTCCAGCAGCAGCATTGATCCAACGTCTGGGACGACTCAATCGTTATATGGGCGATCCGAAGGAGAATGCTAAACCAGCCATGATCTATCCCTGGCCAGCTCCACTTCCCTACAAACCAGAGGAAATGGCTACCGGAAATCAACTCATCGCTGGACTAGCTGATCCTGCAAGCATCTCCCAACGAGATCTAGCGGAGGGCGCCGCCGGACTGGATTGGCACCCGCCTAAAGACGTCAAATCCCAGTGGCTAGAGGGTAACTGGGCAACCTATCGAGACTTTCTTCGCGAAGCAGGATACACAATCACCGTTGTCCTGAAGGAAGATCTACAGGACATCTGGCAGGAGGCAAGGTTCAAGAAAAAGTCCTTCAACGAAGCTGCCTTGGGCTGGGCAGTTCCGATTCCGGTATCTGCCTACAAACCAAGCTGGAAACGACAAGGTTATTACCCGATTGCCCAGGGAGTTTCCTATTCTGAGGAGGTCGGAGCAGAACCATGACTACCACTCTGGAAGTAACTCGAAAATCCCTCATTCTGAACCTGGGCGACTCCCATTTCACCATCCTGCACCGGGCCGGGCTGGCGGGATTGTGGATGACGTTGGCTCAACTAGAGCGAGAGGGTGTCGCCCCGCCTGAAGGTTTGACCTGGGAGTTAACGCCTCAACAGGTAAGCCTGAAGTGGGCCGGCCATGATAAGACGGCTCTGGATTGGTTACTCCGGGAATCTTTTCAACTCAAGGATGGTCTCATTTGCCTACGTGGACTGGATTCAGGCTCGATGCGGCTCGATGTGCAGGTTGTGCTGCATCAAGGTATGCTAGGCACCTTCCTCCAACATCCATCTACCCGCAAAGCAGAGGGAAAGAGGGATGTCATCCTCAAACTAGATGAGGACGACAAGGAACTTAAAGTTTCTTACTTGGCGCTTCAGTCTTATGTTCACACAGCGTTTGCTGAAAGCCTTTGTGACAAGAAGGGGGAAGTACTCACTAAACCTCTGAATGTAGCTGGCTGGTTAAATCCAGGGGCTACGGTCAAACACATCGCATTTAGTGCAGATACGGGCTTTAAAGAGTCTGCTGTTGGAGCTTTTGTTCTGCTCTTTGCACCCGTGGCCTGCGGTTACTATCTACTGCGTTCTCAACTACGAGGTCAACGTGCCCAGTTTGCACTGGTAATACCGGATGTACAAGACCTGGAGTGTTACTCCCGTTATCGGAATGATACTAGTCTCAGAAACGCTAGTTACAAAGATTTCCAAGCTTCTAGCCTGGGAGATGCCGGTCTACAGTTTCTTACCTATGAACAGGCCAGTGAAAGATTTGCCCAGAACTATCACATTCCTCGCTGTCAGGTTATCACCCTGGGGTCAGTGGTCTGGGCATCCCAACAAAAGACTCGTACAGACCTCTTTGTCATTGAGGCAGACCATAAAACCTGTCAGCAATATCGCACTTGTCGTAGCTTTTTGGATGATAGAACTGTCCAGGGCAAAGAAGGCAATTTCATTGCTCACAGTTTCGCCAGGGAGATAATCACAGAGAATTTAGCTAGAGGGTTGCCATGGTACAACGGATTCGCCAAGAGGATAACCAGTAACGACTTATTTAAGAAACTGACTTTTGAACGTGGAGGACTCCATCAAATGATTCAACACATTGAATGGGACAATCAAGCAGAACGTTTGTTCGTGCAAGCCTGTCACGAGGCGATTCGCTATACCTACGGTCAAATTGCCGAGCAAGCGAAAAATAGGAATGAAGTTCCTAATTTCGATCGTGAAACAGTCCGTATCCGCACCGGCTTGGGTCGCTGTAAAACCAGTCAACTTTTCCGGGAATTCATAACGGATTTCTTCGCCAGAGCCGGAAAAGTACCTACACTCCAAGAACATTGGCGAGAATTAATAAACTTGATCACGGGCAAAGACTGGTCTAAAGCAAGAGATCTAGCGTTACTTGCCCTGGCCAGTTATAAAGGCAAGGAAACTGAGGGAATGAAAGCCTTGGAGACAGAAGATGATGAAATCATGCCTTGAGCTGTTTTCAGTTACTCGTGGTTGTAAGTGACATAATTACAGGACGAGTGAATGGCAATTTTGCAATTGACATCACCGAGCATTGGAAGACTTCCCTGAAGTAGCTCAATAGCGAGGTAAAGTCCCAACCTCAGATGCCAATGGCGTAGGTTCTTTATTTCTGTTTGGAGTTAACCATGACCTACCATCTTTTCGGCAATATTCTGACTGCCTATGGCACGGCAGCGAATAACCGAGGTG
>JACYLR010000018.1 GCA_015272465.1 Gloeomargaritaceae cyanobacterium C42_A2020_066
GCACAGCCGGAGGTGCACCCCTGGAGGAGTTCAACACCCTCCTCAATCAAACAACCTACGCCAACTTCTACAGCCGGGGCTTGGTTGACAGCGATCTGAATAAGAGCTTCTCGGTGGCCAATCCGTATGCCACCCAGGAACCCCTAGATGAGGAGGATTACTGGCGGCCGGTGGAAATTGTGGCCGACGCCATCACCATCCTCTCGGATAACTTCTGCGATGGCAGTGTGGCGGATAGCTATCACCGGCGGGCGATTCGGAACACTGATGCTCCAGAAAATCCGGTGATTGCCGCCAGCGTGGTGGCCACCAGTGGCATTGTCCGCAGCACCAATTACGGCTGTACAACCGCCACCAACGAGACTTCGTTTATCAACCAAAACCTGGCCAGATTCTTGAGCAGTGGGGCTGATGGTGTTGGGCCGCCGCCCCCACCCGGGCCCCCCCCTGCGCCGCCGCCACCGCCGCCACCGCCCCTGCCACCTCCACCCCCTGCGCCGCCGCCACCGCCGGCACCACCTCCACCACCGCCGCCCCCACCCGGGCCTCCACCCCCACCCCCTGCGCCGCCCCCCAAAGGCCCGCTAAGTCTGCGGGAAGTAGAAGATGCCTTGCGGCGGGAACGCCAAGCTGGCCTATCCCTGGATGTGTTCTCCTGGATGGGTGAAGCTGGTGAAACTGGTGATGCCCTTGAAGATGGCATGGCCTCGGACAGTGGTGACATACCCCTCAACTTCTGGCCATCTCAACCGCCCAACACCACTGACCAGACCTATCCGATTGCCTGGATGCGGGAGTTCTCCAATTACGGGGATGCCGCCACGGCATCGGGCAGTGTGAACCTTGCCAACAAGCCAGGCACCTATGCGATCGCTTCGGGGGATGCACGAACGGCAACCCCTGCTGAGCGGGCACCTAAAGATAGGCAAAACCCGATTCGGATGTCACCTTGGGGCGACCCAATTGTGGATTTGAACGGCGCAGGCGATCCTAGGCGTTATCTTGGACCTGCGGCGTCTCAGACCTCCGATCCTGACCTGAACCTCACTAACCGGGCACGGGCAGGCTGGTTCTTTGCTCAGCCAAACGTGGGGTATGACAGCGGCACATTCTATGCGGCTGGACGGATACTCCCCTACCCGACATTTGTACCAGCAACCTACATCCCCAACTCGACGACTACCGGTGTAGGTGCTAACCCCTATCCCTTGCCATTCTGTGGAGGATCGAGCACCTCACCAAGCTCGGCCTTCCGGATCAACACCAACTATGCCCTGGCGACCTTGCGCCCAGACTATGCGAGGAGTAATCGCTACCTGACCTACAACGGAGCCTCGGACGCACCCGGTGCGCTAGCTGGCCCCTATACCTCAGTTGTTAGTGTGGGCACCGGCATTCTGCTCAGTTCACCTGCCTCACCCGCCTCGCTGCTGAATCGCAACGTGTTCGGCAGTGCGGCCCAGGGTTACAATTACCCGTCTCTGCAAGATGAGGGCATTTTTGAGCCAGGTAGCACCAACTACAACACGGTGGTGAACTTCCTGGCCACTAATTTGGTGCGGACTGTGCAGGATCGGGATGCCCTGAACATTCCTTTCCGGCCGCCCGCAGGCACCAACGCCCGCTACCTGTTTGACTGGTACTACAACCTGGACGACGACGACCGGGATGGGGTGCTGATTGTATCGCAGGCCAATGGTGGCCCTGACAATGCGACACTCGCTGGAGCCAGTTCTCCCTGGCGAACGGGAGTGATGTACCCAGGCGCACCTAGCAGCCCATTGGCTCCTACAGCTAACAATGGGTTTGATGACCAGGATCGTGATGGAACTGGCACCGGTCTGCCAAACTCTCAAGGGAATGTAATCGACAGCACAGAGCCGGTCACTTACACCCAAGACAACACCAATTACACCCTTGCCACAATTCCATCCGCCTCACAAATCAACGACTCACGACGGTATATCCACCTGACACGGGCCGAGCAGGCCAGGGTCTTTGACCTCGGCTTCTGTATCCGCCACCGCCAGTTACTCGACAATGCCTTTACTCGGCCGGTGATTCGAGCTAACGATTTGCGGGCTAGCACGGGTGTTACTGACCGGGATGCGGCCTCGCGCAGTGACCGGACACAAATCTTCCAGGTCACCACCGAGAGTGGCATTGTGACGGGTTCAGGCACGTCTCTGCCGACCAGTGTGGTGGCTGCGAACAGGGTACTCGAGGGCTACCCCTCAGGGTCACCCTCGCAACGGGTGATGTTCCTGGATGAGTTTACTCGCCGGCCGATCATCTCCTCGGTGAACATTCGTACAAGCTCGGCGAACAACCTGCCCAACCAGATGTACGACGGCACCTACCGCCGGTTTGATCTGAACCGCAACCTGCAAGTCGCTGATTCATCGGCCGGGTCGCCCCAAGTGGTGAATGCGGTGATGGTGAGTGGGATTGTCCCCCTGCGGTTGAACCAGAACAACGGTGGCCCCCACAACTTCCCCCGGTTCCTAGAGAACTGGAACAACCTGCCCCTGGTTTTCAGTGGCTCACTGATTCAGTTGAACTTTAGCAACTACGCCACGGGACCCTTCTGGCAACTGGATTGGGAGCCCTTCGACCGCCAGAACCCGCCTCTGATTACCTCCGGCAACTACCGGAAGTATTACGAGCCACCTCTGCGACGCTGGGGCTATGATGTGGGCCTGCAATATGCGATCACCTCGCCCGTGGTCTCCCGCTTCATCAGCCCCTCGGACCGCCGGGACGAGGACTACCGGGAACTCTCGCTCCAAGACCCCTACGCCTGTCGGCTGCGGCGGATTGCGGTGAATGGAGTCACCCAAGCCAACTGGGAAGATGCCTGTTATTAGGTGCTAGAGGTGCTGCCATGACCGCCATGCCTGTGCTGAGACCTCGCCAAGGGGAACAGGGCTTCTCCCTCACCGAAGCCCTCGCCGGTATCCTCATCCTGGGGATTGCGGCGGCGGGGGTGGGCGGCCCCTTGGTGATTGGGATTGCCACCCGCATCCAAAACCAACGGATTGAACGGGCGGGGCAGTTGGCCCAGTTGGAACTGGATCGGGTACGGGCACTGGCTAGTCGGGGCGATGTCAGCGCCTGTGACCTGATCGGCACTGCGGCCAATGCCACCAACATCTGTTCAGGCCCAGGACTCAATCTGCTGCCTCGTAGTGCGGGTAATGTGGATCCGGGTACTGTGGGGCCACCCACCGGGCCAGCTACGGGTAAAGCCGCCCTTCCCGACGGCCGGCCGGCTTGCATTGAGCCATCGGGTTCCAACTTGGGGTTTAGGCCCCCCAATACCCCGACAACCTGGTGTGCGGTAGACAGCGATGGGGATGGCATTGCTGATTTTGCCCTGCAAACCTTCCGCACCTTCACCGAGACCTTTGAACTGAATGGCTTTAATTACCCGATTACTTTCCAAGTGGGGATTCGGGTTTTTAATATTGAGGCGATGGACAACACCAGTGCCCTAACGGTTACCCCTGCCAAGGGGGGGCTGACGGGTGCCCTCGGCCAGCAACTGACCAACCCCCTGGCTGTGATCTACAGTGAAGTGTCCCTGCCCGATGTGCCAGGCCGGAGCGGGCGGGTGTCCCTGGCTGAACTGTGTAATTCGATCAATGCCCGCAAAGGTACGTCCGGTACCTGTATCACCCCCTAGGGAGACGACGCCGATGTTGACTCGCCTATCCTCCAGATGGCTGCGGATCGCCAAAACACAAGACAGACGGCCGGCCGGGTTTACGATCACCGAATTGTTGGTGGGTGCCCTAGTGGGAGGCTTTGCCGTTTCCGGGATGCTCTATCTGATCACCTCCCTAGTCGAAGCCGACCGGAATGACCTCATCCTGACCCAGACCCAGCAGGAACTGGCAGACGCCACAGAGTACATTGCCACCGAGATTCGCGAAGCCGCCTTTGTCTACCCAGGGGAGTGCATTGATGCCAACCCAGCCACAGCCTGCGTGGGAAGGAATGATCCAGATACTGGAACGACTCCAGCTACGGATGTCCTGGATGGCATTGGGGGTATTCCTACTCAGGAAACCCCTGTGTTGGTGATGTGGAAAGAAGCCCCCGTTCCCTTGAATAAAACCGGGTACTTCGCCAACGGTACCCCTTCCTCCCTGCCAAACTGCGCGAGTTTTCCCGCAGGGAGTCCCCTGATAGAAGAGTGTCAGACCCTGCGCTCCACCCGCCATGTGTTCTCTCTGGTGGTCTATACGATCCGCCGCAATACCACCTCCGACGGCACCATCTGGCGGCCCGACACGGATGGGGAAGCTCGGATTGTCCGGCGGGAAATGCCTCGCTACGCCCCCAGCCAGTTACTGACTCTGACCAAGCTGTTCGATAACAATCCCGACCCCAGCGATTTCCGCAGTTGGGACTGTGAGGGTACCTGTTCCCTGAGCCAAGCCGCTGGTGCCCGAAATGCTGTGCTAGTGTCCAACATTGACGACCCCACAATCAACCCCGCTACCGATCCCCTGAACC
Organism: Gloeomargaritaceae cyanobacterium C42_A2020_066; assembly: GCA_015272465.1. Lineage (GTDB taxonomy): Bacteria > Cyanobacteriota > Cyanobacteriia > Gloeomargaritales > Gloeomargaritaceae > JACYLR01. The sequence goes on from JACYLR010000018.1 coordinate 4,522, forward strand.
TTCAGCGGGTGGTCTGCCCAGGCTTTGCCACAGACACAAACGGTAATTCCGTGTGTGCCTACAGTCCCACCCCAGTGGCCACAACCCCCACGGGGATGAACACCCAGAGCGCCTTCTATGCCTGGGTTCGGGTTGCGCCGGGGCAGGCCAATCCAGCCGGTAATACCATCGGCAGATCGTCGGCTGGGATCAAGCAGGATGTTTACTTGACCCTGCGCGGTAATGCCTCAGCCCGGGCCAATCAGCGTGACATTCGGGCCGGCCGGTTTATGCTGACTCAATCGACGATTGCCACCACCGCAGGGTTCGCCGACCGGGAAATCACATCGGTGGGTTCCAATTAATCCAACGTATACGGCTGTGGGGGAGCTAGGCCAATGGATACCAAAGCTGGAGAACGTGGGTTTACGCTGGTTGAAGCACTGGCCACCGTGCTCATCTTTGGCATCCTGGCGGCGATTGCAGCCCCCAGCTACTACGGTTTCCTCAACCGGCAGCGGCTGGATGCGGCCCAAAGTGCGGCCCTCTTGGTACTCCGGGAGGCCCAAACCACCGCCAAGCAGCAGGGGGCCGAGTACGAAGCCTGCTTCCGCATGTTCCCCACCCCGACTGCGGATGATCGTCAACTCCAAGTTGCGGTGGCTCAGGTGGTCAGCTCCGCCAACAACCAACGCTGCCGGAATGCTGCCTGGCGACCGATTGCGGACGATGCCAGCATTGCCAGCGTCGTCGAGTTGTTTAATACGGGTGGGTCGGGTTACTTCACCTCGAATGGGGCCGGGGCCTTCAGCTTCCAATTTGATGAACGAGGGGCTTCTGCCGAGGGTGCAACCGGTGGGGTTGTCATTATGACGACGCAGGACAATCCGGGGGGCATCATTCAGTGTGTGCGGATGACGGGTCTGCTGGGTACCGCTCGCTTAGGGCAAGGGCCTGGGCCATCGGGGAATGGTGGCTGCGGCTAAGCCCCACTGCTCAGTTGGGCTAGTCCCAGATCATCCAAAATAGGGGGGAAGTGCCTCCCGATTGTGTGCGGCTGCTATGGCTGTCGATTTCCAGCGCCCCCGGTCATCTCAACCCAATCCCCAGAACTGGACTGTCGAGGAAGAAGATGACTCCTATATCGACTATTACTACGATGAACCTGGCAGTATGCCGGGAACCTTGGATGTTGACCCTGATGCCCTGCCACCCCGGATTGTTCTAATCGACTATTCCGAATCCAAGGCGACCCGCGTTGAATTGCCCAGCGCAGAAGCCTGTGCCCCTTACCTGGACAGCGGCTCAGTCTCCTGGGTGGATGTTCAAGGACTAGGCCACGAAGAAACCCTGCGCCAGTTGGGCCGGATCTTTGGCCTCCATCCCCTGGTGCTGGAAGACATTGTGAATGTGCCCCAGCGCCCCAAGGTAGAGGAATACGCCCAGCAAATCCTGCTGATCGCGCGGATGGTGATGCTCAATGAGGAGGAGGATGGCTTTATTACCGAACAGGTGAGCTTTATTCTGGGGCGTAACTACCTGCTGACGGTTCAGGAAGAGCCGGAGCGGGATAACTTTGGCCTTGTGCGGGAGCGGATTCGCACGGGTAAGGGGACAATCCGTCGCCATGGCACGGACTACCTGGCCTACGCTCTGGTGGACGCCATTGTGGATGGCTTCTTCCCAGTGCTGGAAATCTATGGCGAACGATTGGAAGACTTGGAGGATGAGGTGGTTGTGCGGCCGACAGCCCACACCCTGTCCAAAGTCCATGCCCTGAAGCGGGATTTGCTCAGTTTGCGGCGGCTGGTGTGGCCCCTACGAGATGCTATTAACGTTTTGATTCGGGACAGTGGGGACTTGATCTCACCGGAAGTGCGGGTTTACCTGCGGGATTGTTATGACCACACGGTGCAGGTCATGGACATGGTGGAAACCTACCGAGAAGTAGCCTCCAGTTTGATGGACGTTTACCTGTCCTCGGTGGGCAATCGAATGAACGAGATCATGAAGCTGCTCACGGTGATCTCGACCATTTTCATCCCCCTGACCTTCATCGTCGGAGTCTACGGCATGAACTTCAACACGGAAGTGTCCCCATGGAACATGCCCGAACTCAACTGGCCCTGGGGCTATGCCATGTGCTGGGCGGTGATGCTGGGACTGTCGGGGAGTTTGCTGACCTTTTTCTGGCGGCGTGGATGGTTGATGCCCACTGCACCCCTCGAACTTGTGGACAAGGACTTGACGCCTCCCCCACGGCCCAGACACAACCGGGATTAACAGCCTGCTAAACCGGCGTCACGGGCTGCCTGCCCCACGGCAGCGGCCACAGCCTTGGAAACCCTGGGATCAAATACGGAAGGCACGATGTAATCCGGTTGGAGTTCCTGGGGGGCCACCAGGCTAGCGATGGCTTTGGCGGCGGCCAGGTAAAGATCGGTGGTCAGCCGCTTCACGCGGCAATCCAGGGCACCTCGGAAGACCCCAGGAAAGGCCAGGACATTGTTGATCTGGTTGGGATAGTCGCTGCGGCCCGTCGCCATCACCGCTACCCGTCCTTCCACCAATTCCGGTTGAATCTCCGGTACCGGATTGGCCATGGCAAACACAATCGGGTCGGGAGCCATTGTCTCTACCATGGCTGGGGTTAGCACTCCTGGGCCGCTGAGGCCGATGAACACATCTGCGCCTACCAGAGCATCCGCCAGAGTTCCCATTTGGTCAACGGCAAACACGGCTTTGCTGGGATGTAAGTCCGGCCGGCCGTGGCTCAGGATGCCCTTGGAATCGCAGATGGCTAGGTGAGTTGCCCCCGCGCGCTGGAGTAGAGAGGCTACCGCTAGGCCGGCCGCCCCCGCACCATTGATCACAATCCGCACAGTTTCCAGGGTTTTGCCCACCCAGCGCAGGGCATTGTAGAGGGCAGCTAGGGAGACAATGGCTGTGCCGTGCTGGTCGTCGTGGAAGACGGGGATATCCAGGTACTCCTGGAGCCGCTGCTCGATTTCAAAACAGCGGGGCGCAGCAATATCCTCCAGGTTGATGCCCCCAAACACCGGGGCTAGGTGGCGCACCGTGGTGACAATGGCGTCCACATCCTGGGTGTCGAGGCAGATGGGGAAGGCATCTAGGTCGGCAAACTCCCGGAACAGCATGGCCTTGCCTTCCATGACCGGCAGGGCTGCGGCCGGCCCCAGGTTGCCCAAGCCCAGTACGGCACTGCCATCGCTGACAACAGCGATGGTGTTTTGCTTAATGGTGAGGCGATAGACCTGCTCGGGGTGCTGGGCAATTTCCTGGCAAATGCGGCCGACGCCAGGGGTATAGGCCATCGCCAGGTCGGAGCGGTTTTGGAGGGGAATTTTGCTTTGGATGCGAATCTTACCGCCCTGGTGCAGCTTGAAAGTGCGGTCGTAGACATTCAGAACCCGAATGTCGGGCAAGTCCTTGATGGCGTGGACGATGGCCTCTTCGTGGGCCGGGCTGGTGGCTTCCAGGGTGATGTCGCGGGTGCTGGTTTGGCGGGTCTGTTCGATTAAATCGATGGGGCCTAGGTTGCCACCCAGGTCGGCCACCACTCGCAGGACACTGGCGAGGCTACCGGCGCGATTGGGCAATTCCAGGCGCAGGGTCAGGCTAAAGCTGGGACTGGGGGACAGACCGGCCATAGGAATGGGGGAAGCGACTTCCCCGTACCATAGCACAGGCGTTCTGGCCGGCCGCCTGCCCGCTCCAAGAACTAGCTTTTAGACTGTTAAGTGAGTCCTGTTGTGGAGCAGTGTTGCCAATGGCCACCCAAACCCTGGCTTTGACCAACGAGAACGTCGAAAAGGTTCTGGATGAAATGCGCCCCTACCTGATGTCCGATGGGGGCAATGTGGAACTGGTGGAACTGGAGGGACCGATTGTGCGGCTGCGGCTCCAGGGGGCCTGCGGTTCTTGCCCCAGTTCGACGATGACCCTGCGGATGGGGATTGAGCGGCGGTTGCGGGAAATGATCCCCGAAATTGATGAAGTGGAACAGGTGTTTTAGATAGCTGTGTCTCGACCCGTGGGACGCTTGGGGCTAGGGCCGGCCGGTCTGGCAGTGCTGCTGGCGCTGTTACCCGGTTGCGCCCTGGGACAAGAACAGCCGTCGGTAACGCCCGCTTCTAGGGTGGTGCAGCGGCCGGCCGGGGATGGTCAACTCCGGGTACTCGTCACTAGAGCTTTATGACCTGATCTACCCGGTGTTCGTTATGGAGGGTGAGGGGGA
>JACYLR010000153.1 GCA_015272465.1 Gloeomargaritaceae cyanobacterium C42_A2020_066
GGCAGCGGATTGTGGTTCCGCCATTCGTGGGTTCGAGTCCCATCGTTCGCCCTCCAATTATTCCGGTTGAGGTTGAGCCTCTGATGGGGGCAGGGTTTTCACCAATTCCCAGCCTTCAAACTCGCCAATCACCCGATAGCGGCCGGCCGCCTGTTCGGGAGTACCCGGCCCTATCCAGACATAGTGGCCTGCCTCCAGAACCTCCAGGCTGGGCACTCGTTTACCCAAGATGGGGGTGTAGAACCCCAAGAGTGTGCTGAGTTTCCCCCCCCTGTCCCAGATGAAATTGACGGCATAGTGATCCAGAACCCCCGCCACGGCCGGCCGCGCCAGAAACGCCTTCAGGCCAAGAGTATAGTCGCCAAAGGCCCCAGCCCGGGCTGCCAAGAGCAGCGCCAGCCAGGCTGCCCCTAACCACAGCCCCACTAAGCCCCACCGCGGGAGGCGATCCCCTAGGATTAGCCCTAGCCAGCCGAGACTCAAAACCAGCACAGCTGGGCGGTAGGCAAGAAGGTCGGCCCCCAGGTTCAAGCGGGTTTGCACCCAGGGAAAGGTCAGAACCAGGACAGATGCACAGAGGATCACCCCCAGGCCGGTGAAGAGAACAACGAGGCCCCGCGCCGGCCGGCCGAGATGTTTTGGGGCCAGGATATGCTGCTCCAGCCCAACACCCGCCAGGAGAGCCAGCCACGGGTATAGGGGCAGTGCATAGTGGGGTATCCGGTTGCCCATGAGACTAATCACCCCCAACACCACAAGGGGAAAGCCCAGCAGCAGGCTCTGGTAGCGCGGCACAGGGTGACGGAGCAGAGCGACCACGCCCAGGATTCCCAGGAGAAACCAGGGAAAGCTGTTGGCCGGTACATTCCAGAGGTAGTACAGGACGGTGGATCGCTGATCCCCAACCCGGTCACCACTGGCGACGACACCAATCAAGGCGGAGATCAGGGTGGGCCAGCCATTAGCTTGGGCAGCTAGCACCAACCACGCCAGTAGGGGAATCAGGCCGGCAGCCGTGCCGAGGTAGAGGACTGGGCTGGTGAGATGGCGATGCCGCCGTTGTTCAAGGATCAGGTAGGGCAGGAGTCCTAGCAGGGGCGGAATGAGGGCCAGGCTCTTGAGGAGCAGGGCCAGCCCCCAGCACACCCCCGCGCCAAACCGCCATTGCCCCGGCCGGCCGGCCGTTTCGGCCCTCAACAAGCAGGTCAACCCCAAGAGGAAGCCAAAGATGAGCGGTACATCGGGCACCGCCTGGCGACTGTAGCTAAGCCAGAGAAACTGGAGATTGAGCAAAGCTGCCCCCAACCAGCCCGCGGCTGGCCCTACTAGCTGGCGCCCCAGGGTATACATCAGTAGCGTGCACCCAACCCCGGCCAGGATCGCGGGCAGGCGCGCCACCCACTCCGAACAACCCGCCACCTGGAACCCCATGGCCAGTAGCCAATAAAATCCGGGGGTTTTGTGGAGGTAGAGAGTATCCCAGGAGCGGGGTGTGATCCAGTCTCCCGTTTCCAGCATCCCCCGGGCGCGCCACGCGTAAAGGCCCTCATCATGGGCCAAGAAGCTCTGGGTGTCTGAACGCGTCAAGAGCAGGGGCACGCACCAAGCCAGCAGGGTCAACCAGGGCCAAAACTGCGGCCAGAACCGAGGAAAGTCTTGCGACATGCAGCGAAAACGAAACATCGGCCGGCTGTTGGGTTCTTGAGTCACTACCGCTAAGATACAGGGGCTGTGCCGTCCCTCGGCCGGCCGCGAATCGTCTGGGAAAGTCCGGTGCAAAGCCGGCGCTGTGCCGCAACTGTAAAGGGTGTGCCCCCAAGTCAGAACGCCAGCCGATTCCCGATCCTCCCCATCGCCTGCGTCACACAGGTTAGGAGCCGCCTTCCATGACCGTTTCTGCCCTGCCTCCCCTGCCCAGCCCTCGCCCGCTTCTACTGGTGGGCCACGGTACCCGTGATTCTGAAGGTCGGCAAGCCTTCCTCGACTTTGCCCAAGCCTATGCCGCCCTCGACACCAGCCGCCCGGTACTGCCCTGTTTCCTGGAACTGACCCAGCCCCTGATTGCCGAGAAACTGGAAGCCTGTTTGGCGGCCGGCCATACCGACCTTTCTGTCATTCCCCTGCTGTTGTTTGCCGCCCGGCACAATAAGTTCGATATCACCAGCGAGCTAGACCGGGTTCGCCAGATTTATCCCCAACTGACCTACCATTACGGTCGTCACCTGGGACTTAGTCCAGAAATCCTCGACTTCTGGCGGGGTCGGCTAGCAGCGCTGGATCAGCCCCCCCACAACCCCAATGCCATTCCCCCCTCTGAAACTCTGGTGCTGGTTGTCGGACGGGGTTCCAGCGACCCTGACGCCAACAGTGATGTCTACAAACTGGCACGCCTGCTGTGGGAAGGCAGTGGCTACCTCAACACCGAGGTCTGTTTCATTGGCATCACCCATCCCCGTCTAGAAGAAGGGTTCCGGCGGGCGCGCCTCTATCAGCCTCGGCGGATCATTGTCCTGCCTCACTTTCTGTTTACCGGGGTCTTGGTACAGAAGATCCAGATCCACGCCGCCCTAGAACAGAGCCAGCACCCGGAAACCCTCATTCAGTGTCTACCGGAAATGGGGCCAGCCCCCGTTCTGTTTGATCTGCTGCGCCAGCGGGAACTGGAGACCCATCTGGGTCAGGTGCAGATGAACTGTGAACTCTGTAAGTTCCGCAGGCAGGCAACCCAGGTACTGGCCGACCAAATCCACGCCCATAGCCATAACCATGGCCATGATCACCCCCATGGTCATGAACATCATCCTCCCTCGCATAGCCCTAGCCACGCGACCCAAGGGGTCAATGAAAGCTCACATCATGGCCACAGTCACGGGGCACATCCCCACACCCACCCAGCCAGTGACCCCTATGCCGACCTGACGGCTTACCATCAGCGCATCTGGCAACTGCCCTGATCGCAACCCAACTAGGGCTGTACCCTCAGTAGTCAGTTCGGTATACCCTATCGACCGCGATTAAGGTGTAGGTTGCGTGGGGGATTCGGGGGGAGGATTGGCCTGACTGAGCCACCACATGCCGATACCCCCTCCCAAGCCCAGGATCACCCCCAGTGCCAAGCCGGTTACCCACCCAGGCCAGCGGCCGGCCGGCTCCGGTCGGGGTTCACCCACGGTGGTTTCCAGGTCAGGTTTAGTGTCTGATGCGCCAGAAGCCGTTACACCACTGGACGTTCCTGGGGTCTCGGTGGAAAGATGCAAAGCCTCCCCCTCAGGCTCATCAGTAGGTGTAGCTAGGGGGGAGCCGCGAAAGTAAGTTTCAGTAGCTTCCAGAGGACGGGCCTTAATGCTGCGGAATTGGATGGACTCGGTATAGCGGTGGAGTTCCTCATCGGTCATCCGCTGCCGGTAGTAGTGCAGGGTTACCTGACTGCCCAATTGGATAACATCTTCATGGTCAAGCTGTCGATCGAGACAGGGATGGCTATTGACCGAGAGGCCAGAACGGCTATGCTTCCCTTCGGTGTTGCCGTCCACGATTCGGTAGCGGTAGGTGCCCTCCGGTTGGGGAACGCGGATCAGGAGGGCATGTTGACGGGAAACCGTTTCGCCCGTCAGGATAATGCTGTTGGTGGGGTCACGCCCGAGGGCATAGGTGGCTGCTTCTAGGGCAACAACCCGATGCCCCTTAGTATCCGAGATCACCAGTAGGTGCCGCTCAGGGCCTTGCGTATCCATAGGCCGAACCAGCCAGGAGGGTATTGAGGACGGTTGAGGCTACTGTAGCCTGGGTGGTCTGTTGGAACAATGGGTGACGCCCAGGAGTTGTGGTCTGCGGGTTGGGGGTGATCCGGCCCGGTGCCGCGGCAGGTGGTTGGCGTTTGCGTTAGCCCCATGCCCATCCCGGATTTTTACAATAGAAGGGCGATAGGTTCTTCCCCGTGACTTCCCTTCCTGTTGGTTACTCACCGCCAGCCGCCCTCGTCCAAGCCGTTGCGAGCCTCGGCGAACGGGTCACTGTCGGAGATGTGGCTGCCCAGTCTGGCCTGAATGTGTTGACGGTCGAGCGGGAACTGCTTAACTTGGCCACGGTGGTGAATGGTCACCTGGAAGTTACCCAAGAGGGCAGCTTGGTCTACCGCTTTCCCCCCAATCTCCAAGTGGCACTAGCCCAGCGCTTCTGGCAGATACGGGTTCGGCAGGCTTGGCAAGCCCTAGAGCGAGTTCTCTTTTACCTGGTGCGAATTTCCTTTGGCATCATCCTATTGGTGTCGATCCTGCTGATTTTCCTGACGATTCTGATCATCCTCACGGCCAGCAGTAGTCGGGATCGGGACGACGACCAAGGCGGACAAGGGCCGTCCATGCCTTTGTTTATGGTGTGGCCCCGGATGGATCTCTGGTGGTTGGGTTGGGACGCGACGCCCCGGCCGCATCGTCCCGAAACCGGCCGGCCGGGGTTAAATTTCCTCGAGGCTGTGTTTTCATTCCTGTTCGGGGACGGCGATCCCAATTGGGACTTGAATGACCGGCGCTGGCAATACCTGGGCAGCCAGATCCGTCGTCTCGGGGGCGCGGTGACGGCGGAGCAACTCCTGCCCTATTGGGATCAAAACCCAGGGCGGGATGGGGCAGACGATGCCATTCTCCCTGTGCTCGTGCGCTTCAACGGCCGGCCGGAGGTCACCCCGGAGGGCCAACTGGTGTACACCTTTGCCGAACTGCAACTAACAGCCCAAGATGGCCCGACAACCTCGGTTCCTAGCTACTTGCGGGAACTGCCTTGGCGGTTTACCCAGGCCAGTACCAACCAAGTGCTCCTGGTAATTGGGTTGGGGGGGCTGAACCTAGTGGGGGGGGTGATGCTCGGCAATCTGCTGGGGGATGGGGGTATTGCCCTCCAGTTAGGGGGCCTTGTGGCCTGGGTACAGGGCATCTACGGACTCCTGATGGCCTATGCCGTGGGGTTCTTCGCCATTCCCCTAGTTCGGTACTTCTGGATTCAGCGGCTCAACCGGCAGATTGAGACGCGTAACCAGCAACGCCAAGCCCACTTGGATGTCCTCCAAGCCCCCGATCCAGTTCTGGCCGAAAAGCTGACTTACGCCCGCAACCTTGCCCAAGCCCGGCGACTGGATCCGCAAGATGTGGTCTACACCACCCGTGAAGATCTGCTCAGCCAAGAACTCTCCAGCCCTGTGATTCCCCCCGCTGAATGACTGGAACCCCATGGTGGCAATGTCAATGGAGCCGTTGGCAGTACCGGCGGGGCCTCACCTGTCTCCGCCAGGGGGTTTACAACCAAGCCTTGACCCTGTTCCAGTCAGCCCTGACCACCCATCCCCGGCCGGCCGCTGTCTACCTGAGTCTGGGCCGTCTCCATTTGGAAGCCGGGGACTCCGTTGCCGCCATCACTGCCTACACCCAAGCCCTCCATCTGGCCCCCACCTCAGCGACAGCCTATGGCCAGCGTGGCTTAGCCCACGTCCAGCGGGGGGATGTGATCACCGCGCTGGATGATTGGGAGCAGGCTCTCCATCACCGGCCGGCCTACCCGGAGATCTACTACAGTCGCGGCCTGATCCAGGCTCAACGAGGGGATGTGGATGCGGCCCTAGCGGATCTCAACCAGGCTATTGCCCTCAACCCCAATCTGCTGCTGGCCTACTATCATCGAGGGTTGTTGCACTACGGGCAGGGACGCAAAGCCGCCGCGGCCGCTGACTGGCGGATGGTACTCAGTAACGACCCCGGGTTTGTCCCGGCCGGCCGCCGCCTGCAAGCCCTCTACCAGGAATTACGCCAAGAGGCCCTGGCCCACGCCCTAGAAAACGCCCTGACCGATTACGGCCTCAAGGTGACGACCGAACTAGGGGGTGATCCCTGGGTGATCCATCTGGAACGGCCGGCCCATCAGCCCATTGCCTATCCCCGTCTGGTTCCTCTGCTGCGCCCGAGCTTACACCAGGTTCCCGGTCAACTGCCGCGCCAGTTCCAGGTGATTGGCCATGTGGATTACCGCCCTGATCCGGAGTGGTACGGCACCTTTCCCCTGGAAGACGCGCCCCCCTGCCCGCCTAGCCACTGGCGGCCGGCCCTGATCGCCACGCTCGTATTTCCCCCCTTCGGCCTTCCAGCCCTGCTCTACGCTCGCCGCGTCCAGGAACTCCACCGTCAAGAGCATTTTGCCGCCGCCCGGTTGACGGCCCGAACCGCCCGCGCCCTGGCTCTCCTGGGCATTGCCATCAGTGGACTGGTGGGGGCAAGTCTCCTGGTGGGCCTCGCGTTTCAATGGGCCGATCCCACTCGGCCGGCCTGGCAATCTCGCCCGCCGAGTTCCACCCCACCCTACCGGCGCGGACTTCCTCCCCCACCCCCGAAGCTATAAGAAAACCTGGTGCAAAACAGCGTTCTGATTACAAATCTGTCTGTAGGGGTTATCGAAAACCCTGGTTTCAGCGACTATGTTTAGAGATGTGGCTCAAGCTCCCTCCCCACTGTGGAGTCGAGGGCCCTCTTCCTACTGTTTCCAACGAGGAGAACGTCATCCCATGGCCGTCTTTAAGGTTCGTCTGATCAATGAAGACCAGGGACTGGATGTCACCATTGACTGCCCCGAAGACGAGTACATCCTGGACGCTGCCGAGGAAAAGGGGCTTGACCTGCCCTATTCCTGCCGGGCCGGCGCCTGCTCCACCTGCGCCGGTAAGCTGCAAGAGGGTACGGTGGATCAGTCCGACCAATCCTTCCTGGATGATGAGCAAATTTCGGCGGGCTATGTGCTGACCTGCGTCGCCTATCCCACCAGTGACTGCACGATCATCACTCACCAAGAAGAAGCCCTCTACTAGACCCGACAGTTCGGTCTCAGCCCAGGCCCCGGTTTTTCCCAGCCGGGGTTGTTTTTTGGGCGGGTCGGAGCAACAGCTTACCCGGTCTATCCCAACCGTTCTCCCACGTGGAGTTGGGCACTGTTGAGCCAATCCGCACCACTAACTACCGGCCGGCCGGGCAGTTGGAGTTGGTGGATGAGCAGCACCCCCTGTCCTGTTTGCACCACCGGCCCCAGCCCCCGCCAGCACGAGACTACAGTTCCCGGTGTGGCCGTGGCCAAGTCGGCAACCTGAGGCCAGTAGGATGCCAGCCGGGACTGCCAAGTTGGGGACATCTGCACTTGAAGGGTTGGTACAAGGGGCAAGGTGGCCACCACCTTGAGGGTTTGGTCGCGCCAGAAGGTCTGGCTGGCGGGATAAAAGGCCCGCACCTGGTTATGGAGTGCCTCGGCCGGCCGGCCCCAGTCCAGACTGTAATCAGACTTTTGGATCAGGGGGGCATAGGTGGCCAAGGCATCATTCTGGGGAATGGGCACCAGAGTCCCCCGGACTGCCGACGCCAAGGTTTCCCGCAGCAGGCCGGCCGTCAGGTGGGCCAGTGTGTCCGCCAGTTCTGGGGCCGTCATCTCCAGGGCAATGGACTGGCGGCCCATCAGCAGGATCGGCCCCGTATCTAACCCTGCCTCCATCAGCATCGTCGTAACGCCCGTTTCGGTTTCACCGTGGTAGAGGCACCACTGGATCGGTGCAGCACCCCGATAGGCCGGTAGCAGGGACGCGTGACCATTGAAACAGCCCAGCCGTGGCATCGCCAAAACCGCTGGGGGCAGCAGTTGGCCATAGGCGACAACCACAAACGCATCTGCCCCAAGAACCCCCAGGGCCTGCTGAGTCTCCTCCGACCGACGCAGGCGCTCTGGCTCCCAAACGGTTAAACCGACCTCAAGGGCGCGGGCCTTGACCGGTGACGGCATCCTCTGGGCACCCCGACCCCGCCGCCGATCGGGCTGGGTAACCACCCCCAACACCTGCACCTCCGGGTCGGCCAGCAGGCAGTCGAGGCTGGGCAGGGCGTAGCGAGGCGTGCCGAAGAAGACCACTTTGAGGGGCATGGGCCGGTTGGGGTGTCTCTTGCAGGAGTTTGTGCAGGGCAATCAGGCCCTTCTTGAGGTGGCGCGAGACGGTAACCACACTCACCTGCAAGGATTCTGCCACTTCCTTCTGGGTGAACTCATGAAGAAAGACGAACTCGAGGATTTCCCGGGTGCGCGCTTCGAGTTGCACCAGTGCCCCTTCCAGCCGCAACCGATCCTCCTCAGCCAACTGGAAACTGCGATAGCGCTGATCCGGAAGTTGGTCACCCAGGCAAGTCCAGCGGCCATCCTCGGCTCCCATCGGTAAATCCAGGCTGACCGGGGTTTGATTTTGCCAAGCGAGCCGGGCCTGTTGCCATTCCTCAGACGTCACTCCCAGTGCTGCTGCCACCTCGGCTTCCGTGGGTTGGCGCTGCAAGTCTTCCCGCAGGCCGGCCGTCACCCCAATGGCTTGGCGTTGGAGGTCTGTCCAGCGCCTGGGAAGGCGAATGGTGGCGCACAAATCCCGTAAATAGTGCTGAATCGCCCCCCGAATGTAGGGCACGGCGAAGGAACTAAACGCAGTTCCCTTGTCAAGGCTGTAGCGCTCCACAGCCTTGATCAGACCAATACATCCGACCTGGAGTAAGTCCTCAAAATTTTCTGTGCACTGATGTTTCCAATAGTGCACCTCCCGGCGTACGAGGCCAATGTTGAGCTCGACAATGCGGTTACGCACCGCGACTGAACCCGTTTCCCGATAGACCTGAATCAGTTCTGCTGTTCCTTGCCGTACCG
>JACYLR010000108.1 GCA_015272465.1 Gloeomargaritaceae cyanobacterium C42_A2020_066
TTAATCTGGCCGCCGAGTAAACAGTTGGACTGGTAGTCAATGTTGTCCCGTTCTAGCCAAGGACGGTACTGCTCCTGGATTTGGCGAATCTTGTCCCCCAGGTAGCTGACCACGTCATAGAAGCTAGGCAGGGTGTGGAGGTTGATCTCCGCCGAGGTCAGGTCGCGCCGCAGTTGGGCAGTGATCGCCTGGCTCAGGGAGAGGTTGCCGGAGGTGCAGAGGAGGAGAACCCGGTCACCGGGTTTGGAAAAGTCGAAGAGTTTGCGGTAGGTGGAAATGTAGTCCACCCCAGCATTGGTACGGGAGTCGGCGGCCATGACTAGGCCGTGGCGGTTGAGGATCCCCAGGCAGTAGGTCATCGTGAATATTGGGGAAAACTCCCTGATTCTAAGGCCCCGACCGCTAAACTGGTGTGCATCGTTGATGAGGGGTCGTCGTGGCAGTGATGCGGCCGGCCGGCCTGGTGGGGGGAACTTGGGCAGGGGCGTCCCAGCGGGGCCTAGTCATCTTAGGGGAAGTGGGCGTGGCCCTGGGCCTGGGGTTGGGGCTGGCGAGCTTGGGGCTGCGGGGCGTCAGTTGGATGTTCGCTGGAATTGTGGCCGGGGTGGCCCTTCCCTGGTTAGTGCACAGTTGGCAGGGGGTCGCCCAGCGGCCGCTTCCCCAGGTGCGCGGCATGGGACAAATGCTGGTGGGGGTGGCGGTGGCCAGCACGGTAAGCGGCACGGATTGGGGGGCACTCCAGCGCCTGATTCCGGGCTTCCTGGGGTTGACATTCCTCACCCTGAGCCAATGCCTGGCCATCGGCCTCCTCTACGGCCGCTTAAGCGGTACCAATCGGTTGGCCGCGATCTTGGCCACGATGCCGGGGATTGCGGCCGTGATCACGAGCCTGGCGGCCGACTATACCCGCGAGGTGAGCCGGGTGGCGGTGGTGCAGGTGCTGCGTCTGACGACCATTATTCTGTTGGTGCCTTTTTTTGCCCGCTGGGTGGCCGGCCGGCCGGCGGTTGCACCCACCTCGCCTTGGATATCTGGGCTGGGGGATGCCCATTGGGTAACCTGGGGCCTGCTGGCGGGGGCGCTGGCCGTGGGGAGCCTGGGGGCCTGGGGCGCGCAGCGGTTGCGCTGGCCGGCCGGGGCCTTTGTCGGGGCATTGGGCGGGACACTGCTCTGGACGTGGGGACTGGCCTGGCTGCGGCCGGCCGTCCACTGGGTCTGTCCGCCTGTGGTTCAAATGCTGGGCCAAGTGCTGCTGGGCACCGTGATTGGTGAATACTGGGCCTTGGAACCCGTGCTGGAATGGTCGGTGCTGCTCCAAGCCCTGATCCCAGTGGGTTTAACGGTGACGGCCGGCCTGGGCACAGCTTGGGTGGCCTGGGTGCTCACCCCCTGGGATTGGCTGACCTGTTGGTTGATCACCGTGCCGGGGGGCGCGACGGAAATGGTGCTGGTGGCCCTCGCCCTGGATCAGGATGTGGATCTGGTGACGGCCGGCCATCTGCTGCGGTTGATGGTCTTGAACACGGCGATTCCCCTGGGCCTCTCCCTGGTTAAGCATGAGTCGGCCCAAGGTCAGGCTGATGTGGCGCGCCCCCACCCTAAGCAGCCGCCCCAATCCTAGGAGACGCGTAGAAGTATTAGTCGTCCCTATGGATATTCCTACTCCCCTTGACTTATCAAGTTTTTTTGAAATGATAGAGACAGGCATTTGAAAAAAATGAACGCGTCTGTCTCTAACCACGAGATTGCAGGAGGGTTGAGATGGTGGGAATGCGTGCCAAATACGGCTCGGCAGGTCTGGCTGCGGGTGCCGTGGGGATTCTAGCCCTCTGGATTGGGGGAACCCATGCGGTTTCTCAGACTCGTCCGGCGGCCATTCGGATCGATGGATCGAGCACGGTGTATCCGATCAGCGCTGCGGTTGCCAAAGCCTATGCCTCCACGCCAGCCGGACGCACCACGCCTATTGATATCCAGTTTTCGGGGACTGGGGGTGGGTTTCGCAAGTTTTGTGCTGGCAAGACCGACATCAGCAATGCCTCGCGGCCCATATCTGATCAGGAAGAAGCCCAGTGTCGCCAGGCCAAGGTGGGCTATGTGGAATTGCCCGTGGCCCTGGATGCCCTGACGGTTGTGGTGCATCCATCCAACACGTGGGCCTCTGCGATCACCGTCGCGGAGTTGCGGCGCATCTGGGAACCAGCTGCCCAGGGCAAGATCAATACCTGGCAACAAGTGCGCTCGACCTGGCCCAATCGCCCCCTCAAACTTTACGGGCCGGGCCGGGATTCCGGTACCTTTGACTACTTCACAGAAGCGACGATGGGCAAAGCAGGGGCCAGCCGTACGGATTATGTTGCCAGTGAAGACGATAACGTCCTAGTAAAGGGAGTAAGCACCGATCCCAACAGCCTGGGCTATTTTGGTCTGGCCTACTACGAAGCCAACCCCAAGGATTTGAAAGCCCTAGGGATCGACAGTGGCCGGGGGTCTGTTATGCCAACTCGCTCCAATGTGGAGCAGGACAGGTACCATCCCTACGGCCGGCCGCTCTACATCTACGTCAGTACTAAGGCGCTGCGGGAGAACCCTGCGCTGCGGCCATTCGTGACCTTTTATCTGAACCAAGCCAGCACCATGGCGACTAAGGTAGGCTACATTCCCCTGCCAGCGGCGGAGTCTCAACTCACTCTCGCCACCTTTGCTAAAGCGCGGTAGGTGAGGGATGGTCTCAGTTGGGCCAGCGCGGCGGTGGTGGTTCTGCTGAGATTACGCACCGCAGCGTTGCACATCTAGATAACATGAACCCATGAAGTCAGCAGACCCGGCCGGCCGGCCGCAGCCCACCCGGTTGCGATTGTCCTTCTTTGAGCGCTACCTCACCTTGTGGGTAGCCTTATGTATTGTGGCGGGCATCGGGCTGGGTCGGGGCTTTCCAGAATTGGCCGTAACCCTGGATCGCCTTAGCCTTTATGAGGTCTCGATTCCGATCGCCATCTGCTTATTTTTTATGATGTACCCGATCATGGTCAAAATTGACTTTGGTCAGGCGAAACAAGCAGTCCAAAACCCCAAACCCGTTGTTTTGACCCTAGTGGTCAATTGGCTGATCAAGCCCTTTACGATGGTGGCCTTTGCCCAGTTTTTCTTGGGTTGGCTCTTCCTTCCCCTGCTCCAGGGAACCGAATTCATTCGCGGTCAAGAGATTACCCTGGCCAATTCCTATACCGCCGGAACAATCCTCTTGGGGATCGCCCCCTGCACGGCGATGGTAATGATGTGGGGCTATTTATCCTACGGTAATCAGGGGCATACCTTGGTTATGGTGGCCGTCAACTCCCTGGCGATGCTGTTTCTTTATGCCCCTCTAGGGCGCTGGCTCTTAGCCACCAACAATCTGATTGTTCCCTGGCAAACGATAGTCTTGTCAGTGATGGTTTACGTCGGTCTCCCTTTAGCAGCAGGGATGGTCTCGCGCACCTGGATTTTGCGACATCAGGGGCGGGAGTGGTTTGAGGACGTTTTCCTCCGGTATCTCAGTCCCGTGGCGATCATTGCCCTATTGGCGACACTCATTCTACTGTTTGCCTTCAAGGGAGACTTAATTGTCCGCAGCCCATTGCACATTCTCCTGATCGCAATCCCCCTTTTTCTGCAAACCAATTTTATTTTCCTGATCACCTACGTGCTTGCCCAGAAACTGGGCTTGGTCTATGAAGATGCAGCACCCGCCGCCTTGATAGGGGCAAGTAACCACTTTGAGGTGGCGATTGCCACCGCCGTCACCCTGTTTGGTCTCAATTCCGGAGCGGCACTGGCAACGGTGGTTGGTGTGTTAATTGAGGTGCCTGTGATGCTGATGCTGGTAGAAATCTGCAAGCGCACTGCTTTCTATTTTCCGCGCCAGCCTGAAAAGGCAAGCCTGCCCGATCCCCGTTGCCTACCCCTTGATCTTTGAGGATCCCTGAACGATGAAGCGGATTATGTTTGTCTGCAAGAAAAACTCAGCCCGCTCTCAGATGGCGGAGGGATTCGCCCGTACCTTGGGGGCCGGCCGGATCTCGGTGACCAGTTCAGGATTAGAAGCCAGCCAAGTGCGCCCCGAAGCCGTGGCAGCCATGCGGGAGGTGGGAATTGATATCACTGACCAGACCTCTAAACCCCTGAGCGACTTTAACCCAGAGGACTTCGACGTCGTCATCTCCCTGTGCGGCTGTGGGGTGAACCTACCCCCAGATTGGGTGTTGCGAGATATCTTCGAGGACTGGCAGTTGGATGATCCGGCGGAACAACCGGAGATTTTCCCACGGGTTCGGGATGAAATCAAAGTCCGGGTTGAGGCGCTTCTGGCCCAAATCGCACCTGCCTAGGACACGGCCGGCCGGGGGCTGAACCCTAGGCATCCCCGATTCCTGCACCTAGCCTGAGGCCGAGCGAACTTCACCAGCACCGATGATTTTAGGGTCTGCTCGGAGGATTGACTCGACCAATACCCTAAATCTAGTGGGTGAGGATGAGGCGATAGCGAGCCTGCCCCCTGCGGAGATGGGCAAGAGCCTCATTCACCTGACTGAAGGGAAAGGCCTGGGTGATGGGCGCAATGCTGTGGTGGGCTGCGAACCGGAGCATTTGTGCCACTGTGGCCGGACTGCCGAGGGGACTCCCGGAAAGAGTCTTTTGCCGATCCAACAGACCAAAGACATTGACGGGCACTGGCTCCAGGACAACCCCAACAAAGTGCAGGCGGCCCTTGGGGCGCAGGGCCTGGATGTAGGCCGTCCAGTCCAAACTGACATTCACTGTAGAAAGGATGAAATCCAGGGAACCGGCCACCGCCTTGAGGGCCTCCGGGTCACGGGAGTTCACCACGTGATCCGCACCGAGAGACTTGAGTTCATCCGTCTTGTCAGGGTTGGAGGAGAAGGCCGTCACCTCACAGCCCCAGGCGGCCATGAATTGGAGGGCCAGATGCCCCAAGCCGCCCACCCCAACCACCCCAACCCGATGGGTCGGACGAATATCGAACTGAACCAGGGGATTGAACACCGTAATACCCCCGCAGAATAGCGGGCCGGCCGTAGCTGCATCCAACTCTGGGGGCAGGGGAATGGCCCAAGTGGATTGGCAGCGCACCCGATCCCCAAACCCACCGAAGTGGCCGACGATCGTTGCTTGGGTTTGGCTACAGAGGTTGTGGTCGCCGCTGAGGCACTGCTCACAGGTCAGACAGGAGCGGGCATACCAGCCCACCCCCACCCGTTGCCCCAGGTGGCGATCGCTGACATGACTACCCAGGGCACGAATAACCCCCACGGCTTCGTGACCTGCCACAAAAGGATACTGGGTAATGCCCCACTCGTTGTCTAACATGCTCAGGTCACTGTGGCAGATGCCGCAGGATTCCACCTCGACTTCTACCTCGTCTTGCCCCAGGGGGCCAGGATCGTAGCTAAAGGATTTCAGCTCAGCACCGGCGGCTTCAGCAGCGTAGGCCTGGATCATCGTGTTTTTCTCCAGCGTTTGCTCAATCTAGCATGGGCCTCCGGGCGACCCGATAGTCTAAGGTGGGAGCGTCTGACTCTGAGCCAAGGACAATTCCCGTGGGTTATTTGGAAACAGCCGCTCAGGTTTATGCGGAAGCCGCCGTGACGCCCCAAGCTGGCCTCTGCTGTGTGAGTACGCCACCGTTGCAACTTCCGGGTCTGCAAATTCCGGAGGTCATGCAGGCTATGAACTATGGTTGCGGCACCACCGTGCATCCGACCGAGTTATCCGGCGAACCTCGGATCCTGTATATCGGCGTGGGAGGGGGCCTAGAAGCCCTCCAGTTTGCCTACTTTTGCCGCCAGCCGGGCCAAGTCGTTGCCGTTGAACCCGTGGCAGAAATGCGGGCGGCGGCCGGCCGAAATCTCCACCTTGCAGCGGAACTCAACCCCTGGTTCTCTCCAGAGTTTGTAACCGTGTTGCCTGGGGATGCCCTAGACTTGCCCGTGGAGACAGCTTCAGTGGATCTGGTGGCCCAGAACTGCCTGTTCAACATCTTCCAACCCCAGGACTTGCGGCGTGCCCTGGATGAAGCCCATCGTGTCCTCAAGCCCGGTGGACGGCTTTACATGAGTGACCCGATTGCTACCCAACCCATCCCGATCCACCTCCAAGAAGACGAGCGGCTCCGCGCCCTCTGTCTGTCAGGAGCTTTGACCTACGAGGCTTACGTACAGCAGGTGGTTGACGCCGGGTTCGGCCAAATCGAGGTGCGCGCCCGCCGGCCCTACCGGGTTTTGGACTCTTTGAGCTACGGCCTCGACCAACCACTCCGCCTAGATAGCCTGGACACAGTGGCCTACAAGGTGCCCATCCCTGCCGATGGAGCCTGTGTTTTCACCGGCAAAACGGCGACCTACGTGGGGGTTAAGCCCTATTTCGATGACCAGGCGGGCCACAGGCTGGAGCGAGGGTTACCGGCAGCAATCTGTGACAAAACCGCCCGCAACCTGGCCCGGCAGTATGCCGATCAGGTCATGATCACCGAATCCACTTGGCATTACCAGGGAGGGGGGTGTTGCTGAACATGAAAATGGGAGGCACCATTCAAAGCGATTATTTTAGGGAAACTAACCCGCAGAGACCGGAACCTCAGAGCCTTCAGAGGAAATGGAAGAGCGACGACTCTGGACACCGTAGAGCCGGTTGAGGGCGTTGGTGTAGGCTTGGGCCGACGCGACCACAATATCCGTATTAGCGGCATGGCCGGAGTAGGTACGACCCTGGTGCTCCAAACGGATCGTAACCTCACCGATGGCATCAATGCCCGCCGTCACCGACTGCACAGAGAACTCCGTCAGACGGTTGCTGACCTGGGCAACCCGGTTGATCGCCTTGTAGATAGCATCTACCGGCCCAGTGCCCGTCGCCGCATCCGTCACCTCTTGGCCATTGGGCAACCGCAGCGTCACCGTCGCTGTGGGGATTTCGTGATCACCACAAGAAACCTGTACCCGCTCCAACCGGAAACTGACTTCAGTAGGGGCCTGGAGTTCTTCGTTAGCAATAGCTTCCAAGTCCCAGTCGGTGATGTCTTTTTTCTTATCGGCCAGTTCCTTAAACCGGAGGAAAGCCCGATTCAGCTCCTGCTCATCCAACTCAAAGCCCAACTCTTGAAGACGGGTGCGGAAGGCATGACGGCCGGAGTGCTTACCCAACACGATTTCATTGCTGGTGAGGCCGATGGACTGAGCATCCATGATCTCGTAGGTGAGCCGGTTCTTGAGGATGCCATCCTGGTGAATCCCGGACTCGTGGGCAAAGGCATTAGCACCCACAATCGCTTTGTTGGGCTGTACCAACATCCCTGTCAGGTTAGAAACGAGGCGGGAGGTTTTATAAAGCTGCTGGGTGTCGATCCGGGTGAGGGGGGCCGTAGAGTCGGCCGGCCGGCCGAGGTAGGGGTTGAAGAACTGCCGCCGGACATGCAAGGCCATCACGACTTCTTCCAGAGCTGTATTGCCAGCCCGTTCCCCAATACCGTTGACAGCAACTTCCAACTGGCGCGCCCCATTCTTGACCGCCTCCAGGAAGTTGGCCACTGCCAAGCCTAGGTCGTTATGGCCGTGCACCGAAATAATCGCTTGGTCAATGTTGGGGACGTTTTCACGGATGCCGCGGATCAGGGCACCAAACTCTTCTGGGGTGGAGTAGCCGACGGTGTCAGGAATATTGACGGTTGTGGCTCCAGCAGCAATTGCTCGCTCCAGCACCTGGTAGAGATATTCCGGCTCAGTGCGGGTGGCGTCCATAGCCGAAAACTCCACGTCGGGGCACAGGGAGCGAGCCAAGGCCACCATATCTTCAGCAATGGTCAGCACCTCAGCACGGGACTTGCGCAACTGGTACTCCAGATGAATATCCGAGGTAGAGATGAAGGTATGAATCCGGCCCCGAGCGGCAGGCTTAATGGCCGCGGCGGCCGCTTCAATGTCTGCTTTGATCGCTCGCGCCAAGCTGCATACAACGGGGCCGTCCTCGGTACCGACGGCAGCGGCGATAGTCTGCACCGCCGCAAAATCCCCTGGGCTGGCGTAAGCAAACCCCGCTTCGATGACATCTACACCCAGACGAGCCAGTTGGCGAGCAATGGCCAGCTTTTCGTCTCCATTCAGGGTTGCGCCTGGGCATTGTTCCCCGTCCCGCAGGGTGGTGTCAAAAATGCGAATGGAGTCAGCAGCAACGGAGGTTTCCATAGACGTAAATCTGGGCGAGGGGCTGGGTGTAGCCATGATCAACCATACTAGGCCAAACCTAGAATCCCCGTCATGCGGTCGGGCTGTTTCCAGATCATGAGCAGGGAAAAGTAGGACAGTTCCAGTTGAGGATGGAGGGTCAAGGGAGCATAAATTCGCTGGTGGGGGTGCCCTACCCACTCCACAACCACACTCGACTCCAGAAGTTGCTCCTGCTGCAAAAACGTCCACACCTGGGAGTAAACTCGACTGACCTTAAGCAAAACCACAACCTCCGCCCACGCCAGAGTCTGCGCCAAGTCTCGGACGTGGTAGAGGGCTGGGAGGATAGCGAGACGCTCTGCCTGACAGGTGAGCGGTAGACCCAGTAGGGCTACGGCTGCCAAGGGAGAGCAGACGCCAGGCACCACCTCAATCTCAATTTCG
>JACYLR010000105.1 GCA_015272465.1 Gloeomargaritaceae cyanobacterium C42_A2020_066
TGGTTCAGTACCCCGTAGAGGCGCAGGGTTTCCTTTTCGTAGCGGGCGATGGCGTAGGGAATCGGCTCCGGCGCAAACCGCTTGAAATGGCTGAGTTGGCCTAACATCGGCCCGACGCCGCCCATCTGGAACATCAGCCACGCCAGCACCTCAAACCGCGCTCGCCGATCCGTGGGCAACAGCCGGCCGGCCGCTTCAGCCAGGTAGATCAGAATTGCGCCCGATTCAAACACGGTCTGGTTGGCATCCCGATCGACGAGCACTGGAATCTTACTGTTGGGGTTGAGGGCAACAAAGTCGGGCTGGAACTGGTCACCGCGGCTAATATCAACCACATGAACGGCGTAGGGTAACTCCAGTTCTTCCAGGAGAATGGAAACCTTGCGGCCGTTGGGGGTGCGGAAGGTGTAGAGATCGTAGAGTGGGGCAGGCATCGGCGGGGGGTCTCGGCCAGAGCATAGTCCCCCCACACGCTAGGCGATCGGGTGCGATTCTGACAAGTTGAGACCGACTGTACCCTCAAGGGATTGGGACTTTAGGAATACCATGGCTGCTGCCCCTGCTGATGTGCCGCTGAGTGTCCTGGGGGAGCAAGGTCTCCTGGCCCGATTACACCGCTTTTGCCCGCCGGAGGTCATTGGTGATGATGGGGCCAAAGTCCCCTGGCCGGCCGGCCGGCCGGTGGTGGTGACGACTGATGTGTTGGTGGAAGGCGTGCATTTTAGCGCCAGTCCTTGCAGTCCGCTGGCCACGCTGACCATGACCCCTGAGGATTTGGGGTGGCGGGCGGTGGCCGTCAATTATTCGGATCTGGCGGCGATGGGCGCGACGCCCGTGGGGATTACGGTGGGCCTGACGCTGCCACCCCATTCTCCTGTGGCCTGGGTAGAGGCGGTGTATGCGGGCATGGCGGAATGTCTAGGCGTGTATGGGGGCGTCATCCTGGGGGGCGACGTGGTGCGAGGAACGACGATCTCCCTGGCGATTACCGCGCTGGGGGCCACGGATGGGGAGGCCAACTGGGCTAGATCGGCAGCCCAACCTGGAGATGCACTGGTGGTCACGGGCTGGCATGGGGCGTCGCGGGCGGGGTTGGCCCTCCTGTTGGGGGAGGACTCTGCGTGGGCGGCCGGCCTCAGTCCGGAAGCTCGGCAAAGATTCCAGGACATGCATCAACGGCCCCGACCCCGACTGGACGTGCTGCCTGGCTTAGCAGAGTTGGTGGGTCAGCGGGCGGCGGTGATGGACACCAGTGATGGCTTGGCCGATGCCCTGATCCAGGTATGTCGGGCCAGTGGGGTGGCGGCGGCGATCGACCGGCCGGCCGTGCCCTATCCGCCCGAATTGGACGATCTGCCGCCCGAGCAGCGCTGGCAGTGGATTCTCTACGGCGGTGAGGACTTCGAGTTGCTGCTCAGCTTACCCCCTGCCCAGGCGGAATTACTGGTGACCCACCTCGGCCGGCCGGCAGCGCGCATTGGTCGGGTGGTTGCTGGCAGCGGGGTCACACTGGTGGACTCTACCCAAGCTACAGCGCCGATTGCCCTCAACCTGCAACAGGGGTATCAGCATTTTGCCTAAGCGGGTTATTTCCCCTCCTCCCTGAGGGCGGCTTGGCGTTCGCTGTAGCGGTCAGTCAAATAGTCCACCTGATCCCGCAGCAGCAGGGTGAACTTGTACAACTCCTCCATGACATCCACGACCCGATCCCGAAAAGAGGACTCCTTCATCGTGCCGTCCTCGTGGAACTCCTGGTATGCCTTCGCCACAGAGGATTGATTGGGAATCACAAACATCCGCATCCAGCGGCCAAGAATCCGCAGGGTATTGACCGCGTTGAAGGACTGGGAGCCACCACTGACCTGCATCACTGCCAGGGTGCGGCCCTGGGTGGGACGAACGGCCCCGGTTGTCAGGGGAATCCAGTCAATTTGATTCTTAAACAGGCCACTCACGTTGCCATGCAACTCTGGACTCGACCAGACCTGCCCCTCCGACCAAATGCTTAAGGCCCGCAGCTCCTGCACCTTGGGGTGGGTATCGGGCACACTGCCGTACACGGGTAAATCATGGGGATGGAAAAACCGGACTTCGGCCCCCATACCTTGGATGATGCGGGCGGCTTCTTCCGCCAGGAGGCGACTGTAGGAACGCTCACGCAATGAGCCGTAGAGAAAGAGAATGCGGGGTGGATGGTCACTCATCAGAGATTTTGTGGGCAGGGGTGGCCGCGGTTATGGGTTACACACAGGGGGCGTGCTGGGTATTAGGTGATGAGACGCTGGAGGTCTACCCTGGCAGATCATCCTGTTTGCCTGAGTTAGGGGCTGCTCAACGGTAGCCCACAAACCTGCTGATGCCCAAGAGGCGCTGATTCAACTCCGCTTATCTAGCTCCGATGGCCTGGTTCACCTGTGCAACAGAGCCATCTAAGGCGCTTGTCTACTGGAGTTGCGCCTAGGGGTACTTCGATAGGTGCCGTGTTCCGTCCGATAGTGTGTTCCCGAAGCCGGCGAATCTTGGGACTGACTCCTCCGCAAGCACCATCGCGGCTAGCTAACGTGTGGATAGTAGGAGGATCGGGCCCCCGGCCGGCCGACGGAGGTGATCCTCGCGGTCGTTACCCTACCCAGCTTGAAACCTGAGTCACCGCGTTTAACCAGTTGACAATAAGTATCGTTAGCTATAGGCTGATGCCGTTGTCAATAATCGATTCAGTAGCACAAGGCTACCCAGCGTGTTCCCCTTGTCACGCCCTAGGGGAACCTTTCCCTTCGCTCAATGTGGGCGGCCGGCTTTGACAACAAACCAGTTTCACATTGTCACCCATAAGTCTTAATCTCAAGAGCAGGAGATTTTCATGTCATCGAAGCGGTTGGACCTCCTACTCGCCAACGTGCTAATCGGGTTAAGTCTGGGTATTACCGCTTGCACGAGCGGTAGCACCTCAAGTAATGAAGCAGCTAAGTTACCGGAGCCACCGGTTGCTGCCACTCCGACCACCACTGAAGAGCAACCCGGCCCAGGAGAGGTTGCCAATGCAAATTTCCAAGATACATTGAGTGGTAATGAACTACTATCTGACTTGCAAAAAGGTGGATATATTATCTACTTCCGTCATGCTCAGACCGAGAAGGACTATGCAGATCAAGCCGACCCCAATATGCGAATTGATGATTGTGAAACCCAACGGAAGCTCAGCGACGTAGGGGTAAAACAATCGAAAGACATTGGTGCGGCATTTATCGCCAAGAATATTCCCGTTGGCTCAGTCATTGCCAGCGAGTATTGCCGAGCATGGAAAACAGCCGACTTGGCTTTTGGAAAGCACGAGAAAAATCCAAAGTTAAATTTTCTACCCTTTGAGGAATATACGGATGCTCAAGTACAGGAAATGAAAACCAACGTCATGCCACTACTCACTCAAGTGCCACCCAGTGGGAAAAATACGATTATTGTGGGGCACGATGATATTTTTGAGGCGGCAACAGGCATCTATCCAGACCCTCAAGGTATGGCCTACATCCTACTCCCGGATGGCAAAGGTGGATTTAAGTTGATAGCCAATATGTTGCCAGAGGAGTGGGCAAAACTTTAGAGACCCCAAGGACTAATGACAGGAGGGCACCTCTACTTGCTCAGCTTGACAGGATCTTGTTGGCAATATAGCCGACAAACCGGGTGCCCCCAGTTATCTGATTCTCAATAGAGAAAATGATCAGCCCATCAACAGCAGTACCCATGAGAGCTTGGGTTGAGCGGAAAGCCCGTGATGCGCCTGTTACCTTAAGAAAATGTGCCCATAGCCTGCCAGTCGCGGAGGTAACTCTTCCGTCTAGGTGAATCGCTGCTCCTGCTGGTACTGCTGCCACAGGTTCGCATAAACCCCTGGCACTTGGATCAGCGCCTCATGGGAACCCCGTTGCACCACTCGTCCTTGGTCGAGGACAAGTACCCAATCCGCAAGGGCCGCAGCAGTGAGCCGATGGGTAATCAGCAGGAGGGTCTGGCCCCCGGCCGGCCGACGCAGGTGATCCAGGATTCCCTGGGCCGTCTGGTTATCGACACTGGCCAGGGCATCATCGAGAACCAACACCGGAGCCTGGGGTAAAAAGGCGCGAGCTAGGGCCGCCCGTTGCCGCTGCCCCCCCGACAGCGTGATCCCCCGTTCACCCACCAGAGTTTCGTATTGCTGGGGAAAGTTGAGGACTTCCTGGTGCAATGCGGCCCGTCGGCCGGCCGTTTCCACTGCGGTTTGGGGGGCATCCGGCTCCCCATAGCGAATGTTGTCCGCCAGGGTGGTGCTGAACAGGAAACTCTCCTGGGGCACCAGGATGATCGCCTCGCGCAGGGTTGCCAGCGGGATCTGGGTGAGGTCATGACCATCGAGGAAAAGTTGACCTGGCCCAATGTCAATCAGCCGCACTAAGGCATTGCCCAAGGTGGACTTCCCCGAACCAATCGCTCCCACCACCGCCACCATCTCCCCCGGCTGAATCTGAAAACTCACATCCACCAAGGCCGGCCGGCCGTGCCCAGGGTAGGTGTACGTCAGGTGACGGGCCTCCAAATGGCCCCGGATTTGGGCCAATGGCGGTGCCTGGGCCGTGGGGCTGTCCTGAATCCCTGGAGATTCGGTGATCAGAGCTTCGACTCGATTCAGGCTGACCTCCCCCCGTTGCAAGGCCGTAATCGTAAAGCCGAGGAGGGCCGTGGGAAACACCAACCGCTCCACATAGATCAGCATTGCCACCAAGTCCCCAATCGTCAGGGCTTGGCGCTCAATGGCCGCACTCCCTAACCAGAGCAGCAGCAGGAAACTGATACTAGCCACACCTCCCAAGAGGGGAAACAGAAGGCTGCGGGTGCGGGCCAGGGTCAAATTGGCTTGGAGAAGGGTCTGGTTCAGGGCGGCAAAGGCCCGTTGCTCATTGGCTTCCTGGGCATAGATTTTGATTAGGCTGACGCCGCTAGCATCCTCCTGCACTAAGTCGCTCAAATCCGCCAGAGCTTCCTGCACTTGGAGCTGCTGGACACGCAATTGGTTACCAAAGGTCTGCACCACCGCCAGCATCAAGGGATAGACCCCCAGGGCTAGCAGGGTGAGCAGGGGGTCAATGGCCAGCATGAAGGGCAGCGTAAAGCCGTAGGCCAGAATGGTGTTGGCCAAACTGAGCACGGAAAACCCCACCAACCGCCGCACATTGTCCACGTCACTGGTGGCGCGGCTGATCAGTTCTCCCGGTGCCGTGGTGGCAAAGTAGGCCGGCTCCAGGGTCAACAGGTGTTCGTAAATACCCTGCTTCAGGTCGAACTCGACTTGGCGGCCAACCCCAAAGAGGGTCACCCGCGACACCATCCGAATCACCCACATCAGGGAAGCCAGGCCGATGATCGCAGCGACTTGGCCCAGGAGGGTAGGCCAGTGGCCGGCCGTTTCCAGGGCATCAACCCCGTTGCGAATCAGGAGCGGCAGGTAGGCCCCCAGCCCGTTGGCAACAACAAGGGCACTGAGACCGATAGCCTCTGCCCGCCAGTGGGGTTTCAGATAGGCCAGTAGCCGCCCCCAGAGTTGGGTTGGGGACGCCGAACCTGCGCCTTTCACAGGGTCACGGTGCCGGTAAAGACCCGTTCGGCCGGCCCGGTCATGTACACATGGTTGTCTTTGGCCTGCCAGGTAATTTGCAGCGTACCGCCCGGCAGGGAAACCTGGCAGGTTCGGTCGGCACGCTCTGTGAGGTAGGCTGCCACCACCACCGCACAGGCTCCGGTACCGCAGGCCAGGGTGGCGCCTGCCCCCCGCTCCCACACCCGCATCTGGAGATGCTGACGGTCGATAATCTGGACAAACTCAGTGTTGATCCGCTGGGGAAAAGCCGGGTGGCGCTCAAACTGTGATCCCCATTCGGCGAGGGGCACAGCCGCCACATCCTCGACAAACACCACACAATGGGGATTGCCCATACTGACGCAGGTCACCTGCCAGTCCCGGCCGGCCGCTGTGAGGGGAGTGTCTAGCACCGAGGTGTGTTTATCCCCCAAAAAGGTGGGAATTCGCTCCGCTTCCAGGATCGGTGGCCCCATATCCACCGTGACCTGGCCATCGGGGCGCACCTGGGGCACCATCGGGCCAGCCAGGGTGGTGATCGTATAGCTCTGGGGCGCAGAAACCCCCTCCAAGTCCACGAGAAAGCGGGCTAGGCAGCGGATGCCATTGCCGCACATTTCGGGTTCCGAGCCGTCGCTGTTGAAAATGCGCATCGTATAATTCGACCCCGGCGTTCCCGGCAGGGCGAAAATCACCCCGTCCGCACCGATGCCGAAGTGGCGGTCGCAGAGGCGCACCGCCTGCTCCGGTGTGAGCAGCGGCCGAGCTTGGCCGCGGTTGTCGATCAGGACAAAATCGTTCCCTAGACCCTGATATTTATGAAAGGCGATGTCCATGCCAATAACCTAAATCAAGCAGGCGTGTAAGTCTGCCAACAGCGGCTCCCGATCCAGGTGTTGACCAATAAACACCAACTGATTGGCGGCCGGCCGGCCTCGTTCCTCCACATCCAGGCTATAGCGCTTACCGCTCAACTGGAACAGGTAGCGCAGGTCACTGCGGTCAAACCAGAGGACACCCTTGGCCCGAAAAACGGTGGTGGGCAGACGATCCGTTAGGAAATGCTGAAAGCGCTCGAGGTGAAAGGGCCGGTCGCTCTCAAAGGAAACGGCGACGAACCCATCATTTTCCAGGTGATGGGAGGCGTGTCTGTGGCCGTGGTGATCGTGATGATCGTGGCCATGATCGTGCTCACCGTGGGCGTGGGGGTGTCCGTGGGATTCATGGCTAGCATCAGTGTCGTGGGCGCGGCCGGCCGTCACCAAGTTAGGATCGGCGGCTCCGATCCCTAGGATCAGGGGTAAGGGAACCCGACCCTGTTCTGTCCGTAAAATCCGGGCGCCTGCTTTCATCTGTTGCAACTGGGTTTCCAACTGGGCGAGGCGGGTTGCAGGCACCAGATCCGTTTTGTTGAGGAGCAAGATATCCCCGTAGGTGATTTGACTGAGGGCCGCCTCACTGTTGAACAAGTCCGGGGCAAAGGCGGAGGCATCAATGACGGTCAGGATGGCATCCAGGTGGGTTAAGTCCCGCAGTTCCGTGCCGAGGAAGGTTAGGGCAATGGGCAGGGGGTCGGCCACACCCGTGGTTTCCACGACGAGATAATCGATCCGTTCACTGCGTTCCAGGACGTTGTAGACCGCGTTGACGAGATCATCATTGATGGTGCAGCAGATGCAACCGTTGGACAGTTCCACCATGCCGCTGTCCACTTCCACAAGAAGCTGACTGTCGATATTGATGTCGCCAAACTCGTTCACCAGCACGGCCACTTTCAAATCCTGGCGGTTGGTGAGGATGTGGTTGAGCAGGGTGGTTTTACCGCTGCCCAGAAATCCCGTAATAATGGTGACCGGCAGGCCCTGTTTGGGCAAATCCATGTCTTGAAAGGCGATCGGGCTGATGGTCATGGTGCTGCGGCTCGGAGTAGGGACTGGCCCAGGCAACGGCCGGCCCGCTTCGATTGTAAACCCTGGGTTTGGTCACCCATGTGTGCTCTGAAGTCTGTCACGATTGCTCCTCTTGGCGGACTCACGCTGGTGCAACTTCGGGTGCCGACCCCAGCGGGTGGGCGCGTCGATAGATCAGAGGTGACGGTCTGGTGGGGAGATTTGACCACCCCGGCCGGCCGGCCCGTAGACTTTCTTCAGGTGTTGAGTGAGGCAGAACAGTTACGGGCTATGGCCTATCGTCATCCCCTGCGGCAACGGGCCTTTGTCCTGGGGCGGCTGGGCCTACGGCAGCTTGTGGGGGCAGCCCTGGGGCTGCGGCCGGCCGAGGTGCAGATCCAAGTTAATACGCAGGGCAAGCCCTATCTGCCCACGGCCTCCTTGCACCTCAGCCTAGCCCACAGTGGCGACCGGGTGATCTACGCCCTCGCCGGCCGGCCGGTGGGGATTGACCTAGAGCGAGCACGCACCTATACCCATGTACCGGCGATTGCCCGGCGCTATTTTCACCCTGTGGAACGGGTCTTCCTCGCCGACTCGGGCTGGCAACCGCAGGTCTTTGCCCACTTGTGGACAGCTAAGGAAGCCTATGCCAAAGCTGTAGGGTTCGGCCTGGGTTCCTATCTGCAGCAGGTGAATACCTTGGCGCGATCTAGCCGGCCTAATGCTCAGGGTTGGGCCTGGGCCACTTGGGAGCCTGAGGCTGATTACACAGCTAGTCTCTGCTGGCGGCCGGCCGGGGTAGTCCTGTGATATTCTTAGAGATCGCTGTCTATGGCTCAGTAGCTCAGTGGTAGAGCAGGGGACTCATAAGCCCTTGGTCGGGTGTTCAAATCACCCCTGAGCCATTCCCCAGAATACCCGGTTAACAAGGTTTTCCGGCCCACGGGGAAGCATATTTGACAAGGTACAGACTTTGTACTGCACAGAATATCTGTAGCCAGTTGTCGCTGTATGTCGCTAACGTAGGCATACCATTGGCATAAGAGCTGATTTCTAAACTAGGGCACCTCTATTTATGCCTTACGTGGGCTTATCGTGATACAGAATAAGGGGCACCAGCCCTAGATTATGACCAAGTTAATC
>JACYLR010000052.1 GCA_015272465.1 Gloeomargaritaceae cyanobacterium C42_A2020_066
TGAAATGACATTTCCTAACAGCTCTTGATCATCTAATAGTCATTTCACTACATCTCTATTACTACCAGGTAGTCAAATAGCTTCATCCTAACCAAATATGGAGTAGATCGAACATTGGGTATATTGCCGAAGATCGGAACATTATTCTCACTTGCTGACGCTCCAATACAGGCGGCTAGAGACAAAGAGAAGGGATGAAGATGAATATATTTGTCGTGGCAAGACACTTCTAACTTGGTTGGATCTTCAGGGTTGTACCTCCGAATGAAGCCTTCTATGTTCTGAAGATGGGCGCTATTTGGGAGGTGAATCTTCACTCTAAGCCCTCGTCTTGATGGTCATCAGTGTTCTTGGCGTGATTCCACCAGGGAGGATTTCTTTCAAGCGTGCCTAAGCAGTGCTTAAACTTCACATTGATACCTCCACAGCTAAAATATCACCGTATTTGCGAGGATACACGGCGAAAACCATAGTCAGTTCTTTGAAAAAGATGGCTGTCTAAGGTATGGATTATCCTTATCGGGTTACCTTTCAAGTCACTTTGGGCCAGTTTTTGAGCACTGTAGCCTTGTAATAATAAATGTGTCAATACGCTAAAGGCTAGCTCTCCCCCCTGTGCCCATAACCTCCTAGGGCCGCTCACTCCAGCGAATTGCCCCCAACAGGTTCGAGTACTGGTCTGTCCAGGTGCGTCCCGGTGGGACGTTCAACGGCTCCCAGCGAGGATCATCCCCCAAAAACGCCAGATCGGCCGGCCGGCGGGCCAAGAGCACCCAGTCCGACAGATTCATCCCCCGGTCGCGCCGTTCCGCAGACACATCCCAGTCCGAGTTATGGCGGGCCACCAGATTCAAATCCGCCGCAATTCGCCCCACCACCGGTTCCAAATCCAGAAACCGATTGGTGATGTGGATCAGCAGCACCCCCTGATCCGTCAGCTTGGTGAGGTAGAGGGCTACCGCCTCGCGGGTCAGCAGGTGAATCGGAATCGCATCCGAGGTGAAGGCATCCATCACCAGCAGGTCATAGCGGCCGGCCGGCACTTGGCTGAGGGAGAGCCGCCCATCCCCAGTCACCACCTGGAGATCCGCCGCCGTCTCCGCCAGAAACGTGAAATAGTACGGATCGCGGGCCAACTGTTCCGCCAGGGGGTCAATCTCATAAAACGTCATCTGATCCGTCGGCCGGCCGTAGGCTGCCAGGGTGCCCACCCCCAAGCCAATAATGCCGATGCGCCGGGGTTGATCGGGCCGAAACGACGCAAACACCCGGCCGGCCGGCCCTTCCCGTCCGTAATAGGTGAGGGGTTCCTGGGGTCGGCGTAGGCTCTGTTTGCCGTGCAGCGTCGTGCCGTGGAGCAGGCTGTGGTACTCGCCCTCCTTAAACACCCGATAGACGCCAAAAAAGCTGCGCTCCAGGGTGAGGGGGCCTTCCCCAGTCCCCGGTCGGAACAGAAAGAGGCCCGTGACCAGCAGCACCCCCAGCCCCGCCACCAAGGGCGAAAGCTCCAGACTGTAGACCCACAAGCCCAAGACTCCTAACCCTACCAGCCAACCGCTGACGGCGAATCCCGCGGGGTCGAGGCCCACCTGCAAGCCTCCCAGCAGCACCCCCAGGCCCAGCCACAGGCTGAAGCGGCGGGACAGCGGCCCCAGGCGCGCCGTCCGAAACACCGGCATGAACAGGATCAGCAGGCCCAGACTGAGGGCCAGGGGATATTCCTGCACCATGGGGAACACGACCGGGGCCACCAACGCTGTAAATAGCCCCCCCGCCATGCCCCCCAGCGCCACCCACAGGTAAAACAGGGTGAGGTGTTGGGCGGCCGGCCGGCTGCGGGCCAGTTCCCCATGACACACTAGGGCCAACCCCGTAAACCCCAGCAAATGCAGGGGAACTAGCAGGGTCAGGGGCGTCACCACATGGAGCAGAAACGCCAGGATCAGAGGTACCACAATCGGCGGCAGCAGTGTGGCCAATCCCCCCAGGGGCAACCCGTCCGGCCGGCCGAAGGCGAGGATAAAGGTCATCAGGTACAGGGCCAGGGGAATCGCCCAGAGCAGGGGCATGGCCGCCAAATCTGTAGTTAGGTAAGTCGTCACCCCCAGCAGCAGACTAGAGGGCAAAAAGGCCAGCATCCCCCATTGCAGTTGAGTGCGCCACCCCGGCCGGCCGCCTACAGAACTCCCAGCTTCCACCTGGTACCCCCCGCCCTGTTGCCGCAACCGCCAGCCGCACAGACCAATCAACCCCACCAGAATGCCGTAGCCCACGGTCCACAGCAGGCGTTGTTGGGCCAGGGAAAAACTCGGCTCGATCAGGGTCGGATAACTGAGTAATCCCACCAGACTGCCCGCATTGCTGGCGGCGTAGAGCAGGTACGGGTCTTGGGGGGTCAGGGCCGCAAACCAGCGTTGCAGCAGGGGGGCTGTGGCCGACAGGGCAATCAGGGGCAAAGCTACCGTGAC
This sequence comes from Gloeomargaritaceae cyanobacterium C42_A2020_066, assembly GCA_015272465.1. Classification (GTDB taxonomy): domain Bacteria; phylum Cyanobacteriota; class Cyanobacteriia; order Gloeomargaritales; family Gloeomargaritaceae; genus JACYLR01. Next base: position 2,469 of record JACYLR010000052.1, read on the forward strand.
CAACAGGGTGCCCAACAGCCACAAAACCGGCGACCCCGTGGGCAACAGTGGCCCCCAACGGGTCAGAGTAAGGGGCAAAAAGGGCAGGGTTAAGAGCAAAAACCCCAGGTGACGCAGCCCCTGCTGGCGGTTATCCCCCCGGCCGGCCGTGCCGTGGGCGTAGGTGTAGCCCAGGAGCAACGTGCCCTGGAAAAAGCCCATGCAGGTATTCCACACCGCCGGCGCACCCCCGAGGACAGGCAGGCACTCCTTAGCGATCATCAACTGACCCCAAAACATCAGCAGGGCACTTAAGCCCAGAGTCGTTCCAAAAAGCCAACCGAGTTGACGGGATTGACCGAGGGATTTACCCATGCCCGCCCCCGGCCGGCCCTAGCGGGTAGAGAAATTCCAGGGGCAACCCGTCCGGATCACGAATAAAGGCAATCTCGTAGGTCTGGGGGCCAATGGTTTGGCGTTGGGGCGGCAGGAGCACGTCAAGCGGTTGGTCATGGGCTGCCAGGGCAGCGCCTAGCCGCTCCAGGACAGCCGTCAGGGGTTCAGCCACCTCCAGGGAGAGATGGTAGTACCCCACGTAATGCTCATCCCCAAAGGCATCGGCGGCCGGCCGGGGCAGGGGAACCTGGATCAGTTCCAGTCGGCCGGCCGGCCCCGCCAACCAGCAGGCCAGGGTCATCCCTGTTGTGAAGCGTTCCTCAACCGCAAACCCCAGGCATTCGTAAAAAGCCATCGACCGATGGATATTGCCCGTGCGGATCGAAAGGTGATGGATGGGCATCTGCGGGCTTTGCGGGAACCTTTGCCACTGTACCGTACCCCTCCCAGACTGGGGCCGCGGGGTGGGGTTCTGCTGAGCCGCACGGGAATGCGGGAGTTGGAGCCTGGGTTAGACTAGGCGAACCTGGGCAACAATCGGTATTTCCAAAGGCTAGGGTAAAGGTCAGTTAGGTTGCTCAAACTCGACAGTTTCGTACAACTCCATTAGCGGGATCTGGACATTCACTGAAGCAAGGATGAATGACTGCTCAAGGCTGCTGTATTCCGTAAAAAGCCATTGCTGTTCACCCTGCTTGGCGTAATACTCAATGTGGGGCGTGTTCGGATCAATTAATAGGTAATCTTGTAGCGTTGGGATGGTGCGATAGGCTGCAAATTTATCCCCCCGGTCGTACCCTTGGGTTGACTCGGAAAGTACCTCAGCGATCAGGATCGGGTCAATTATCGTATCTTTGCGGCCGGCCTTGAGAGGGGTTGGGCGCGCGGTCACCATGATGTCTGGATAGGTGTACATAGCCCGTTCTGGAATCCACAGCCGCTGATCCGTTATGAAAATACTGTAGGGCTTTTTCCTCAGCGAAGACATCAGCAGAAACATCAACGTGGCCGTGACTTCATTGTGGGTAGGGGTGTCGCCTGGCATGGCGATGATGTCTCCGTTGCGGTATTCACTGCGAATCTCGGATGTGACCTCCATCGCCAAGTATTCTTCTTCGGTGTAGCTTTTCGGTGGATTAATGACAGTCATAGGACAACGCCTGGGTTGGAGCAGGGTGTCTTCGTTGTATCAAAAAGGGATGGGATGCTGGTCACTGCCAACATACCGGGGCTTCCCTGGTCTCTGCTGCGGGGTCAGCCCCTCGTGCTCGCAGGCCAGTTCAGGTAACCTCGAGGGTATCGATCAAGCCTTGATCCCGCCCGAAAGCGAAGCCTCGCCGCCGGCCGGCCGTCAGTCGAACAACCGCAAATAGGGATAGCGCAGGGGAACCCCTGGCTCCTTATCCAGCGTGAAATTGACCACAGCCCAGCAGGGTTCCGCCTCAGCAGAGGGGCTGAAGTCCACCGGCAGCCCGTAGAGACGGTAGCGACAGGTCTCCGACTCCCCAGGCCAGGCCGGGTTTTTTTCTAGATAGCCCGCCATCATCTCCCGGTATCGATCCGCAATAATCACCCGCGTTGCCCGGTAGCCTTGGGTGTAAAGCTGATCCAGGGCCTCGTGGATCTCAAAACGAATGCCGTCGGGATGGGTGTGCTGTCGATACCAGTCCTCGTCCCAGTGTCGCCAGCGTCGCCCCGACTGGAGATGGACGAGTTCACCGGTATCTGGATTGGCTTCAAAGGCGCCGTGACGGGGACAGAGGTAGGTATCAGTCAGGGTCAGGGCAGGAATCGTTTGCCGGCAGTGGGGGCAGTGGATATCCGGGCCAAAAATTGGATACTGTAAGCCTGGATGCATGAAACTTGTCCACCGGCGAGTCTGAACCCCGGGGTGGCAGGCCCGAGCGCCGCTCTATTATAGCCCCGGCCGGCCGGGAGATGAAAGTGCCATGAATCCTAGCAATGTGGACAATCCCTGGAACCTGATCCCCGATCTGGCGATCCCCGACCTCAGTCAGGCTGCCTTTATAGCGCCCGGGGCCTGGGTTATGGGTCAGGTCTCTATTGCCCCGGAAGTCAGCATTTGGTACGGGGCTATGGTGCGCGGCGATGTTTCCCCCATTCACTTGGGGCAGGGCACCAACATTCAGGATGGGGCTATCCTCCACGGTGATCCCGACCAGCCGACGGTTCTGGAAGCCTATGTCACGGTTGGGCATCGGGCTGTGATCCATAGTGCTCACATTGAAACCGGCACCCTGGTGGGGATAGGGGCCATTGTGATGAACGGGGTGACCGTGGGATCGGGCTGCATCATTGGGGCGGGGGCTGTGGTCACCCGATCCCTACCGCCCCGCTCCCTGGTGGTGGGGGTACCGGGCAAGGTGATCCGAGCGGTTGACGACGCCGAAGCGGCCGGCCTGATTGCCCATGCTCAGCACTACATTGCCCTGGCACGTCACCACGCCCGCCGCCTTAGCCCTCTGTCCTAGCGCGATCCCAGGCTCTAGTTCTGTACTAAGTTGAGTTCTGTCGGTGAACTGGTGGCGTTGCCTTGACGCGCCGTAGCTCGCACCCGGTAGCGGGTTCCAGGAATCACCACTGTCGGGGTGACGTCCACCTGGAAGCGGCCGCTGCCATCAGCGGGGTAGTCCCGATCCAGGATGGTTCGAGTGCCCAGGTTCACCGCGCCGCCAAAAAAGGGAACTTCGGAGCTGATCGTGACCCGCACCACGGCATTGGGAGCCGTCTGGCCCAACAGGGTGAAACTGCGCCCCGAAACCCGATCACCGTCCCGCACATTAACGAACTGGGGTTGGAGCGGTTGGGTACTGGTGCCGCCCCCAGGGCTGGGGGGAGCATCAGGCCGGGGACGACGGTTGAAGAATACAGGCAGATCCGCTGCGGCATAACGGTTGGTACGGCCCAGGCGGAGACGACCCACGACAATCCCGTTCCGGAGCGTGTCCTCCCGTTGCACGGGTAGGGTGGCGACGTACACTCCAGGGGAAGCCTCCCGAGCTGGCAGCCGTTGGATGGTGTTCTCATCCCGAATCAGCAACGCAGATGCCTGGGCACCGGGTGTGCCGTAAATGGCTACCTGGAAAGTCGTTCCCGCCGGCAAGCCCGAATCGCCGTTGTGGAGAATTTCCCGGATGTCGAGGGTTTCCTGGGGTTGCTGGACGAAAAACTCCCAACTATTGGAGCGCTGGGGGCCGCGGGGGATACTGTACTCCACTTGAACCGTGTTGCGACCTAGGGGCAGGGGCTGTTCGGGCCGATAGGTGAAGAAGGCCGGGTTAATCACGCTGCGGCTGGTGACATCCTGACCGTTGACCCGAATCCGCACACCCCGAATATCCACCGATCCACCTTCAAACAGGCCGGAGATAGTGGCTTCTGGGGTGATGTCTCGGGCATTGGGTTCTGGACTGGGGCTGACAATTTGCTGGGCAACGGCCGGCCGGGTCTGGAACTCCGGCAAAACGGGAACACCGGCAGTCACGAGGCCGGCCGCAAGCGCCAGGTGGAGCGGCAGGGTTTTCCAGGAACGTTGTAGAGACATCGGGGTCACTCCCAAAAAATCAGGGGTTAAGCACAAGCACGCCCGGCTCCCGCTGCTGCGGAACCACAGGGATGCTATCCAGTTGGGCACAGTACTTGAGATCGGCGTCGTATCCCAAACCGAGGAGACGTCGGCCATGGCTGGCCTGGTGCAAAAGCTGGAGCAGATTGGTGTGCGCTTGCTGGAATAGGGCTAGGGCTGCCACTGCTTCATCGTTTGCTGTCAACTCTGACGCGGGAATCCCCCAAGTTGTTTCCAAGCTCGCCAAAATGGCCCCGGCACACACGGTGTCCTCCAGAGAATAGCTGCCTTCCCAACCGGAGCCGACGATCCAGATCACGGCCGGCCGGCGCGCCACCAACCAATCAACCACCGCTTGGCGATTCACCAAGGCGGCGGTGACCACTGCTGGGCTGGCTTGGACACGGGCTAGGGAGCGGGTGCCATTGGTGGTGCTCATGAACAGGCGCTTGCCGCCGACGCACGCGGGGGTGCAGTCCAGGGGTGAGTTGCCCATGTCAAAGCCCTCCACCACCCGTCCACCTCGCTCCCCAACCCGAAGGCGCTTGCTGTCCGGCCAGGTTGCACTGACATCGAGGAGTTGCTGGAGGTCGCTAAACACCTGCACCGCTTCAGCACCGGCTTGGAGGGCGGTGGCCATCGTCGTTGTCGCCCGCAGCACATCGACCACCACGGCACAGTCCGGCCGGCCGGCGTCGGGAACCAATTCTGGGGTGTGATAGACAAAAACCTGACTCATCGCAGCACATACCAGTAATAGGTGGCCATGGGCACCACGGTGGCAATCACCAGTAGGACGATCACCAGGGTGGTGCTGATTCCCCGCTGCTCCTCGGTTTCGGCGCGAGAGGCAAAGGTGCCCTCCAAGGAGAGATCCGCTACCTGGGGTGGCCCCGGATCCGGCCGGCCGCTGAGCACCGCCACCAGCCGATTCACCGCATCCAGGGCACCCTGGTTATAGGCATCAGCCCGCACTGGGCCGAGGAAGTTGTCTTCCACAATACTTTTGGCCACATCCGGGGCAAGGACGGTCTGGAGGTCAGTACCTGCTTCGAGGGCGGCCTGGGCGACGCGGGTCGCCAGCACAATGACGGCGTGATCCGCTTGGGCGGCGGGAGTGGGAAACCAACGCTGGAACAACTTCTGGGCGAGGCTAAGGGCGGTTTCTTCGTAGTCCAGCCGGTTGACGGTGACCAGATGCACCTGATAGCCAGTCTGGCGGGCCAACTCCGTCAGGGTTTTATCCAAACGTCCGACGGTGGGGCGGTTGAGGACTTCTGCGTAGTCAATCACCCAGTGGTTGTTGGCCGGAGGACTGGGGGGCAGATCGCTCACTCCCGTTGCTAGTACTGCGCCGCTGCTACCCCAAAATACCCAGCAGCCTAGGAAGATTGCCCAGAGCAGCCGCTGAATTTGTGTGAACCGCTTGCCCGTCATGATCTCGTCCTTGGTGGTGCCCACAACGCCTTATGATCGCACTTGATTGGAGTCAAGGCAAAGCCAGGGGGGACGGTGCGAGTACTGATCATGGGCGGCACTCGGTTTATTGGGGTGCATCTTTGCCAGCAATTGGTGGCCAAGGGCCATGAAGTGGTGCTGTTCAACCGCGGCAACCGGCCGGCCCCGGTGCCGGGTATCACCCAAATTCATGGGGATCGGCGGAATACGTCTGGCCTCCAAGCCAAACTGGCCGGCGAGTCCTTTGATGCCGTTTTTGACAATACGGGCCGGGAACTGGCCGACACCCAGCCCCTGGTGGAGCTTTTGGGCGACCGGATTCAGCAGTTTGTCTACGTCAGTTCGGCCGGGGTCTATGCCCCTAGTGAGACCCTGCCGCTGCGGGAAACGGATCCCGTTGACCCCAAAAGTCGCCACTGGGGCAAGGCGGAAACGGAAGCCTACCTTCAGGCCCAGGGCGTGCCCTTTACGGCGGTACGGCCGGTGTACATCTATGGCCCCGGCAACTACAATGACATTGAAGCCTGGTT
>JACYLR010000119.1 GCA_015272465.1 Gloeomargaritaceae cyanobacterium C42_A2020_066
AGCTATGATCTGCTACCAGAGACCCTTGTCGGATAAGATGTAAAGTTTTGTGTCTTTTTCAACACTTCTGGTGGAACGCAGAGAATGGAACTTCCGTTGATGCGCTATTTGAAACGGCGGATTCGTATCTTATATTTTTCCTCCAACTGAACCGACAACCTTCCGACAAGCTGTCGGCCGGCCGTGCCAAGAAATCCACCGGCCGACCAAGGTCAGCTATCCACGCCTCCAGTCGATCCATGATCACGGTTGGAGCACTGAACTGAGGACGATTGCTAGACAATTGGCGAACCAGGGCAAGGTTTTCAGCAACAGTCCCCGGAAACACGGCCGGCCGCTGATACACATAAATCACCTGCCTGCACAGGGTCGAGGCCCGCAATAGCTCGTAGCAATAGGGTTTTGCCACATCCTGAAGGGCCACGTACCCCCAAGAGGGTGCCAGCCTTCAGCCCAAACTCACACCTAGCCAGCACCAGGTTTCGCCGATTCGGCGACCCAAGTGGGCTACGTCTAGCAGATTCCCCTCAGTCTCTGCTATCCCAGGTGGATACACCTACCTTGGCCACTAGTACAGGAGTGTCTCATCCGTATTGACCGGCTGCGCCTTGATGCTGCGGAAGTCGATGGTTTCGGTGTGCCGCTTAAACTCGCTCTCGGTCATGACCACAATGGAATAGAGTGCCCGCACATCCCCAAAACCCACAATGTCCCCGTCCTCTAAGTTGCGGGAAGAACAGCGCTCATTGTTCACCGTGGTGCCGTTGGCGCTGGGCTTTCCTTCGCTGTTGCCATCAATCAGCCGGTAACGATAGCCCTTGGTGGCTGGGTAGGGCACCCGCAGCAAAATGGAGTGCTGGCGTGAGACGGTTTTGCAGTAGAGCACGATCGCATTGCTCTCATCCCGACCCAAGGAGTAGGTGGCCGCTTCCAAAGCGATGGGCCGCGTCCCCTTGTCGTCATTAATGACAATCAGATGCCGCTCCCGGGGTTGTTCATCCATAGCGATAGACCCATGCCAGGCATTGGTTGACACTACCTTACCCTAACTCCCCAGGAATGGTAGTGATACCCGGCCGGCCGCCGCCGTGATCGGGCACACCGCCGGTGGAGAATTATCCTGAACCCGGCCGGCCCTTCCCGGCTACAGTAGGGGCCAGACACTTGAACAGGATACCTGAGTTACACCCGTGACCCAGCGCCGGATTGGCCTGACGGGGGGCATTGCCACCGGGAAATCGACTGTAGCCCGCTACTTGGAAGTGGCGCACCATTTGCCTGTGATGGACGCCGATATCTATGCCAGGGAAGCCGTCCAGCCCGGTTCTCCTATTCTGGAAGCCATTGGGAAGCACTTTGGGCCGGCCGTCCTCAACGCCGACGGTACCCTCAACCGCCGTGCTCTGGGGGAGGTGGTTTTTCACGATGCGGCGGCGCGCCAGTGGTTGGAGCACCAGATTCATCCCTACGTCCGCCAAGGCTTCCAGCGGGACTGTGATCCCTCAGCCCCAATCGCTGTCCTGGTTGTACCACTGCTGTTTGAGGCGGGTTTTACGGATCAGGTGAGTGAAATCTGGGTGGTGACCTGTGCTGAAGTTATCCAACGCCAGCGGTTGCAACAGCGGGATCAACTCTCGGAAGCAGCAGTCAGCGCGCGGCTAGCCAGTCAGTGGCCTTTAGCCCAAAAGGTGGCCCAGGCGGATGTGGTGCTGACCAATGAGGGCGACCTGGCTGACCTATTCCGCGCCGTGGATTGTGCGCTCGGCCGGCCGGCCGTGGCTACCACAGACGGGGGCTTTGAGGGAGCGGTCTAGCCAGCCTTCCGCCTGACGCAAGTAGGTTAGGGCCTCTTGGGGCTGATCCTTGAGCAGATACACCAGCGCCACCGAGAGCGCTTCCGCCCCACGGGCCTGGCGATTGCCCTTCAACCGATGCCAGTCCTGGGGAGCAATGCGTAGGTGATCGGCGAGAGCCTGAGCAAGGGCTGTTGTATCCGTCGGGGACTGGGGCATTAGCATAACAGGGGAACCAGGCGCGGGTGTCCTAAGCTCCAGTGTAGGCTGGCTGCGGATAGGATACCCCAGTGCCTTACCCCCTCACCTTCTCGACGGGTTCTCTGCTATGACTCGGACTTTTCTGTGGCCACTGTTCGTGAGTTTGGGTGTGCTGGTCTGGGGTCTGTGGCTCGGTTCTCCGGCCCAAGCCCTGGGTGGCCCGGCGCCAGCCCTGAATCAGCCAGCCCCCCAGTTCACGTTACCCACCAACAGCGGGGCGGGGCAGGTTTCCCTGGCAGATTATCGGGGCCAGTGGGTGGTGCTCTACTTTTACCCCAAGGATTTTACGCCGGGCTGCACCTTGGAGGCCCGTCGTTTTCAGCAGGACTTACCCCAGTACCAGGCGCGCCATACCCAGGTGCTAGGGGTGAGTGCAGATTCGGTCAATTCCCATGCCGAGTTTTGTGATGCGGAAGGCTTGGTGTTTCCGCTACTGGCCGATACGGATGGTTACGTGAGCAAAGCCTATGGATCGTGGCTCAACTTCATTTCCCTGCGCCACACGTTCATCATTGACCCCGATGGTAATTTGCGGGCCAGTTTTCTCAAGGTGAATCCTGCCGTCCATAGTCAGGAGGTTCTGGCCCAGTTGGACGCGCTCCAGGGCGGTTAAGACATACCGAAACCTTAGTTCCGTGTCCATGAACTTTCTTGATGCTGCCTACACAGTCCTAAAGGCGGCCGGCCGGCCACTTCACTACGAAGATATTACTTACCAGGCGCTAGCCCAGGGTCTACTTGGAACCGTAGGCCAAACCCCGGAAGCCACAATGGGTTCGCGGCTGTATGTGGACTCCAAGCAGGAAAACTCGCGCTTCAAGAAGGTAGGCAAGGGAGTTTTTGCCCTTGTTCAAGAGGCTTCTAGTACAATTCACGATGCAATTGAGTTAACTAACAAGGAAACTCGAGAACAGTTATACAACCGCCTTAAGACTATGGAGCCACAGCGTTTCGAGGAACTTGTTGTTCAATTACTCATTGCCATCGGTTTTGATGAAAATGAAACTAGGGTTACCCGCTATACCAGGGATGGCGGAGTTGATATACGCGGACTCTTAAGAGCGGGCGGCGTCACGGAAATTAATGCTGCCGTTCAGGTTAAGCGTTGGAAGAAGAGTGTTCAGGCCCCCGATATCCAGGCCCTGCGTGGTGCACTCACTGCCCATGAGCAGGGTATATTCATTACAACCAGTAAGTTCTCATCTGGGGCACAAGAAGATGCTAAGAAGACGGGTAAAGTTCCCATTAGTCTAATCGATGGCGATTTATTACTTGATCTACTAATACAGCATGAGATCGGTGTTCTGGTTCAGAGAACGATGGTTTACTCCCTAGATAAAGAGTGGTGGGATGAGTTCGCCGGCCCAATGATAGAGCCTGTGGCCGCAGATGCAGAAGTGCCAACTACAGCTAATAATATCCCTGAGACGATAAGTCCCCTCGATTTCCCTGTACTGATTACAGGCTCTGCCCACCGCAAAACTTTGGAGGCTCATCTGCTCGATCTCAACGGTCGGATTCGCTACGAAGGGCGGGACTACTCTTCACCCTCTGCGGCTGGCATCGCAGCATCGGGTTGGCGAACATGCAACGGCTGGACATTCTGGAAGTATCAAGATGCGACAACCGGTCAGTGGCGTAGTATACAAAATCTAAGAGTCCAATAGAAGCCAAACAGATTGCCTCTCTACTCTTGCTGCTCCCTGTTTCCTAAATGGGAGGACAGCGCTCATATCCCAGGTTCGGTTCGCAGCCCACTACTGCTCCCATCACACTAGGGGTTAACTTCCCCCAGTTGGGCTATAAACGCCTTAATGCGCTGGAGTAACCCCACCTTATTTTGGGTACGGCAGTCATCGGCCGCCTGATGGGCATCTGCATCAGCTCCCCTGCTGTCCCCAACTTTTGCCCGCTCCATGGCCCGTTGCAGGCGGGTTTGGGCATCCTGAGGGTTCAGTTCCAAGGCACGGGTATAGTCCACCAAGGCTCCGGTGCTATCCCCCAGCGCCGCGCGCAGACTCCCCCGCTGACTGAAGGCCGTGGCCAGTTGGGGCTGGGCCTGAATTAACTCGGACAGCACCGCCAGCGCCTCGCGCAGTTGATTCTGCTGTACCAAGAGTTGAGCCTGATCCAGATAGGCATCGACCCGGTTGGGAGCCAGTTGCTGCGCGGTGCGCCAAGCGGCGAGGGCGGCCGGCCGATCCCCTAGGGCCAGATGGACATGCCCCAGGTTGTAGTGGGCTTCGGCAAAGTCCGGGTTAAGGCGAATCACCTGGTTCAGATCGGCCAGGGCTGCCTCCGGCCGGCCGGCTTGGACGTGCAGGTAGGCTTGGATCATCCGCGCCGGCAGACAGTGTTCATCCACCGCCAGCACCGCCGCCAGATCCGCAAAAGCTAGAGCATCCTGACCCAAGCGATAGTAAAGGTATCCCCGCAGGATACGAGCTTCCTGCTGCTGGGGGTCTAGGGCCAGGGCAGCCTCACAGGCGGTCAGGGCTTCACTTTCGCGACGGTTCACTAGAGCCACAAGTGCCCGCAGGCTATGGGTAATGGCCGGCTGGGGTTCCACCGTAGCGGCCTGCTGCCACAACACGAGGGTCTGGGCATAGCGCCCCTGCCAAAGGGAGGTTAAACCCTGAACCAGGAGTGAATCGGCTGTCATGGGGGTGAACTCTCGATAACAGGCTTACTGCGGAAACCCAACGGGTCGGCGGCCGGCCGGACTACGCTCTAGCACTGTCCCCGTCCAGTTGGCTCTGGGTTGATCCAGGGCACTGTCCAGGCGGGCATCTCGCAGATCCGCACGGGTGAAATTGGCATTGCCGAGCCGAGCTAAGTGGAAATTAGCGCCCCGCAATCGGGCATAGGCCAAACTGGCTGCCACCAAGTCTGTTGCCACCAGACTGGCATAGTAAAGGGTGGCCTGGTTGAGGCGCGCCCCCCGCAGGATCGCCCGGTTGAGGCGAGCACCGCTCAAGTTGGCGGACGTCAAGTCAGCGCCAGTCAGATCCACCCCCTCAAGGTTGAGGCCCTGGAGATCAGCCCCCTGTAAATCGCAGCCCCGACAGGTTCGTTGGGTCAACAACTGTTCCCGCAGGAGGACACGGGGATCCACCGGGGGTAGCAGTGGAGGTGGAGGCGTGGGAACTACAACAGCAGTGGTCGGTGGGGCCGGCCGGCCGGAACGGGAGCGGCCTACGTTGGGGGGCGGAGGTAGGCGCTCCTGACTGGTAGCTACAGGTAGGGGCTGGGCCGGAACGGCAAGGGGTGGGGGTGTTGTTTTGCGAACCGGCGCGGCCGAAGTGTTTTGGGCAAGGGACTGCGCTGGAAGGGTTGCCGGTGCCCAATGGCCAGGTGGCGGGGCGCCAAAAACCGCATTCCCAGCCGCGACACCCCAGGCTAGGATCGCCCCACCGCTCAGCCAACCCGTCATGACACGCACTCAATAGCAGCCTTACCCAAGTCCTTGCAGCCACGGTAACACATCATCCTTGGGCACGATGTCCCATTTCCAGATATTGCCGCCCCCTCAATCTCACCTATTTATCCCTACATCAGTCCGTCTGCGTCACCCCCTTCTAGACTTCCTTCAATCTTGCGTGCCCCCTGCTCGCCGTCCCTTGTCCCAAGAAACCTGTGATTTTTATTACTCAACCCGTTAAGGTTAGAGATAGATAGGTGATGCTAAAACACGATCTCCTCAACTAAACCTCTCCCCACGGCCTCCTGATTTGCTGTTCCCTTCTCCCCATCAACTCTGTTGGCCTGCAATCTATGGGTTGTCGCAAGGGCGGCCGGCCGGCCGGATCACCCCGTGGCCTGTCTCTGACTCCAGGATGCCGATGACCCACGTCCTCCGTGTCCTATGCCCCTGACCATGGTTGAGAACTTCTTCATTCGGGCCTTTGATAAAGCTCGAAAAGGAGACTACCAGGGCGCAATCCTGGACTACACCCTTTCGCTCCAACTCAATCCTGCGGATTCCAAAGCCTACAACAACCGCGGCTTTGCCCACTTCATGGTCGGTGATCACCTGCGCGCCATTGCCGATTACTCGGCGGCTATTCATCTCCAACCCGACTTTGCCGAAGCCTACTACAACCGCGGCATTGCCCGATTTATGACCGGAGCCTATGCCGACGCCCTCGACGACTATACCCACGCCATCCATCTGAAACCCACGGACAGTAAAGCCTATGGCAACCGCGGCTTTGCCCGGCTGATGCTCAAGGATTACTTGGGGGCCGTTCAGGACTATTCGGAAGCCCTGCGGTTCAATCCCCAGGATGCCAAAGCCTATTACAATCGCGGCGTTGCCCAGACTGCCCTAGAGAATAACGAGGCTGCCCTGCAAGACTTGAACCGGGCCATCGACCTCAATCCCGACTTTGCCGAAGCCTATAACAAACGGGGCAGCGTCTGGTTTGAACTGGGGGATTTGGCCGCCGCGGTTCAGGACTATACCGACGCCTTGGCCCGCAATCCTGCTCTGGCGGAAGCCTACTACAACCGGGGGGTGGCCTACGCCGAGCAGGGCGACACCGAGCAGGAAATTGCCGACTATTCCCAGGCGATCACTTTCAATCCAGAGTTTGTCGAAGCCTACTACAACCGCGGCATTGCCCGATTCATGACCGGGGACTATGCAGGTGCTGTGGCGGACTACAGTCGCACCCTGGATATGAATCCTCAGGATGCTCGTGCCTATGGCAATCGGGGCTTTGCCCACCACATGGCTGGTGAACTGGAGGCCGCAATTCAGGATTACACCGCTGCCATTCGTCTCAATCCAGACTTTGCGGAAGCCTATAACAAACGGGCCAATGCGCGTTTTGACCGGGGAGATGTGCCGGGCGCCATCGAGGACTACACCCATGCCATTCGGATTAACCCGGACTACGCAACGGCCTACTACAACCGGGGCATTGCCCGCTTTGATTTGGGGGATGTTGCCGGTGAGATCGAGGATTACAACCGCACCCTGCGGCTGCGGCCAGATTTTGCCGATGCTTACCTGAACCGGGGGATTGGCTATTGGCGACTCGGCCGGCCGCAGGAGGCCCGCACTGACCTGCAACGGGCCATTGCCCTGTTCCGTGCCCAGGGAGATCGGGGGATGGAGCAAGAAATCCTCGACTTGTTAGAGAAACTGAGTTATCCCTCCCAGAAACCTTGAACCGTGGTTCAATGGCCTGGATGACCGTGATGTTCCGTCCATGTTGACCCCAGAGCTTCAGGCACGTTTGCGAGCGGCCGGCCGGCCGTTGCACCGCTGGATTGACCAGTTCAGCACAGCCCGCGTTGGCGTGGTGGGTGACCTCACCCTAGATGAGTTTCTGACTGGGCAGGTGGAGCGGGTGTCGCGGGAAGCGCCGGTGGTGATCCTGCGCCATGAATCGACGCGCCAAGTGCCTGGGGCCGGGGCTAACGCGGCCTACAATTTGGCCAGTCTCGGTGCCCAGGTCGAGGCCATCGGCTTAATCGGGGCGGATATCCAGGGGGAAGCCTTGGGGCGCATCTTTCAGGAAGCGGGGATTGGGGTGACGGGCCTTGTGGTGGATCCCGGCCGGCCGACGGTGACCAAAACCCGCATTGCTGGCCATGCTCGCCAGTCGGTCACCCAACAGATTGTCCGGGTGGATCGCAAGTCCGATACACCCCCCGGTGTGGCTGTATGGCAGGCTGTGGCCGCAGCGATTACTGCCCTCCACGGGCGGGTGGATGCCCTGCTCTGCTCCGACTACGGTGAAGGGGTCATGGGTGAGCCAGTCATTCAGGCGGCGTTAGGCCACGGGCGAGTGTTGGTGGATACCCAAAAGGATCCCCAGCGCTATTGGGGGGCCTGGCTGTTTACGCCCAACCTGCCGGAGGCGGAGGCAGCAGTGGGCTATGCCATTGGGGACGAAACGACCCTCCAGGCGGCCGGCCGAGATCTGCTCGCGCAAACCGCGGCCCAGCACGTCCTGATTACCCGAGGCGAGGAGGGCATGAGCCTGTTTTCAGCGGCGGGGAGCGTGGAGCATCTGCCTGCGTTCAACCGTACCGATGTGTTTGATGTCACCGGGGCGGGCGATACGGTGGTGGCGACGATCACCCTGGCGACGGTGGCAGGGGCAACACCCTGGGAATCCATGGTCTTGGGCAACCTGGCGGCGAGTTTGGTGGTGCGCCAGTTCGGCACCGCCACCACAACCCAGGCGGAACTCCATCTGGCCCTCGACAGACTATTGGCCGCAGAAGTTACCTGAAAGGCTGTCTAGAGCATCAGGGGGGGGCAGGAGCAATCAGGTGAGGATGTAGGCTTGGAGGGCTTACCAGCGGGCCATTGACTGTTGGGGTAGGGGCAATCCTGGTAT
>JACYLR010000060.1 GCA_015272465.1 Gloeomargaritaceae cyanobacterium C42_A2020_066
GAGACCTGGCCCTACAGTTTGGCCCAGGCAGAGCGGGAGTTGGCTCAGGCCGTGGCGGTGTTGGCCCCCACAGAAACCGTCCATATCAATGTCCTGAATGCAGACCACGGCATTCACGTCCGGGAGCTATTGGCCGAGGCGGGGGCAGTAGATAACATCCGTCTCCATGAAATTCCCACTAACGATGCCTGGTGTCGCGATCACGGCGCTATTTTTGTCGGCCGGCCGGGGGAGTTAGCGGCGACGGTCTGGGGGTACAACGCCTGGGGAGGCAAGTATCCCCCCTGGGATCGGGATATTCAGGTGGGTCGGCGGATGGCCGAGGTTGTGGGGGTTCCCATCCTGGCCCATGACCTGATCCTCGAAGGGGGTGCCTTGGACACGGACGGACGGGGAACGCTGCTGGCCACCGCCAGTTGTCTGTTGAATCCAAACCGCAATCCAGGCGTTGCTCAGACAGAGTTTGAAGCCGCGCTCCAGCGTGCCTTTGGGGTAACCCAGGTTCACTGGCTGGCAGCGGAAGTGGCTGGGGATGATACAGATGGCCATGTGGATGTCACCACACGGTTTGTCGATCCCCACACCCTGGTGGTGGCCCTGGAGACGAATCCCCAGGATGTCAATTACGGATCACTTCAGGAGAACTTCCAGCAGGTGAACACCCTCAGGGATAGCGACGGCCGGCCGTATGCTGTCCATGCGCTGCCGATGCCCAGCCCCCTGGTGCGCCATGGCCAACGCCTGCCGGCCGGTTACGCCAATTTCTACATCGGCAATCAGGTCGTGCTGCTGCCTGCCTATGATGATCCTCAGGATCAGGTAGCCCAGCAGCTGCTCCAGGAATTGTTCCCAGACCGACGGGTGGTCAGCCTCGACTGCCGGGCACTTGTAGAGGGTTTGGGGGTGTTCCATTGTCTGACGCAGCAGGTACCTACTATCCCGAATTAGCCCTGTTCAGACAAGGCGGTAGCCCTCGATGCCCAACCTGAATGAACTGACTTTCTGGATGCCGTGGGCTATCGGGGCCGGCCTCAATGGCGTCTTGCTTGCACCACTTCTAGTCGGCCCACCCAAGCTGCTAACCCGCGCCGGCGTCTTTCACGCATGGATTCTAGGTGTCCTGCTCTGGGGCACCTTGGGCTGGCGCGGCTACCTGGTGGTCGTGGTCTACTTCCTCCTCGGCTCGGGAGTGACTCGGATTGGCTTAGCTGACAAAGAAGCAGCCGGCATCGCCGAAGCCCGCTCCGGGGCACGAGGGCCAGAGAATGTCTGGGGTTCGGCCTTCACCGGCAGCCTGTGTGCGCTGGGGGCCTGGGGGTTTACCCATCCTGAGGTTCAGGCCCTGTTTCAGTTAGCCTTTGTCGCCAGTTTTGCCACCAAGCTGGCCGATACCGTGTCCAGTGAAATCGGCAAAGCCTACGGCCGGCGCACCTTTTTGATCACCACCCTCCAGCCCGTGCCCAGGGGTACAGAGGGGGCCGTGAGTCTGGAGGGCACCCTGGCAGGTCTTGGGGGAGCCGTAGTTCAGGCCCTTGTCGGTTGGGCTGTGGGGTTGATATCGCCCCTGGCTATCCCCCTGTGTGTTTTCGCCGCCTTCATCGCCACCAATGTGGAGAGCGTGATTGGAGCGACCCTGCAAACCCGAATCGCCTGGCTGACTAACTCCTTAGTGAATGTGATCAACACGCTGATCGGCGCGAGCCTGGCCGCGGCCGGCCGTATCCTCCTCCAGGGTCTGTGGCCATTTTGATCAAGTCCGATAGGATCTAGATACAACGGAGATACCAAGCACTAAACATGAGCACAGTTATTGCAAAATGGGGCAACAGTCTGGCGGTACGCATCCCACGCCACCTAGCCGACCGAACTGCCCTTGCAGAAGGCACTCCCGTAGAAATCAGTGAAGAAGACGGTGCCCTCGTGATTCGACCTCAGCCAATCGCTACTTATCGGCTCGATGATCTCCTCAGCAGCATCACACCTGAGAATCTGCACACTGAGATTGATAGCGGCACAGCGGTAGGGCATGAGTGCGGCTGAATATGTCCCCAAGCGGGGAGACATCATCTACTTAGACTTCAACCCAACCCGTGGCCATGAACAGCGGGGCCGCAGACCTGCTTTGGTCATGTCGCCCCATGACTACAACAACAAGACATCCCTAGCTTTACTGGTGCCCATTACCTCGAAACGGAAGGGCTACCCCTTTGAAGTTGTGTTGCCGGCCGGCCTTAAAACCCAGGGGGTTATCTTGGCAGACCAACTCAAGTGTTTGGACTGGAGAGCACGACATGCACAGTTCGAGGAAACCCTATCCTCCCAAACCCTCCGGGAAGCCCAGGGCAAGCTACTGGCCCTGCTAACCTAGGCGCCAGTCCGTGATCCCACTGTTACCCTTAGAGTCACATCTGGGTAACCTGAGACTAGCCCAAAAAAAAGCCACCAGTCCTACCAGACTGATGGGCAACCTGTCCTCAAGGATCATCGGAACAAATCAATACTATCAGGGCCGGCCGGCTGTAGTGGTGAGATGAATCACGTGCCCGGCTGACCTTTGTGCAGATGACTAGGCTTGGGTTTTAGCCCGCTGCCGCAGCTTGCGACCGGTGAGCAGACCCAGAAGCAGCGTCCCGGCTACCCCAGGAGGAACCGGCACCGAGCGGATCGAGACATTGTCAAACCCCGCCGCTGAGTTGCCGCCGCCGATAGCTTCGATGAGGCCAAAGGTGAGGGTGTAGGTGCCCGCAGTCGTGAAGAGGGAGTCATCGACAAAGGCAACCTGACCCGTCACGCCAGAGGTAAGGGTGTTGGTGCTGAATACACCCACAGGAACTATAGTGCCGGGACGAAACAGCAGCGCACCAAAGGTGTCGTTGGTGCCGGAGTTACCGGCGAAGGCATAGTCAAAGGTGAACTTAAGGGGCTTGGTCAGGTCTGCCCCGGCCAGGGTAAAGGTTGTGGAGAGGGTAGAGATACCAAACCCGATCCCCCCTGTGGCCTGTTGAGCGTTGGTTGCCCCCAAGCGGCCGTAGGGTGTGGTGAAAAAGCTGCCAAAGCCGTTGGGGAAGGCGGTGGTATTGAGGGTGCCGGCCACTGTGCCTGTCCCGCAGGTTCCCGCCAGACCACAGAGAGGGCCAGAGTTAAAGTCACTGCCGCTGATCGTTAGGTTGATTGCTTGCGCTGGTGCAGCCGCCCAAGCGCTCACCAATACTGTCCCGACGCCTACCACACAAAGACGCAGCATTGCAGTGATCCTATTACTAACTCATTAACCCTAAACTTTATTCCTGGAAGTGTCAAGGTAAAGTTTTCTAGATAACATGCCTCCTTGTAGTTCACAAGGCCCCAGTTCCAGGTGGTGGCACCCGCCAACAGCCAGTAGCTTGTCTGGTCTCCCGTCTCTTGAGACACTGGGGGATGGCACGCCGTTCGCAGGATTTCCCGACCTATGACTACTGACGCGGATTTGATCAAACAGGCCAAACAAGCTGTGGGACGCCAAGCGGCCGGCCGGGTGACATCGGGGATGGTGGTGGGTTTGGGGACGGGTTCCACCTCGGCGTTTATGATTCAGGCCCTGGGGGAGCGGCTGCACCAGGGGGATATTAAGGATGTACGGGGGATTCCCACCTCCTTTCAGGCGACGGTGCTGGCCCGCCAGTACGGCATTCCCCTCACCACTCTCGATGAGGCGGAGCGGATTGACCTTGCCATTGATGGGGCTGATGAAGTCGATCCCAACAAGACCCTGATCAAAGGTGGCGGTGCCGCCCACACTCGCGAAAAGATTGTCGATGGCTTGGCGGAAACCTTCCTGGTGGTGGTGGATGCCTCCAAGCTTGTTGATCGGCTGGGCAGTACCTTCCCAGTGCCGGTGGAAGTGTTGCCCATGGCCGTCACACCCGTGATGCGCGCCCTCAAGGCCCTGGGAGGCGACCCGATATTGCGGATGGGCGTCAAGAAAGATGGCCCGGTGATTACGGATCAGGGCAACATGGTGGTCGATGTCCAGTTCGGTGTGATTTCCGATCCGGCCGGCCTGGAGCGCACCCTGAATAATATCCCCGGTGTTCTGGAAAACGGCCTGTTTGTAGGTTTGGCTGATCAGATCCTGGTGGGTGAGGTGGTGGACGGCCGGCCGCAGGTACGGGAGTTCTAGGGAAAAGTACTCTGGATCGCCCCCTCCAGGTTGACCCCCTTGGTCTTGGTCAAAATGGTGCGGGTCAGGTCAGCCTGGGTGAGGTTGGCCCCCGTGAGGTTAGCGCCCGTGAGGTTGGCAAACCGCAGGTCAGCGCCGCTCAAATCTGCTCCCTGGAGATTGGCGCCGCGCAGGTCGGTTCCCACCAGGATGACACCCTGGAGATTAGCGCCCTGGAGATTGGCCTTTTGCAAGTCCGACTGATCGAGGCGGGCACCCTGGAGGTTTGCCCCCGGTAGCTGGCCGCCCGGCATCCGCAGATTGAAACCGTAGACATTCTGGAGGTTGGCACCGGTCAGGTTCACACCCGTCAGGTTAGCGCCTTGCAGGTCAGACTGGGACAGGTTCGCCCCCTCCAGGTTGCTGCCCTGTAATTCGGCAAAGGCAAAGTTACTGCTGGCCAGTTGGGCACCACTCAGGTCACACCCAACGCAGATACCGACGGATTGGAGCAGGCTCACCTGCTGGGGGTCGGCCGCACTCAAGGGCATACAGAGGCCCATCTGAAGAATGCCAATGACTCCGGCCACCACACGTTTGTGCATCACCACCGCCTCCTCACACCTAAACCCTGGGAGTAATTACCCCCCAGCCTAGCGGATCGGGGTGGTCTGAACTCGCAAATGTGAAGTAGACCCAGGCTTGGGAGGCTCTCCTGCCCCGGTGCGTACTCAGGGGTCGCAGCTAGCTTTAGGATGAAGTGCTCCCTCGTGCCAGAGGCCGGCAGCGCAAAAGAGTTCCGTCAATTGGGGCACCAGTTCCCGGGGATAGAACACCCAGGCCCGGCCGGCCGCTTGGCTGAGGGTACGCACGAGGGGCGATACTTCACTGATTTCCCGCCGGCCGGCCGGGGTTTGCACGGCGATGCCCCCCTGATAGAGGGTGTAGCCCCGGATGGCATGGGTTCGTAGGCCGGTGTAGACCTGGGCATCCCACCCGCAGGACACCAGGGTATCGCGCACCTCAGCCACCAGGGTTTCCCGTTCCGGCGGGGGCAGGCGCGTCACCTCCTCCGCCTTGAGCAAATCCCGATCCAGGTAGCGGCGACAGAGATCCACCAGGATAGGATCAGGGCCAAACCGCCAGCGGTGGATGTGGTAGTTAAACACCTCATCATCTCCTTGGAGGTAGGTGTCGAGGGGCAGCGTTTCAATCGGCTGGGTGAGCCAGGCCTGCACCACCGGATCCACTTCCAAATGGGTCAGGTTGTGGCTGGCGCGAACCATGATCTGC
The DNA here is from genome assembly GCA_015272465.1 of Gloeomargaritaceae cyanobacterium C42_A2020_066. Lineage (GTDB taxonomy): Bacteria > Cyanobacteriota > Cyanobacteriia > Gloeomargaritales > Gloeomargaritaceae > JACYLR01. The sequence continues at coordinate 5,432 of JACYLR010000060.1, forward strand.
TGCAAAATCCAGCCAGCGGCCAGGTTCTTGCGGTGGTTGTAGACCTGATCGTGCATAAAATAGCGCACTACCAGGTAATGCTCGATGGCAGCCAGGCCCCTGCGGTGGACAACCAAGTCCTGGGCCAGGGGGTCGTAGTCAATGGCTGTCAGAATCCGATCCAAGTCCAGTCGGCCGTAGGCTGCACCCGTCAAGTAACTGTCCCGCATCAGGTAATCGAGCCGGTCGCAGTCCAACTGACTGGAAACCCATTGACTGACAAAGGGCACGGGATAGGTTTTGCGATACACCTGATCCAAGCAGGTTCTCAGGTGAGGATCAAAACGCTCTAGGATTGGCCCCAAACCTGTAGATTCCGCCAACAGTCGGCGCGTCCAACCCTCGTGATGAAAGCGGAAGACCTCCTCGCCCGTATGGCTGTAGGGGCCATGGCCGAGATCGTGCAAAAGCGCCCCACAAAGCACGGCCGGCCGGTGTTCAGCCAAATCGGGATAGCACGCTACAAGCCGGTCAAACACCCGCCGTGCTACGGCCATCACCCCCAGGGAATGGGTAAAGCGAGAGCCTTCCGCCCCATGAAAGGTCAGACTGGCTGGCCCCAACTGGCGAATCCGCCGCAGCCGCTGAAACTCTGGGGTATCAATGATTTCAACAAGGAGGGCTTCAACCGGATCGCTGCGATCCAGCGTGATAGCCCCGTGGATCGGGTCATGATAGGTGCGGCTGGCCACCCGAACTGAGCAGCGTCACGGCTGCCTGATATTGGGGGTCTTGGGCCGTAGCCCACTGGGTGTAGGGCAGGCCGGTCGCTGGAAGAGCCACCACCACGTCAGGGGTGATGCCCAAGCGGTGAATGTTGTGGTGGGCAGGGGTTTCGTAACGAGCCACGGAGACAGCGAGGCCCGCCCGCCCCCCCAGAGGAAAAACCGACTGGATCAGGCCCTTGCCGAAGGTGGTTTCTCCGACCAACTGGGCGCGGTGGTTGTCCTGGAGCGCCCCCGCCAGGATTTCGCTGGCACTGGCCGTACCCCGGTTGACCAGCACCACCAGGGGTTTTTCAGTCAAAGGCTGCCCCGTCGCCCAAACCCCTTCCTCGAATCCATCTCGATTGACGGTGAAGACCACAGGGCCGGCCGGCAACCACTGCTGGGCAATCTCGATACCCGCTTGAAAGAGGCCCCCCGGATTATTGCGGAGATCCAGAATAAAACCGCTCACATCCTGGGCTTCCAGAGTTTGGATAGCCTGCTGTACATCCGCAGGGGCATGGGCGCTGAACTGGGTAAGCCGGATGTATCCCAGACGGTCACTCTCCTTAGTGGTGTCCAACCGCCAAACTACAGGGCTGATTTGAATCCGCTGGCGCTGTAGTTGGGTTTCCAATCGTTGGGCCTGTCCCTCTTGCTGCCGTTCGATGGTCAACTGCACCGCAGTACCGGCTGGTCCCCGCATCCGGTCAGCGGCCGCTTCGATGGTCATGCCCTGGGTGGACTCGCCATCAATGGCTACGATCCAGTCGAGGGGTTGGAGACCGGCTTGTTCTGCCGGGGAACCGGCAATGGGGGTAACCACCTGGGGAAGGCCCGCATCCGGATCTAAAGTGATCTGAAGGCCCACCCCCACCAACTCGCCCGCGGTATTGGTCTGCAAGCTCTGGAACTGATCCGGGGGGAGAACACGGGTGAAGGGATCACCAAGATGAGCGAGCAAATCCTGGATCACCTGATAGGTAGCCGCAGCATCGGGCATGGGTTGCTGTAGGGCTTGTTGGCGCAATTGCCGCCAGTTTTGGCCGTTGAGATTGGGGTCTACATAGGACTGTTCAATGATGTGGGCGGCTTGGGTGACCCACTGCTGCTCGCGGGTGAGAGCTTGGGCAGGCACACTCCAGCCCACCCAAACGACCCAGAACGCCAGGAGGATTGTCAGGAGGGATTTCACCATGCCGGCTCGGGTTGGAAATAAGACATTACGGTTCTTATACGACTGTAGCCAGAAAATCTAAATTCGGGGGCCGGCCGTGCCCAATGCCCGTACCCGGGCCGGATTAGGCTGGTGGGATACCCTCTCACGAGCCGGTGCCCATGCGCGCTGTCCTCTTGGCTGGGGGGGCAGGAACCCGCCTGCGGCCCCTCACCTGCGACCTGCCCAAACCGATGGCCCCAGTGCTCGGCCGGCCGATTGCGGAGCACATCATTGGTCTCCTGCGCCGCCACGGCATCACCGAGATTATTGTCACGCTCCATTACTTGCCGGACGTGGTGCGGAACTATTTCCAGGATGGCCAGGATTTTGGGGTACACCTCAGCTATGTCGTAGAAGAGGAGACGGCCCTGGGCACTGCGGGCGGCGTCCAGCAGGCGGCCCCTTTCCTCACGGAACCTTTTCTGGTGATCAGCGGCGATTGCATCACCGATATTGATCTGACCGCCGTTATTACCCAGCATCGGCAGCGGCAGGGCATGGCCACCCTTGTGTTATCCCGAGTCACCAATCCTCGCGACTTTGGCGCAGTGGTGCTCGATGACCAGCAGCGCCTGCTGCGTTTCCTGGAAAAACCCACCCCCAGTGAGATTTTCTCCGACACGGTCAACACGGGCATCTACATCCTCGAACCCGCTGTCTTGGAGCGGATTGCGGCCGGCCGGCCCCAAGACTTTGCCCAGGATGTCTTTCCCCAACTCATCACCCAGGGCATAGCCCTCTACGGCCATGTGGCGGCCGGCTACTGGTGCGATGTCGGGCACCTGGAAACCTATCGCCAGGTTCACTACGATGCCCTAACCGGACGGGTCAGGCTGGATCGCCCGGGGCGTGAATGGCGGACGGGAATCTGGGTGGGGGAACATACTCAGATCGATGCCACGGCGCGGATCGAAGCGCCC
>JACYLR010000066.1 GCA_015272465.1 Gloeomargaritaceae cyanobacterium C42_A2020_066
GAAATGGATCAAACACTCGGTCAGATTACCTTGTTTTATGTTGATGCCGTTTAATCTCTGCGGGTCAATTCCCCGCCGCTCTGCGGCGTAACATGGGAGGACGAGCGAGTACATTCACAAAAGTCATAACGTTACGGTTTTGCTATATCACCTGGTGTTCCCAGCGAAATATCGACGGGCTGTGTTAGATGAACAGGTCGATGAGGTGTTGCGAGAAGTCTGCTTAGAGATTGAGAGACGCTACGAGGTCAAGTTTATCGAAATCGGTGTAGACAAAGACCATGTGCATTTTTTAGTCCAGTCAGTGCCCACGTATAGTGGGACAAAGCTGGTCAGGATGATCAAGAGTTTGACGGCGAAGGAAGTATTTCGGCGCTGCCCTCAGGTGAAACAGAAGCTGTGGGGCGGAGAGTTTTGGAGTGATGGTTATTTTGCTAGCACAGTAGGGAAACACGGGGATGAAGGGATGATTGCGAAATACGTCAAGGATCAGGGGAATGAATATCTCCAGCTACACCGAGATGAGCAGCTTACGCTTTTTTGATTCTGATACCCCGTCTGCTTGCAGCGGGGTAGTTCATTCAAGTTCGAGACACTTGACCTCACCTCCCCATATTCGCCAGACACCGTCCACATAAGAATTCTAAGGGAGATGGGGAGAGTCGGGAAAACCCAAGAAATGTCTCACTCCCATTCAAATTAGCTATATAGTCGAATGAAGGCTCCCCGCTGCAAGCAGCGGGGAACTGACCCCAGTGAGATTAGACATTGAAACGGAACAACATCACATCCCCTTCCTGGACAAGGTACTCCTTGCCCTCACTACGCACCAGCCCCTTTTCCTTAGCTGCGGTTAGCGATCCGGTTGCTACCAGATCCGCATAGGCAACGGTTTCGGCTCGGATGAAACCCCGCTCGAAGTCGGTATGGATTACGCCTGCGGCTTGGGGAGCCACCATGCCCGCCAGGATTGTCCAGGCACGGGTTTCCTTGGGGCCACTGGTGAAATAGGTACGCAGCCCCAACAGGTCGTAGGTAGCTCGGATCAGGGAGGGGAGGCCGCCTTCAGTGACCCCCAGGGACTCTAAAAACTCAGCCCGATCGGCGGGTGCGAGTTCAATCAGTTCGGCTTCTACTTGGGCTGAAATCACCACCACCCGTGCTTGCTCTTGGGCCGCCAAATCCTTCACTTGCGTGACCCAGGCATTCCCTGTCGCCAGGTCAGATTCGGCCACATTGGTGGCGTAGATCATCGGCTTTCGGGTTAACAAACCCAGGGGCTTAATCGCTAGGTTCTCCTCCTCGGTGAGATTCACCTGCCGGGCCGGCCGGCCGTCGGCAAGGGCCACTTGTACCTTCTCGAGGGCAGCGCATTCCACCTGGGCTTCCGGTTGGGTGCGGGCCTGTTTGCGGGCGCGGTCGAGGCGTTTTTCCACCTGGGCCAGATCCGCCAAGGCCAGTTCGAGATGGATGACCTCAATATCCCCCAGGGGATCGACCCGGCCGGCCACATGGACAATATCCGGGTCTTCAAAACAGCGCACCACATGGACAATGGCGTCCACTTCTCGGATGTGGGAGAGAAACTGGTTGCCCAACCCTTCTCCCTGGCTGGCACCCTTCACCAGGCCGGCGATATCAACAAACTCCATGCGGGCTGGAATGATCTGGGCGGATTGGGAGAGCTTGGCAAGGACATCAAGGCGCGGATCCGGGACAGCAACGACTCCCACATTGGGTTCAATGGTGCAGAACGGAAAGTTAGCCGCCTGAGCCTTGGCATTTTCCACCAGGGCGTTGAACAGAGTGGATTTACCCACATTGGGGAGACCGACGATACCGGCGCGCAGCATGGCTGGAAATTGGGAAAGGCCAAGTTCCTAGCGTGACACAGGGGTGGGTCTAGGCGAAAGACCTGTGACCCAGGGACTGACGGTCACCCGCCGGCCAGGCCCAAATACAACGCGGAGGATGCCCAATCCCTCCAGTTCACCCTTGGGCATCTGGAGGAGCCGCCGCAGAGGCGTGGTCTGGAGGGCCGCCCGGCCGGCCGAGTTAACAGCCACGTAGCCTCGGACTTGGGCACGACTATTGACACTTACCCGAAACACTTGGGCTTCCGTGGGCAGTGGAGTGGCCAGGGGAGAGTTGAGCAGCCGCTGCTCTAGAACGCGGGCCATGCGGTGCAGAATAACCGGGTCGCTCACCGGGGGCAGGGGCAGGGAAGCCGGATCGGCCGGCCGATCCGCCCAGCCCGGGGCAGGCATCAACCCCAGCCCCACCCCCAGGCCAAGGGCCAGGAAACGCCCGTATCCCATCAGCCCTTAGACGCCCAGACCCACTGGGCAGGTAACCCCCGTACCCCCTAGGCCGCAGTAGCCGCCGGGATTCTTGGCCAGGTACTGCTGGTGGTAGCCCTCAGCATAGTAAAACTCCGGTGCGGGCAGGATTTCCGTCGTGATCTCGGCGTGGCCGGCCGCGATCAAAGCAGCCTGGTAGGCATGACGGGAGGCTTCCGCGGCCTGCTGTTGGCGCTCGGAATAGGTGTAGATGCCGGAGCGGTATTGGGTGCCCACATCATTCCCCTGGCGCATGCCCTGGGTGGGGTTGTGGCTTTCCCAGAACACCTTGAGCAGGGTTTCGTAGCTCACCTGTTGGGGGTCAAACACCACCCGCACCACCTCGTTGTGGCCGGTGCGCCCAGAGCAGACTTCCTCGTAGGTGGGGTTGGGGGTCAGGCCGGCGGCATAGCCGACGGCGGTGACATATACACCGGGCGTTTGCCAGAACTTGCGCTCGGCTCCCCAAAAACAGCCCAGACCGAACAGGGCCAATTCCATCCCAGTCGGATAGGGCGGCTGGAGTGGGTTGCCGTTGACGTAGTGCTTGGCAGGCACAGGCATCGGCGTCGGCCGGCCGGGGAGAGCCTCGGCAGGAGTGGGCAGGGTCAACTTTTTACCCAGTTTGAAGAAAACCATAAAAGCAGGGCATCTACAGCCCAGGCATGAGGGGACACCCTTCCAGTCTAGGGTGGGACTCGAAGGCTGGGTAGCAACCGTAGACCTGGGGCAGACCCACGCTAGAGGTAGGGTCGTCATCCGCCACAAGCTGGGGCTGTGGAGAACCCAGCACCGGGATTCGAGGTCTTAGCTTCTTGAGCCAGGGCGAAGGTTACCACCGGGGGCTCCCTGAGGTTGCTAAGGCCCCAGCAGTGACTGGGTCAAGAGGTAAACCGCGGCGCCGATCAGCACCGTGAAAGTCAAAGCCATGCCGAGTACCCGAAACTTGAGGGACTCCGGCTCTTGGCTTACCCCCCAGGCATGACTCAGCCGGCCGAGGGCCAAGGTGAGACAGAGGCCGTGGATGATCCAAGCGCTAGCCCCCTGGGCCGTAACCAAATAGACCAGGAACAGGCTGAAGGGCACGTACTCCCCAAAATTGGCGTGAACCCGGATCGCCCGCAGCATGCGCCGATCCCCCGCATCCCCCCAAACCAATTTTCAGGTGTCGCCGAAGCCCGACAATGCGCACACTAAGGCCGACATAGAAGAGGGCGAACAGGGCGGCATAGATCGAGAGGACAGTCATCGCTGGGGTACCTCCTCAGTTAACCTGGGTTCCGAAGCCCGATTGTGGATGAGTTCATATCAACCCCTGCTCTACTTATCGGGGTTTTATGGCAGTAAACCGCAGCCGCACATAGTCCACCACCCACGTCCCTGAGGGTTGCCGGAGGTGAGGTTCCAGTTCAGTGATCACCTCGGTGAGTAGGACTTCGGTGTGCTCTACAGGAACAGCCGCGAGGAAGGCTCCAGCAAAGGTCTGAAGCCAGCCCCGGATGTGGGTGGGCAGTGGGGTCGGCCGTTCAAAAAGCTGCATGCGATCGACCCGGAAGCCCCCAGCCTCCAGGCAGGCCCGGTAGGTTTCAGTATTGGGGAAAAACCACGGGTTAAGACCTGCGGCGGCTATGCCCCAGCGTCCCAAGACGGTATGTAGTGCTGTTTGGATCGCAGCGACATTGCCTGCCCCGCCCAGTTCTCCCACAAACCGCCCCCCGGGTTTGAGGGCACGCCACACACCTTCTACCACCGCGGCCGGCCGGGTCATCCAGTGGAGGGCCGCGTTGCTGAAGACCGCATCAAATTCGCCCACAAAGGTGAGGGCCTGGCCATCCATCTGCTGGACTTGGAGACCCCGCCGGCCGGCCGCCGTCACCATATCTGGGCTGGCATCGATACCCAGGACGGAACAGCCCAGGGTTTGCAGGCATTGGGTGAGCAGACCATCCCCGCACCCCAAGTCCAGAATCCGTTCTCCCGGTTGCGGCTGGAGCCAGTCCAACAAATCACGGCCTAGGTCGGGGACAAAGGCGGCGTGTTCCGCGTAGCACTGGGCCGACCAGTCTTGGGGTTCCAGTGCTGGGCTGTCACCCATTCGGTTCCCAGGGATTCACCTGGGCATCCACTTGGCGCTCCAACTGGCGCAGCATCCGCTGGGGAGCCGTGTCCTGAGATAGCTCCACCATGTCATCAACCGAGGTCTGGGCAATAAACCGCAGGGCCGCGGCCAAGTGCTCTCGGTGAGGACAGTCATCCCCCAACACACAACCGTCAATACAGTCCACGGCACAATTCACGGGATGGCTGACCATGATCTAGGGGGTGGATCGCTTGAGGTGATCCAGGATTTTGGCCTTTTTCTGTTCCTGTTCCTGGGCTGCCCGATCCAGGTTACTGCTGGAGGTACGGCGGACATGTTCTTGGATGCGCCGTTTAAGCTGTTCGTCGGACATGGAAAGCCACCCTAAAAGACCATGCCTATCGTACCCCACGGACTTCCCGGCCGGCCCTAGTCCTCAGTTCTGACCAAGGCCGTTGACGGAGATGGAGATGCCCCGGTTCTACGGGCGAGTACCCGCCTCCTGGGCGGCGGTAAAGGGCTGGCAGGTGCCCCCCAGGTTGGTGACAATCACGCAGGTATTGGTTGCAATCATGCCAATGTAGGTGTCGGCCCCACTGCCCAGTTCCCCCGGCCCTTCCACCCACAGGGGGTCGCTGGCCACCTTGACCCCAGCTTCCTTGGCCACCGTGTTGATCAAGTCGGGATTAGCCGTGGATTCAATAAAGATGGCTGGGACACCTGCTTTGCGAATCTGATCCGCCAGTTGGGCAATCCGGGTGGGGGTCGGCCGGCCGTCAGTCGTGACCCCCTGGAGCACGCCCTCAATCGGCAGGTTATAGGCTTGGGCGTAGTAACTTAGGGCATCGTGGGTGGTGACCAGCTTGCGTTGGGCCGGAGGAATGGTGCCGATCTGTTGTCGCACCCAACCATCCAGCTTGGTCAATGTGGCGGTCAGGGCACTGGCCTGGGTTTGATAGCGCTCGGCCTCTTGGGGAACCAGTTGAGTTAGAGCCGTTTCAATCACCCCGACTGCTGCAATCCCGTTGCGGACGTCATTCCAAACATGGGGATCGGGGACTTGAGCCTCGGGGTCATGCTCCGCGGTCGCAGTGGTTTTGGCCTTGTCATCGGCATGATCGTGATCGTGTTCATGGTCATGATCATGATCGGCATCGCCTGTGGAGTCGGTCTGCTCCCCCTCGTGACCGTGCTCATGGTCGTGGTCGTGTCCCCCGCCCATCAACGGCTTGGGAACAGCCTGCTCAAAGACAGCGATTTTGGGGGTAGGAGTTTGGGCCGCCCGCACCAGTTGATCAATCGTGGGTATCAGGTCATAGCCGGGATAGAGCACCAATTGAGCCGTCTCTAGGGCCTTGCGATCCTGTGAGGTCGGTTCGTAGGTGTGGGGGTCTTGGCCAGGTTCCAGCAGGCAGGTGAGATCCACTGTGTCCTTGGCCACTTTGCGGGTGAGGTCACAGAGGACGCCCCCCACCGCCACCACCTGGGGTCGAGCATTGGGGGTGAGGGCGGCCGGCCCGCAGGCACCCAGACCCAGGGCCAGGACACCCAACCAACGCCAGCCGATTTGGCTTGGATGTTTCCCAAACTTTCCCGTCTGACTCGCCATGTCGCCCTCCAGACCGCTTATGATATTAGGGAATTTCCAGTAAAAATGATTCCCATTCTCTGATGCCCCATGTTAGAGGTCTGTCAGTTATCTGTCCAATACCGGGGGTTGCTGGCCTTAGAAAACGTCAGCCTCCGCTTGGGGGATGGGGAATTGGTGGGGTTGATTGGGCCAAACGGGGCCGGTAAAAGTACCCTTCTCAAGGCCCTGCTGGGACTGATCCCGATAGCGGCCGGCCGGGTGTTGTTTCGGGGACGCCCCCTGCCTCGCCAGCGGCAGCAAGTCGCCTACATGCCCCAGCGCTCCCAAATTGACTGGGACTACCCGATCACGGCCGGCCGGGTGGTGATGTTGGGCCGCACGACGGCGATGGGATGGTTTGGCAAACCCACGGCCCAGGATCAGCAACGGGTGCAGGATGCCCTAGAGCAGGTGGGGATGTGGGCCTACCGCCATCGCCCCATTAACGAACTCTCTGGAGGGCAACAGCAGCGGATTTTCCTGGCCCGTGCCCTGGCCCAAGGCGCGGATTTGATCTTTCTGGACGAGCCGTTTGCGGGGGTGGACAAACCGACAGAGGCCCTCCTGTTGCAGGTGTTTATGACCCTGAAATCCCTGGGCAAGACCCTACTGGTGTGCAGCCACGAGTGGGGCCCCGTCCTCACCCAATACGATCGACTTCTGGTGCTGAACCGGCGTGTGATTGCCGATGCACCGCCCCACCAGGCCATGACCCTGGAGAACATCCAGCGGGCCTATGGTGAAAGCCTGGGGGCAATCCTGGCCGATCCCCACACCCCTTTCCTCGCCTGTTAGCCCTAGAGTCCACCCCAGATTCCGTGTTCCTTCTCGATCCCCTGCGCTACGAATTCATGCGCCTCGCCTTGGCCAGCGGCCTGATCAGTGGTCTGCTCTGCCCAGTGGTGGGCACCTATCTGATCGTGCAGCGGATGGCCCTGTTGGGGGATGTGATTGCCCACGCAGTGCTGCCGGGCCTGGTGGTGGCCCAGTTTTTTCGGGTGGATATGTTGCTAGGGGCGTTTGTTTCGGGGATGTGCAGCACGTTTGTCACCGCCTGGATTCGTACCCAGTCGCGGGTCAAAGTCGATTCAGCGATGGCCCTCACCTTCTCCAGTTTTCTCTCGCTGGGGATTCTGCTGTTTACCTTGCTCCGCAGTCGCCTGGATTTGGAGCACCTCCTGTTTGGGGACATCCTGGGCACTACGCTGACGGATCTTGTCCAGATGGGTCTCATTACGCTCCTTGTCTTGGGCATTGTCACCCTGTTTTACAAGGAGTTCCTGTTCTATACCTTTGACCGCCTCGGGGCAGAGGCGGCCGGCCTGCCCGTGCGCACCCTGTACGTGGGACTGATGGCCCTGATCACCCTGGCGATCATTGTCGGGATGCAGGCGGTGGGGGTGATTCTGGTGATTACCCTGCTGGTGGGGCCAGCGATCACAGCCTATTTACTGGTGCGGGAACTGCATCAGATGATGCTGTTGGGCGCTGTTTTCGGGATAGGCAGTTCTGTGGCCGGCCTCTACCTCAGCTACTACCTCAACCTGCCCTCTGGCCCGGCGATTGCCTTGGTGGTCTTTGGTCTGTTCCTATTGGCTTTGTTGTTCAGCCCGACCCAGGGGATTCTCACCCGTCCAAAGCCCACCCCAGGTGATCCGTCCCGTTGAAGCGCCCGATCCGCCAGCGACTGGGGTTCCAGGCTTCCAGTCCGGCCGGCCGCCCCTCGCTCACGTCCAGGGCAAATTCAAAGACTGCGGTGGGGTAGATGTCCAAACCCCAGGTTTGGGGACAGCCTAGGAGGGCGGAGATGAGATGCATCAAAAAGCCCGCGTGACTCACCACCCAATGGGTTTCCCCCGGTTGAGCCTCGGTCAACAGTGAAGCCAGAAACGCCTCGGCGCGCTGCCGGCCGGCCGCTGGGGATTCAGCCCCAGGGATTGGGATCAGGGTTGGTGTCCTCAGCAACTGCTGGCAAAGCTGGGGGTAGCGCTGTTCGGCTTCAGCCCAGGTCAGTCCCCGGAGGATGCCCTGATCCAGTTCCCGCAGATCCTGCCGCACATCGAGACGGACAGGGTGATCGAACCAAGGACGCAGAAGATAGGTCACCGTTTGCCGACAACGCAGGGCCGGACTGGTGAAGACCCGATCCGGCGGGCCGGCCGGGGCCAAGCTGCG